>NZ_JALCZE010000009.1:0-276712 GCF_024586575.1 Chryseobacterium sp. WG23
TTTAGTCCGTTTTTTATTACTATGTAGTACCGTTCATAGGATATTAATTATTAAGATTCTACCTATGCATAATCTTTGTTCATTCTGTAGGAATCCAGCCTGAAAGAATAAAGCGAGATTTAGATTCCTACGGAATGGCACACGTCATGTAAAGTTTTAATTTGTAAACTCAAAAATAGATCAATATAAACGGGCTTTAGTCCGTTTTTTATTACTATGTAGTACCGTTCATAGGATATTAATTATTAAGATTCTACCTATGCATAATCTTTGTTCATTCTGTAGGAATCCAGCCTGAAAGAATAAGCGGGATTTAGATTCCTATGGAATGACACACGTCATGTAAAGTTTTAATTTGTAAACTCAAAAATAGATCAATAAAAACGGGCTTTAGTCCGTTTTTATTACTATGTAGTACCGTTCATAGGATATTAATTATTAAGATTCTACCTATGCATAATCTTTGTTCATTCCGTAGGAATCCAGCCTGAAAGATTAAAACGGGATTTAAATTTCTGTGGAATGTTTATTGTGTAAGGTTTTAATTTATACAACCAGAAAAAATATCAATAGAAACAGGCTTTAGCCTGTTTTTTTGTATACAGATTCCAATGGCTTTAGCCAAAACTTAAGATTACATTATTTACCTTTGTACAACATTCAATCCATATGAAAAAACTGTCCATTTTAGTTGTGTTTTTTGTAGGGCTGCTACAGGCACAGACATTATCATCCAATGAACTTTCCATTATCAATCAGGGTGATATTAATGCTGCACTCCCCATTTATCAAACTACAGATACCCATCAACACAAAACATTGCTAAGTTTTTCTGCAGAAATCAATCCTACAGATCCTAATACAGCTGTTTTGGTAAAAAGGATGAAAGAATCTCTTCTTTCTACAGATGGGGGCGTAGGAATTGCTGCACCACAGGTTGGAATCAATAGAAAGATAATCTGGGTACAGCGTTTTGATAAAGAAGGAACTCCGTTGGAATATTTTATCAATCCCATGATTGTATGGAGATCTGATCTTCAAAATCTTGGACCTGAAGGAGATTTATCTATCCCTGATTTCAGAGATCAGTTTTACCGAAGCAAAGTTATTCAATTGGAATACGTAGATTTAAAAGGGCAGAAATATTCAGAAATTGTAGAAGGATTTACAGCGGTCATTTTCCAGCATGAGATTGACCATCTTTTCGGAATCCTCATTTCAGATAAAAAAGAAAAAGAGAAAAATGATTCTTATAAAAAGGTAGATGCGTACCAGAAAAGTGATTTGAATAGAAGGTAAATGATGAGTTATAAGTGATAAGTTATGAGTCATGAGTGCAGCGAAGCGGCGAGGAAGTTTGCTTAGTCAAATCGATGTATCGATTCATCCTTTGCTCACTTTCTTATCAATCCTATTATTTTTCTTTGCGTTTAAGAAAACACAAATTGCACTAATGGTTACACTAAGATCACAAATGATGCATGAGTAATGAGTAATGAGTAATGAGTAATGAGAGCAGCGAAGTTGCGAAGAAGTTTGCTTAGTCAAATCGATGTATCGATTCATTCTTTGCTTACTTTCTTATCAATCCTATTATTTTTCTTTGCGTTAGAAAACACAAATTGCAATAATGGTTACACTAAGATCACAAATGATGCATGAGTAATGAGTAATGAGTAATGAGTAATGAGTGCAGCGAAGCTGCGAGGAAGTTTGCTTAGTCAAATCGATGTATCGATTCATCCTTTGGTCACTTTCTTATCAATTCTATTATTTTCATTTGCGTTTAAGAAAACACAAATTGCAATAATGGTTACACTAAGATCACAAATAAGGTTTACTTCAACATTACCTGGCTATATCTTAAAATGCTTATAATGATCTATGTTGATCTGATAAAAAATAAAGGAGCTGTTTTAGAAATAAAACAACTCCTTTCGCTATAACTATGCTTAAAAAAATTGGATTAGTCGTTATTGGTAACTGAAAGTTTAACCTCAATATTGTTTCTGGTAGCATTAGAGTAGGGGCAAATCTGGTGTGCCTTATCCGTTAATGATTGTGCTTCTTCCATAGAAACTCCCGGAATATTAACATCCAGTTCCACAGCAAGTCCAAAACCTCCGTTTTCAATTTGTCCTATGCTGACTTGAGCAGCAACAGTAGTTTCACCGGTTTTTACTTTTGCTAAACTGATCACTCTGTTGAGTGCACTGTCGAAACATGCAGAATATCCGGCAGCAAAAAGCATTTCAGGATTGGTAAAGTCATCATTGGCTCCTCCTAAAGCTTTAGGCATTCTTACTTCAAGGTCTAAAACTCCATTTTCACTTTGTACATGACCGTTTCTTCCTCCCTGGGCCGTTACTTTTGTTGTATATAATGTTTTCATTTATTTTTCTATTTTCTTTAATATTTTTAAGACTGTATCTTTAAGGTGTAGCAGCTCTTCAGGCTGTATCCCAATTTTTTCCTGGATTTTCCCCGGAATTGCACAGGCTTTTTGTTGTAACTGTTTTCCAGCTTCGGCTAAAAATACCTCAACCACTCTTTCGTCCTCTTTTTTTCTTTTTCTTGTAATGAAACCCTTAGTCTCAAGTCTTTTGAGGAGAGGGGTTAAAGTACCACTGTCCAGAAATAACTTTTCTCCGATATGCGTTACGGTAAGCCCGTCACTATCCCATAATACCATCATAACGAGGTATTGAGGATAGGTGATGTCCAGCTCATCAAGAAAAGGACGGTAAAGCCCGGTAATCTCTTTGGCAATGACATATAGCGGAAAGCAGATCTGGTTTTCTAGTTTGGGTGTTTTTAAATTTTCCATGATTTTCGGGTACGAAAGATTCGATGAAGGTATTACTTTTTTATGATAAACTCATCCATTGGAACACGGACTTTTTTCATAGAAGACAGCCAGTCGTTTGCTTCGTCACGGTATCCAAGGTATAAAAGACTTACACTTTTCAATCCTAATTCTTTTAATCCCAATACTTCATCTACTACTTCATTGCTGAATCCCTCTGCAGGAGTACTGTCGATTTTAAGTTCTGCTGCCTGTGCAAGGGCAATTCCCAAAGCAATATAAGTCTGGCGGGCAGTATGTGCAAAATGTTCTTCAGGAGTCTGTGCCCCGTACATTTCTTTAATTTTATCTGTATAACTCCCAAAACGTCCTCTTGGAAGATCTCTTACATCCGTATGATGATCATATACTTTATCTATTTTCTCATTAGAATAGCTGTCCCATGCTGCAAAAACCAAAACGTGAGAAGAATCTCTCATTACCTCAGGATTTAAAGCTCCGGCTACCATCTTCTCCTTCATTTCCTGGCTTTCCACTACAATAATACGGAAAGGCTGTAGCCCTGACGAAGTAGGAGCCAGTCTTGCTGATTCTAAAATGGTTTTTAAGTCTTGCTCCGATACCTTTTTGGTTGGGTCATATGCTTTTACTGCATGTCTCCAGTTCAAATTTTCTATTAATGACATTTTCTGATGTTTTAAATTATATACTTACTTATTATCTGTTCCCGAAAATTTATGTTGTGGAACAAATTAATACTGCAAATATACAACAAATTAAATTGTATGCAATTTAATTTTGAAAAATTTTATTGCCGGCAATTTCAATAGGGTGCAATTAGTTTGATTTTCAACAAGATTCGGATTTTTTCAAAGCGGTGATATTCCAATCTTTGTCCTATCATTATAAACAAAAAACAATGCAGAGATTTAAAAACAAAACAGCTTTAATTACCGGAGGTACCAACGGCATGGGATGGGCCACGGCAGAAAAATTTATAGAAGAAGGAGGTACCGTAATTATTACCGGACGAACAGATGAAACGGTAAAAAATGCTTTGGCTAAGCTTGGTAAGAATGCTTTTGGAATTGTCTCCAATGCCGGAGATATGAAGGACCTGATGAATTTGCAGCGAGAGGTCAGGCAGTATACAGACCAGATCGATGTTATCTTTGCCAATGCTGGCTATGGAAAATTTGCTCCTGTTGAATATGTAGACGAAAACCAGTTTGATGAGCTTTTCAATGTATTGGTGAAAGGTCCTTTTTTTACTGTTCAGCAGATATTGCCGTTGATGAAAAGGGGAGGTTCAGTTATTTTTAATACCTCAGTAGCTACAGATATTGCCATGCACAATTTCTCAGTGTATTCTGCCGCAAAATCGGCAACACAGTCTTTTATTAAAACATTTGCGGTAGAGCTTACAGAACGTGGTATTAGAGTGAACGGAGTAAGCCCGGGACATATCAGAACCAATATTTTTAATAATACAGACTTAACCGCCGGGCAAATAGAAGAAGCTGTCCGGGATATCATTCCTACCATCCCTTTTAAAAGGCAGGGAGAGCCGGCAGAGATTGCTAATGTTGTTTTATTTCTTGCTTCAGAAGAGGCTTCCTATATTCATGGAGCAGAGATCAAAGTAGATGCCGGAATTTCTGTCATAAGATAATGAATATATTATTTGGCTTCTTTGACCTGTTTGATGATATTCGTATTATTTTCAATACCAATATCATATGTTTTTCCATTTTTATAACTCTGATTTACTTTTTCGATCAGAACCTTGTAATCCGGTGATTTTTTTGAAAGATAAAATACCTGAGCACTTATTCCGATAGCTACCCGTACGAAATCGTCCGGTTTGTCCGGATCTTCAGTAATACTTGAAATCGTTGAGTTAGTATACCAGGTTAAGTTCTGTGAACTGGAATTACCGGAGCAGGATGTAATCATAATAAAAAGTAATAATATATGGGTCCAGGCTTTCATAGCAAAAATGTATTAAGTAATAGCTCCTGCAATGTATGTAAAATAAGTGCAGGAGCTATTAAAAGTTAGTTAAAATCCACAACCTCCTACGTTAGGCGCTGGAGAAGGAGAACATCCTGATAAAGATGAGAATATATTCAATACACAATTGGTATTCACATAATTATTGTCATACAGTAAAGAACCGGCTGGGCTTCTATAGTAAACATTCCCTGCAGTATTTGCAAAAGATGAAACATAAGCAGATCCACAAGACGTATTCGTGCAGGCAGTTCTCCACGCCGTATCAGTTACTGGTCCGCTGGAGAATAAAGAAGGATCTATAATTCTTTTTTCTACCACTCCGGAAGCATTTTTAAAGCTTACAAGGATAGCAACATGGTATACCCATGATACACAGCAGGTACCTGTAGAAGCCCTTAGATTTCCATAGACGAATTGTTTTTCACAATCGTAACCCGCATTGATCAGTATTTGTCTCATTTTATGAGCTCTTGCATAGCAACCGTCTACAGGATATCTGAAAGTGATACAAGGGGAAGAAGCTGTAGAAGTTCCACATGCCTGATTTTTAATCTGAGCAAATAAACTGTTTAAAGTAGCTAAATTAGGGATAATGCTGGTTAATCTTCTTGCTTCTACCTGTACATCTTTCGTTAAAACAGATTTGAAATAACGGACATCTTCCTCTGTTGCTTTATCTACTTTTACAATTTCATGGCTATTAGGCTTTAAAAAAACATGAATTGGAGTTTCATCAGCTACAGCCTTTCTGATCATGGAAATATAGTTTTCATTTTCCTTGCTGTCCTGGATTTCAAAAGGCTGAGCAGTAATGATAAATGATACTTTAAATTTTCCGTTTTCTTTCTGTATCCCTACCGGGACAGTTCTTCCGAAATCTTTCAGAGCAATTTCTTTAGACTCTTTCGGGTTCATGCTTTCTTGGTTTGCGTTCGTGTCTGAACAGGAATTGAATGACAGTACTGATACAAATACCATCATTGATAGCAAAAATTTTTTCATAATTCTCATAAATTTGGTGGTTAAAAATTTGTTCTTTACCGTGAAATTAGTTCACTTTAAAGTGATATTAAAAGTATAAAAAAATAAAATATCACCAAATTATTTTTACGAAAATTTTAAAAAAAATATAAAATATTGATTTTTTAAGTTAATTAATAAGCTTAAATATACGTATATCAATAATCATATGGTTTAAAATATAGTTTTTTTTAATTTTGAAATAGATATTGATTTTTATTTGTTTCAAAAGAAAATCCAGTTTCAACTATTGAAACTGGATTAAGTTTTCTCAAATTGTATCATAGAAAAGATACACAGGGAGTTGATATCTGTTTGATCATTATTTATAGATCATTTCAGCTTGAAAAACATCTGCAAAATGTTTTCTGATCTTTGCTTTCAGCTCTTCCACCTCTTCCGGTGTCAGTTCTCTTTCAAGTTCTCTTTTTAAAGAAGTGACGTGCTTATCTTTAATTCCACATGGAATAATATATTCAAAATAACGCATATCCGTATTGACATTCAAGGCAAAACCATGCAGTGTTACCCATCGGGAAGCTTTCACTCCCATAGCACACATCTTTCTTGCATAAGGTTTTCCTACATCCAGCCAGACTCCGGTTTCACCCTGAGAACGTTCTCCTTTAAGGCCATATTCTGCAATAGTTCTGATAATAACTTCTTCCAGATTTCTCATATATAAATGAATATCCGTAAAGAAATTTTCAAGATCCAGAACCGGGTAACCAACGATCTGTCCGTATCCATGATAGGTAATATCTCCTCCACGGTTAGTTTTTACGTAGGTAGCTTCTATTTCTTTCAGTTTATCAATCCCGGCGAGCATATTTTCCTCATGGCCGCTCTTTCCTAAAGTATACACATGGGGATGTTCTACAAAAAGAAGATGGTTGGGGGTAGTAATGTGCTGTTCTGCAGGAAGATCACGGTTTTTAATTTTAGTGTCAATAATACTCTTCATCAGTGTTTCCTGATAATCCCAGGCGGGTTGGTATTCCTTGATCCCTAAATCTTCAAATTCTACTGCTTTATTTTGATTTGTATTCATTTCAATTTTTAGACATACAAATTTAGTGAATTTTAGTCTTTTATGGAATGGATAAAATCTATAGCCTTTTTCGTCCAGTCTTTATGCTGTAATAAAATATTTACAAAGGCTGTTCCAATGATTCCACCATTTGCTTTTTCGGTCACATTTTCAAAATCTACTTTAGATTTGATTCCGAAACCGATCATAACAGGATTTTTAAGAGGAAGAGACGCTAATCTGGTCAGATAATTTTCATTCTTTACCACAGCATTTTCATTTCCTGTCGTAGAGGAAGAACTCACTGCATACAAGAATCCTGAACTTAAAGAATCTAAATAGAGAATTCTCTCATCAGATGTTTCCGGAGTAACCAGAAAGGTGAAGTTGAGATGGTATTTTTGTAAAATATGCTGATAATTTTTCTCAAACTCAATAGGAGGGAGATCAGGCAGGATAAGTCCTGAAACACCACTTTCTGAACATTCTTTACAGAACTTTTCAAATCCAAAACTTAAGACTGGATTAATATATCCCATCAAAATAATCGGAATTTTTATTTCATTTTTTATGGTTTTTAACTGAGAAAAAAGCTTTTCTATAGTCATTCCGTTTTGCAATGCGAGCTCGTGTGCCTGCTGAATCACCGGTCCGTCCGCCACCGGATCAGAGTAAGGCATTCCGATTTCAATCATATCCGCTCCGGAATTCTGAATTAATTTTATAATTTCAGGAGTATCTTCCAGTTGTGGAATCCCTGCTGTGAAGTATATATTTAATTTTTTCATTTCTTATTGTATTAAAGTAGAATAGATACATTCTACATCCGACATTTTACAGATTTTTCAAATACGTTTCCATATCCTTGTCTCCACGGCCGCTCAGACAAATAACAACAATATCATTTTCTTTAAATTTTTTCTTGTCCAGAACAGCTAAAGCATGGGAGCTTTCTAAAGCAGGAATAATACCTTCCAACTTAGTGAGGTCAAAAGCAGATTGTAAAGCTTCATCATCATTGATGCTGAAGAATTCTGCCCGTTTTTCCTGAAACAAATGAGCATGGAAAGGTCCGATTCCCGGGTAATCAAGTCCGGCAGAGATAGAGTGAGGTTCTATGACCTGCCCGTCTGCAGTTTGCATCACCAGGCTTTTGCTTCCATGAAGAACTCCCAAAGTTCCTAAAAAGGTAGTAGCAGCAGATTTTCCGGAATCTACTCCAAGACCTCCGGCCTCTGCAGCAATGATTTTCACGTCTTTTTCTTCTACAAAATGGTAAAAAGTTCCTGCAGCATTACTGCCTCCTCCCACGCAGGCAATTACATAATCGGGATTCTCCCTTCCGATTTTCTCCTTAAGCTGCTCCTTAATTTCTTTTGAAATAATACTCTGAAACCTTGCCACAAGATCCGGAAAAGGATGAGGTCCCACTACACTTCCGATCACATAATGTGTCGTTACAGGATTGTTGATCCAATCTCTTAACGCTTCATTTACAGCATCTTTCAGTGTCTTTGAGCCTGATGTAGCGGCAATAACCTCTGCGCCAAGCATTTTCATCCTTGCCACATTGGGAGCCTGTCTCTGAATATCTATTTCTCCCATATAAACAATACACTCAAGACCAAGAAGCGCACAGGCGGTAGCAGTAGCAACACCATGCTGCCCCGCTCCGGTTTCAGCAATAATCCTGGTTTTCCCTAAACGTTTTGCAAGCAGAACCTGCCCTAAAGCATTATTGATTTTATGAGCTCCGGTATGGTTCAGGTCTTCTCTTTTTAAATAAATCTGAGTATTGTATTTTTTACTTAAATTTTTTGCAAAATAAAGCGGAGTGGACCTTCCTACATAATGGGTAAGCAGGTCCTGATACTCATTCTGAAAATCTTCAGACTCAATAATTTCAAGATAGTTTTTTTGCAGTTCATCTACATTCGGATAGAGCATTTCAGGGATGAAAGCTCCTCCAAATTCTCCATAATATCCGTTTTCATCGGGGTTTCTATAATTCATTTCTTTATTCTTTAGTAATTAAATAGGCATTATTCTCTGCACTCAACTGACTGAGCTGTTCTTTTCTTTCTTTTGAAATATTAAAAATTAAAATATCATCGTCATCAGAATTGATCCATTCTGAATCCTCATTCTCTTTGATTGATTTTGCCTTATCATACAGAATTTCAATATCACACTTCTGGTAAAAAGGACGGAGTTCCTTATGACAGAACCCAATGGTTTCTATATTTCTCTCACTCACATTATCTTTAAAATACCGGACAAGTTGGGCTCCATATCCTTTTTTCTTATGAGCTGAAACAAGTCCTACAGCCTCAGCAAAGGAAATTTGTTCTCCGGATATTTCTAATGTAAAATCAAAGTTATTACGGATAACAGCCAATATAGATTCATCCATATCCAACAGAAGATGAAATTCTGAGTCTTTAAAGAAAGTCCGGAAATAGGTAGGTTTCATAGTGCTCCATACTGAGATATCCCAAAGCTGAAGAATATGATCTATTTCAGCTTCCGTCAATTCTTTCGTTTGTTTTATCTGATACTTCATGAATTTAAATTATAATTAAAGGTAACAAAGAGTCCCGAAGAGGCAATTTAATCAATAGCAAAGGATAAAATCCTCCTGCTTTTGCATTTTATCAATCCCATAAATATTTTTCGTCATATTCCATCTTATGTTTTTTTAATATTTCAATGAGTTCATTTTTAAAATTTTGTTTCTGATGGTGCTGACGTTGGTTTTGGATATAATTCATTACAATACTAATATCTTTTTCTCCAACCGAGAAAGCTCCATAACCATCCTGCCAAAAGAAATTTTCATATTTCTTACCTTTTGTTTTGATCCATTTTGATGAATGTGCCTTGATTTCCTGAACTAATTTCATCAATGCAATTTTTCGGGACAGTTTACAGAGAATATGGATATGATCATCTGTGCCTCCTATTTTTAATGCCTGGCTTTCAAAATCTTTGCACAATACAGCAAGGTAAGAATGCAATTCCTTTTCTATTTTTTCATCAATAAAATCCTCTCTGTATTTCGTGCTGAATACAATGTGAACATAATTTTTGACTAATGATTGTGGCATTTTTTGTGTTTTTGGTTAATTGGACTGTGTCCAATTCTATGGTAACTCGTCCCGTTGGGACTCTTTCTTGTACAATATTGATGTAAACCGTTTAATTCTGTTGATATCTTTATTGCCGGGTTCAATTTCAAATTTTGAATTGATGTCTAATGCAAAAGGTTTTTGGTCTAATGATTTAATATTTTCTATATTTTCTTCTGAAATACCGCCACTTAAAAAATAAGGGAGAGGGATTTCAAATGCATTCAGTAAGGTCCAGTCGAACTGTTTTCCGGTTCCTCCAAAGGCTTTGCTGTCTGTGTCAAATAACAAATAATCGAGGGCTGAGAGTGGAGAATTGATAATCTGCTGTATTTTACTCTTATTTTCTACCGTGTCATTGCCGATTCTTATGACTTTAATGATTTTAATTTCCGGACTTAGCTTTTTTCTTAATTCAATGATAAAATTCTGGTTTTCATCGCCATGAAGCTGGATGTAATTTAAATGGGCTTTCTCAGCTATTTTCAGAATTTGATCTACCTCTTCATTCACAAAAACACCCGTTTTTCCTGAATGTTCAATGTTTGCAATATCTTGAAAACTCAGATGATTCAGCACATATCTCGGGGATTTGTCATAAAATATAAAGCCGAGAAAATCTGCTTTCATACCAATCAGCTCCTGAATCTGTTCAGTATTTGTTAAGCCACATACTTTGAGGTGAGGGTGCAGGTTCATTCAGTATATATTTTGTTGTTACTCATTTATTCTCACATTCTCAAACAGCTTTATTGGCCGATTTTAATGCTGAACTCTTGAAGTGCTTTTGCTGGATTAGAATTCTTCATAAAATATTCACCCATCAGAAAGGCATCAAATCCTTTTTCTTTTAAATAGCTGAAGTCTTCAAGACTGTAAATACCACTTTCTGCTACAGATAAAACGTCTTTTGGAAGTAAATTTTTTAACTGTACAGAATGTTGTAAATCAACTTTAAAATCTTTTAAATTTCGGTTATTAATTCCCACCAGGTCAATATGTGAATGAAAATGTTTTAATTCTTCCTCGGTATGAATTTCCAGTAAAACCTCCAGGCCTAGCTCATGGGCTAATTCTGTGAACTCCTGCACCTGATTGGGCGAAAGACAGGATGCAATCAGTAAAACAGCATCCGCTCCAATGCTTTTTGCTTCGTAGAACTGATACTCATCAACCATAAAATCTTTCCTCAAAATAGGAATATTGATTTGATTTCTTACAGTCAGAATATCACTGAGGTCACCCCCGAAAAAATCTTTATCTGTGAGGATAGAAATTCCGCTCGCCCCGAAATTTTCATAGGCAGAAACTACCTCTAAAGGAGAACTCGTGTTGTTGATAATTCCTTTTGAGGGAGATTGCCTTTTAAATTCAGCTATAATTCCGCTTTTATTTTTTACAGATTCTTTCAGAGAATAGGCCTTTCTTCCAAAAAATGCTGCATCTTTTAATCGGTCAACAGAAATATTGGATTTTGCAGCCGCAATCTCTTCTTTTTTTCTTTCAATAATTTTATCCAGTATAGTCATTTGGGTTTAGATAGAAGTTATAATGTTGGTTAAACAGCTTTGTGTTTTACTTTCAATTTATTAAAAGTTCAAAACTCTTCAGTGCTTTTCCGTTTTCCAGGCTTTCTTTAGCCAAAAGAAGACAGTCTTCATAAGATCCAAACTTATGGGTGTGGTGAAGTGATACGGAAGCATTGGCCAGCACTACGGAATTCTGCTGCTCTGTACCTTTGCCCTCCAGAACATTTCTGAAGATCTTTGCGGTTTCCTGAATGGTATTACCCGCTTTAATACCTTCCAGTGTTAAAGGATTAAAGCCTAAATCTTCTGCAGAGTAGATGCTTTCACCATTTTTAGTGATAATCTTAGTGTCATCAGTCAGGCTGATCTCATCATAACCGTCTAATCCGTGAACGAGCATGAAATCACGATCTTCTTTTTGCAGGAGATACTGATATATCCTTGCAATTTCCAGGTTGTATACTCCAATGACAGAATATTGTGGCTTTGCAGGATTTACCAAAGGTCCAAGAAGATTGAAAAAAGTTCTCAATCCCAATGATTTTCTCAATAATCCAACGGATTGAAGGGCAGGGTGAAAGTAAGGAGCATGCAGAAAACAGATATTAGCCTTTTCAAGATCTTCATTCAGCTGATCTGAATTATTTTTAAACTCATATCCAAGTTCCTCCAGTACATTGGATGAGCCTGTAGTGGTTGAAGCTCCGTAATTTCCATGTTTTGTTACCTTCTGCCCGGCTCCGGCCACTACAAAGCTGGCCAATGTTGATATATTGATTGTGTTTTTTCCGTCACCTCCTGTTCCTACAATATCGATGGTGTCTTTAGCCTCTATATTTACCGGAACAGCCATTTGCAAAAGAGCTTCTCTGAAGCCTTCCAGTTCTTTTAATGTAATATTACGCATCAGAAAAACACTGACAAAGGCAGTCACTTCTGCAGCATTGAATTTATTCTGGGCAATTTCAATCATGGTAGCTTTTGCCTCAGATTTTGATAACGTATTATGATTAAACAGGTATTGCAGTATTTCTTTCATTTGGGGTGTTTTTATTGTTGAAGAGATTTCCGTTGTTTTCATTGTAAAAGAAAGTTTTTAATGATGGTTTCTCCTTCAGGTGTTAAAATACTTTCCGGGTGAAACTGTACACCATGTACATCATAGGTTTTATGCTGTAAAGCCATGATCATTCCGTCTTTATCTACTGCGGTAATTTCCAGTTCTTCAGGGAAATTTTCAGGATTCACTGCCCAGCTGTGGTATCTTCCTACTTCAAGACCTGAAGTAATCCCTTTGAAAACTATAGTGTTTTCTTTTATAATTTCAGTAGTCGTTGCCACTCCATGAAAAATCTCAGACAGGTTGATGAGACTTCCTCCGAAAGCTTCTGCAATCGCCTGCTGGCCAAGGCATACGCCCAAAATACTTTTGGTAGGAGCATATTCTTTGATGAGATCCAATAGAATGCCTGCTTCTTCAGGAATTCCGGGGCCAGGAGAAAGAATTATTTTATCATATATTCCAACCTCTTCTAATGTAATCTTGTCATTTCTTATTACATCCACTTTTTGATCCAGAATTCTTTCGATGATCTGAACAAGGTTATAAGTGAAGCTGTCGTAATTGTCGAAAACTAAAACTTTAGATTTTGAGTGTTGGTTATTTATATTGTTGTTCATTTTTTTATTTTTTTGATTTGCCAATTGTTGGTGAGTTGTCAGGTTAGGTTTACTTTTTAGGGTATTTGTTTTACCTTACCATTTTTAACTTTTAACTATTTTTTCTGCTTTTTCTACCGCTTTTTTCAGCGCATTCAATTTATTATTCACCTCCTGTAATTCACTTTCAGGGACAGATTTGGCCACAATTCCGGCTCCCGCCTGGTAATACAGGGTATTGTTTTTGCTTAAAAATGTCCTGATCATAATAGCCTGATTACAGGTGCCGTTCAAGCCTATCATCCCAATACATCCACCGTAATATCCACGGGAATCTTTCTCATATTGATTGATAAGCTGTAAAGCTCTGTGTTTGGGTGCTCCGCTTAAAGTTCCCTGTGGAAAAGTTGCAGAAACCATTTCAAGAGGATTGATGTTTTCGGGTAGATCTGCTGTCACTTCACTTACCATATGAATAACATGGGAGAATAATTGAATTTCTTTAAGTTTGGTAACGGTTACATTTTTTCCAAGCTTTCCAAGATCATTTCTTGCCAGGTCTACCAACATGGTATGCTCTGCATTTTCTTTTGGATCGGCTTTTAATATTTCGATAGATTCAAGGTCCGTTTCAAAATTTCCTGTTCTTTTGGATGTTCCGGCGATTGGATGAATAATGGCCTTGTTGTTTTTAATAATCAGCTGACTTTCTGGGCTTGATCCGAATAGTTTGTAATTTCCGTAATCAAAATAGAATAAATAAGGAGAAGGATTGATGTTTCTTAAAGCCCGGTACACGTTAAACTCATCACCCTTAAACTTCTGCTCAAACCTTCTGCTTAAAACCAATTGAAATACATCTCCTCTCATGCAGTGTTTTTGAGCTATTTTTACCAATTCGATATAATCCTCGTTAGTAATATTAGAGGTTTCCTGGCCGTTTTTTTCAAAAGGATAAACCGGGGTGTTCTGATTTTTAATAATATTTTCCAAAAAGTGAAGCTCAGATTTTATACCGTCAATCTGATTTTCAATAATATACATCTCATCATTAAAATGGTTGATGGCAATCACATATTGATACAATCGGTATCTGAGGATCGGAAGCTCTACTTCCGGGCTTTGCTCCTTCAGATTTACATTTTCAAAAAACTGTACGGCTTCAAAACTTGTATATCCAAAAAGACTTTGAGCAGTTTGCTCGATGGGATCATCTGTTTTCTCACATTTGAAAACAGTGCGAAAGCTTTCAAAGATCTCAATAATATCACGCTCCATGATCAATTGTTTTACAGGAGCGGAATTAGGAAGTTTAACTTCAAATTCGTTGAGGTTTTTCACTTCAATTCCTGCAATAGCATTGATGGCAATAAAGGAAAAGTTGTTGTCAATACTCTTTGAATCAGAACTTTCCAAAAGGATGGTGTCCCTGAATTTATCTCTGATTTTAAGATAAATATTCATTGGAGTATGAAGATCTCCTAATGTTTTTTTCGAAACAGTTTTTATTTTGATAGTATCAGTAAACATCTGTAGTTTTATTTTTTAGGTGAGAGTAAGGAATAAAAAAAAGGCTTTAACGGAATCCGTCAAAGCCTATATATTGTATTTTAAATTAATTCTGCTTATGATTAGCAACATGACAATACCTCCAGACCCGACGAAGAGTTTGAAAGCCACCACCAAATATTGTTGCTCATATTTAACATGGGACAAATGTAGAAATTTTTTTAATACAAAGAATAAAAATTTGAAAAAAATAAAAAAAGAAGTATTAAAATTTATTATTTCACCTGTTCAAGCTCCTGTTTGAGTTCTTTTAACTTTGTTTCGTAAGTTTCATCATCATAATCTTTTAGATAGTTTTCTAATGCTGCAATATACTCCCGGATAAAATCTTTGTTGGTTCTGTCTGCTTCATATTTAATCTTTGCAGAATTGACCGGAGCAAGCTTTGAATATTTAACAGCCATCTTTCCTTCTTCAGATTGATTATAAAGAATGACTATGTTTTTTTCATATCCCGGGATATATTTTACCGGAAATGCTTCTTCCATCCGGGGAATCCTGATGGCATTTTCAATAGGGTAGATGGAAGCGGAAGTGGTAGAAAAAAAAGTGGAGACATATTTTCCATCCTGTTTCTTTACAATAGCTTCATAATCATGAATATACATTTCATTCAATGTAGAATTGGTTTCCACATCAGAAGTGATAATAGCGGTGCTTTCCACACCATATTTATGTAAGAACCAGGCATTCAGAAACTGTCCGCCAAATCCGTTTAGAATGGCCAAAGGAAGAATAGGAGCCAGAAACCATGCTTTTCTTGTCAGATAGGAGAGTAACCCAAAGAATAAAATGATGAGGATCACAGTATAAAAACCATGATGACTGGTAAAAAACAGAATTTTTGATAGTAAAATCATAGCTTAAATTTAATAATATCTTTTTAATATCAATTTAGAATGAATAGTAAATTTCAAAAATTCTGTTCAAAAAAAATCATTTAGTTCACCGGTTCTGATAAAGGAAGGTCTGTGGTTCCACTATAGAAGACTATTAAGGTGGCCCCTTTTTCTCCGGTCTTGCCTCTGTGGGCGATATTTACCATTTCCGGAACTACCTGTCCCTGTTTGATCCACTGGGTTTTGCCGTCTTCTTTTCTCTCGATCTGTATTTCTCCTTTTTCTATATACGCTGCATTGATAACCGGATGTTTATGCCAGTTCAGCGCTTTATGAGGAGGTACTAAAATTCTGAGAACTGATATTTCCGGCTGCCCGTTCGGATAATTGGGATATAGTGTTCCATCCCATGATTTTGTGGTTTTTAAAAGGGTTACAGATTCTATTTCATCGGAATATTCTGATTTCTGATCATCATGCGATGAATTGTCACAGGATAAGGTGAGGGAAGTAAGTACAACAAATAAGATTGTACTCAATGTGTTTTTTCTAATCATAAATTTAAATTAATAATATTGTTTTTGATTTCGGTAATTATGACTGTAAAAATACTAATCAAATTTAAATATCCCTAATTAATGAATTATTTATCATCACTAATTTTAAATATTTTCTTTGAAAAAATATTTTCCAAAGAAAACATTTGTCATAAGTTTAAAACTTTATTTTTTATACTTTTGCTTCCAAATTAGAAAACAATGAAAAAAGTATTAGCTATCGCATTTATCGGAGGATTATTAGTCATAAACTGTTCAAAAAAGACAGATCATTCATTACAGGACAGCAACACCATGCTTCCGGAACCTGAAGTAACAACTGTAGTAGATTCTACGGCTAAAACTGCTGCTCCGGCTGCTGCAACTCCGGCTACACCCGCTCCTGAAGCTGCTAAAACAGACTCTACAGCAAAGAAATAATGAAAAATATATTTTTGGCAGGAGCCTTAGGTCTTTTGATCTTTTCCTGTTCTAAAAAAGAAAATACAGCAGATGTGGCTGCATCTTCTGAAACCGCTGTTGTTTCAGAACCTGCAAAATCTAATCTTTCAGGTGATCAGATCATCGAAACATTGGACTGTTCAGGATGTCACTCTGTTACAGAGAGAATGATAGGACCTTCTTATCAGGAAATAGCGGGTAAATATGCTGAAAAGGATATGGATATGCTTGCTTCCAAGATTATAGAAGGCGGAAGTGGAGTTTGGGGAGGTGTCCCTATGGCTGCCCATCCACAGGTATCTAAAGAAGATGCTAAAAAGATGGTGGAGTATATTTTAAGTCAGAAGAAATAAAATATGTCTACTGAAAAATCCAGTTTGCACACAAGAAATCTGCATCGTAATCCTTATGATTTTGATCAGCTCATTTCTTGTGTGCCGGAACTGAAGCAGTATGTTTTCGTTAATGCTTATCAGACGGTAACCATTAACTTTAGTATTCCTCAGGCGGTTAAGCTGCTCAATAAAGCATTACTGTTACATTTTTATAAGGTTAAAAACTGGGATATTCCTGACACTAACCTATGTCCGCCTATTCCGGGACGGGCAGATTATGTACATTATATGGCAGACTTGTTGGCTGAGTACCAACGTGAAGTTCCTACCGGAGCTTTTGTAAAAGGTTTAGATATTGGAGTAGGAGCGAATCTTGTTTATCCCCTGATCAGTCATAGATCTTATGGATGGACCATGACGGGAACGGATATCAGTGAAGATTCCTTGGCTAATGCCCAGTTTATTTTAGATCAAAATCCTGATCTTTCATCGGTTATTCAGTTAAAACATCAAAAAAACTCCGAACATATATTCAAAAATATAATTAATGCCGGAGAACGTTTTACATTTTCAATGTGTAACCCTCCTTTTCATGATTCTCAGGAATCTGCTATGAAGGGGAATATAAGAAAAACAAAAAATCTTAACCGTTCCAGGAGTCAAAAACCATTACTTAATTTTGGAGGACAGCAGACAGAATTATGGTGTGAAGGTGGTGAACTTGCTTTCATTACAAAAATGATTAATGAGAGTTCTCTGTACTCATCACAGGTTCTTTGGTTTACATGCCTTGTTTCTAAAAAAGATAATCTCCATAAACTTACTGCGCTTTTAAAAAAGATAAAAGTAGTAGAATTCAAGATCATCGATATGGCTCAGGGACAAAAAATAAGCAGAATACTGGCCTGGACATTTATTCCTAAACAGAATCGTAAAGACTGGTTGTAAACCTCAATGATCAATTTGCGATGTAATTGATCTATTCACGATAAAGCAAATTCACTAGGAGGGGCAATGTTCAGAATTGGATTTCTATACCAGTGTAAAGAGATTGGCAATTCAGTTACCATCTCAAGTCTCCAAGTCTCATATCTCTAAGTCTCTTGTCTCTTGTTTCTTGTCTTTACTCTTATCTTCTCGTATCTTAGTTACAAAATTTACCATTCATCCTCACAATTTGAAAAAATTCTTGAAAAGCGATTGATGGTCACCTCAAAAATGACTAAATTTGTACGCTTTTAGAAAAATAAGAAATGCAATTATCAGAACAAGAAATCATTAGAAGAGAAAAGCTGAACAAGCTTACTGAAATGGGGATTAATGCGTTCCCTGCGGAAGAGTATACTATTACAGATACTACAGAATCTATAAAACAGGATTTTTCTGAGAATAAACAGGTGAAGATCGCTGGTAGATTAATGTCCCGCAGAATTCAGGGGAAGGCTTCTTTTGCTGAATTGCAGGATTCTAAGGGTAAGATCCAGGTATATTTTAACAGAGACGAGATCTGTCCGGGAGAAGACAAAGAATTATATAACGAAGTGTACAAACACCTTTTGGATATTGGTGATATTATCGGTATTGAGGGTACTTTGTTTACCACTCAGGTAGGAGAGATGACCGTTTTAGTGAAAAACTTTACCCTTCTTACTAAGGCTTTACGTCCTCTTCCTCAGGCTAAAACTGATGATAACGGAGTAGTACACGACGGATTTACGGATCCTGAATTAAGATACAGACAGCGTTATGTAGATTTAACAGTAAATCCACAGGTGAAAGAAATTTTCGTGAAGAGAACAAAGTTGTTCAATGCGATGAGAACTTTCTTTAATGATGCCGGATACTTTGAAGTGGAAACTCCTATTTTACAGTCTATTCCTGGAGGAGCAGCAGCAAAACCGTTTATCACGCATCATAATGCTTTAGATATTCCGTTATATTTAAGAATTGCCAACGAACTATATTTGAAAAGATTAATCGTAGGTGGTTTTGACGGAGTATATGAGTTCTCCAAAAACTTTAGAAATGAAGGAATGGACAGGACTCATAACCCGGAGTTTACAGCAATGGAAATCTATGTTGCCTATAAAGACTACAACTGGATGATGGATTTCACTGAGAAATTATTGGAATTCTGCGCTATCCAGGTGAACGGAACTACAACAGCTACTTTTGGAGAACATAATGTGGATTTCAAAGCTCCTTATCCAAGAGTTTCCATGACAGAAGCTATCCTGAAATTTACAGGTTTTGATATCACCGGAAAAACGGAGCAGGAATTATATGATTTCGCAAAGTCTATCGGAATTGAGGTGAATGAAACAATGGGTAAAGGAAAATTAATCGATGAGATTTTTGGTGAAAAATGTGAAGGAAACTTCATTCAGCCAACATTCATTACTGATTACCCTATTGAAATGTCTCCACTGACTAAAAAACACAGAAGTAAAGAAGGTTTAACAGAGCGTTTTGAATTAATGGTATGTGGAAAAGAAATCGCAAACGCTTATTCAGAGCTTAATGATCCTATTGATCAGAGAGAGCGTTTTGAATCTCAAATGGCCTTATCTGAAAGAGGTGATGATGAAGCAATGTTCATTGACCAGGATTTCTTAAGAGCTCTTGAGTACGGTATGCCACCAACTTCAGGATTAGGAATTGGAATGGACAGATTGATTATGTTCTTAACGAACAATGCGTCTATTCAGGAAGTTTTGTTCTTCCCTCAGATGAGACCGGAGAAAACCGTTCCTCAGATTGAATTGGGAGAAGATGAAAAAGTAATTATTGAAATTCTGAATTCTCAGGAAGATGCAATGTCTTTGGCAGAAGTAAAAGAAAGAAGCCAGTTATCAGGAAAAAAATGGGATAAAGCTTCTAAGACTTTGACCAAGAATAATCTTGTGAAGGTTGATAAGATTGATGAAGTTCTTTTGATGAAACTGGTATAAGTTTTAGCGAAATAAATAGTAAAAACCGGTACAGAATTAGTCTGTACCGGTTTCTTTTTTCCATTTTCGTACTTGAGCTCTGAAATTTTTAAAGGGTGCTACGGTATTAATGTGCACCCATTTCCAGACCGGCCACTTTGCAGGTGTTGTTGCCCATTTTCTTTGCTGAGGAACAAATAATGTTTCGTGGTCAAGATGCTCTAACCATTCTATAATTTCATGAACCTGCTTTTGCAGTATCTTTCTTTGCTGTTGCAAGCTGTATGAACCGTACTGATCATAAAATGACTGATATAAGCCTTTTAGATTATTCCATTTATATTCAGGAGTAGGCGTTTTTACCTCTATTCCTTTCTTTTCGTCAGACTCCCATTTTAAAAGTAAATGGGTCCATCCGATCTGATAAGAAATATTTTGTGATGGTGTTTTATCAATTCCAGGTTTCTGAAGGTCTTTTTGCTCTTCTTTAATATCATCAAACTCCTGATCATAGAGAAGATAGCTTTTATTTAGTGTTTCAATAAGCTCACTGGTATTATTATACTGTTGCATTGCTTAGTATTTTATTTTCTCAACTTACTAAACGAAGCCATCAGATAAAATAAAAATGGCAGGATAAATAAAGAACCAAGCATCAGCGCCCATCCCAATGCAGAAATGGTTTTAGCCGGAGCTGCAGTAGTGAAAAGTGAAAGATGCTGTCCGTTTGCCAGTAAAATAATATCAGGATTATGCTGGTAGGTTGCTGCTACAAGGATCATCACAATCTGAAAACCGGCAAGCGCTCGCACGGGCAGTAATTTCTGCCGGTTCATAGCCTTGAAGATGAGCAATAAAGCAATAGTGGCAAAAGCAATAGCCATAATTCCTAAAGGTTTTGAAAATACCCACATTACGAGGGGGATGTCAGAAATATAAGCTGTGAAAAACACAAGAATTCCGGTAATGACTACAAAGATCATAGTTTGTTTAGATTTTCTGATCATCAGTAACAGATCTGACTTATCTCTTGTCTCTCTTAATGAAAAGATGGAAGCAAGATATGCACAGAGTGCTACGGTAAATAACCCTACAGAAACCCCAAACCAGTTTAACCAGCTGAAAATATAAAGATCCAGAAAATTGGTAGCGTCAGGATTGATGGAATGAGAAACTGTAGCTGCAGCAATTAATCCCAGGAAAAAAGGAGTTAGAAGACTCGCATAATAAAATATCTGGGTATATAAAACCTGCCAGTTATCTTTCACAGCATCATAATGCCTGAATGTAAAAGCTGTTCCCCTTGCAATAATACCTAAAAGCATCAGTACTAAAGGAATGTGGAGATACGTAGACATGGTAGTATAAATCTCAGGAAAACCTACAAAAAGGATAACAATGGCAATGATAAGCCACATATGATTGGCTTCCCAAACTGGGGCAATAGATTCATACATGATTTCCTGGGTCTTATGACGGGCTTTTTTATTGGTGAAAAGCTCTACAATACCCGCTCCGAAATCAGCGCCTCCCAGAATCATATAAAGACAAATGGAAAGCCATAGAAAGCCTATAACAATGTAGATCATGATTTTTTGTTTTTATCGTTAAACTGTGGGTCTGTAGGGTCATAAATCTTAGGTACCATCTGTATCTGTCTTTTTAACAGGAAAACAAGAATCAGTGATAATGATACGAAAATAGCAGTGAAGAAATAGAAGGAATATTGTATTCCCGGCATTGGTGTTACAGCATCTATGGTTCTCATGATTCCGTAAATAATCCAGGGCTGCCGGCCTACTTCAGTAACTGTCCATCCGGCTTCCAGGGCAATATATCCGAAGGGCGTGGCAATTAAAAATGTTTTTAACAGCCAGGTTTTCTTCAGCCATTCTTTTTTGAAGAATGAAGCATATAAGTAGATAACCCCAATACAAATCATAATAACTCCAAAGAAGATCATAATCTGAAATGCATAATGGGTAACGGCTATTGGGGGCCATTCATCTTTTGGAAAATCTTTAAGACCTTTTACTTCAGCATTGAAATCATTGCTCACTAAAAAACTCAGGACCTTGGGGATTTTTATTGCGTATTTTATTTCTTCCTTTTCTTCATCAGGAATTCCACCGATCACAAAGGCGGCTCCTTTTTCCGTTTCAAAATGAGCTTCCATTGCAGCCAGCTTAATAGGCTGTCTTTCTGCTACAGACTTTGCCGCAATATCACCACTTAAAGGAGCTCCAAAAGCACCTATAAGGGCAAATCCAACAGCAATTTTAAAAGCTTTGGTATGAAATTCCACATTCCTTTTCTTAATAATCAATAAAGCATGCACCCCGGCCACAGCAAATCCTGTAGCACAAAAAGCAGCTACAGTCATATGAAGGGCCTGTGGAAACCATGCGTCATTAAACATAGCTTTGATAGGATCAATATTCAGATACTGCCCGTTAATATAATCGAAGCCGGTAGGAGAATTCATCCAGGCATTGGCCGCCACTACTAGAATTCCGGAAGCGAGCCCGCTTACTCCTACAAGGAAACCACAAAACCAGTGAAACCATTTATTGAATCTTTCCCACCCATATAAAAAGAAGCCAATAGCAATAGCTTCAATAAAAAATGCTGTTCCCTCCAAGGAAAACGGCATTCCAAAAATAGGACCTGCATGTTTCATGAATCCCGGCCATAGAAGCCCCAGTTCAAAGGAAAGCATAGTTCCGGAAACAGCACCTGTAGCAAATAATATGGCTACCCCTTTACTCCAGGCTTTGGTAAGACCTTTATATACTTCATTATTTGTTTTTAAGTATTTCCAGTGGGCAAAAGCCATAAGGAAGGGCATTACCATACCCACGCAGGAGAATATGATATGAAAGCCCAGAGAAAGTGCCATCTGTGCACGTGCAGCAATAAAATCATCCATAATATCAACTTTTCAGTAAATAAATTTACGTATAAATTATTGATGTTAAGTATGATTTAAAACAGCTGATTATTCAGGTAGACCAGTTAATTTTGAATCTTTTACCAGTCCGCTGTTATTTAAGTTTTCACTAAGAAAAGTCTACATTTTTTGACACATTTTAACTTTCATAATTCGAAAAAAATCACGATATTTGTAAGTCTTTGCATATAGCAAGATTTTTAATATTTAATATGAGTCAGAAACAATATACAGCTAGTAGTATTCAGGCATTGGAAGGAATGGAGCACGTTCGTATGCGTCCTTCAATGTACATTGGTGATGTAGGGACAAGAGGTCTTCACCATTTGGTTTATGAAGTAGTAGATAACTCTATTGATGAAGCGTTGGCAGGATACTGCGACACGATCTTTGTGGCCATTAAAGAAGGAAACGGAATTGAAGTAAGTGATAATGGTAGAGGTATTCCGGTTGATTTTCACGAGAAAGAGCAAAAGTCCGCTCTTGAGGTTGTAATGACAAAAATTGGAGCCGGAGGTAAGTTTGATAAAGATTCTTATAAGGTTTCAGGAGGTCTTCATGGAGTAGGGGTATCATGTGTGAATGCACTTTCTAACGAAATGATAACTACCGTTTACAGAGATGGAAACGTTTATCAGCAGGTGTATTCTAAAGGAAAAGCTCAAACGGGAGTAGAGGAAATTGGTAACAGCGATAAAAGAGGAACAAAACAGTTTTTCCAGCCGGATGATACTATTTTTACAGAATTAGTTTATAACTATGATACGTTAGCGAGTCGTTTAAGAGAACTGTCATACCTTAATAAAGGAATTACAATTACGCTTACCGATGAAAGAGAGGTATTGGAAGATGGCTCTTTTAAAACCGAAATTTTTCATTCTGAAGGAGGTCTGAAAGAATTTGTTGCCTATATTGACGGAAGCCGTGAATCTATTATGGAGCACGTGATTTTCATGGAAGGTGAAAGAGATGATATTCCGGTTGAAGTAGCAATGCGTTACAATACATCTTTCAACGAAAACTTACATTCTTACGTTAATAATATTAATACTCACGAAGGGGGTACTCACCTTGCAGGTTTCAGAAGAGCTCTAACAAGAACTTTAAAGAAATATGCAGATGAATTGGGGCTTCCGGCAAAAGAAAAAGTAGAAATTACGGGAGATGACTTCCGTGAGGGATTAACAGCTGTAATTTCTGTAAAAGTAATGGAACCTCAGTTTGAAGGACAGACCAAAACGAAATTAGGAAATTCCGAAGTTTCTGGTGCTGTTGATAAGATTGTAGGGGAAATGCTGACTAACTTTTTGGAAGAGAATCCTAATGAAGCTAAGATTATTGTTCAAAAAGTTGTACTGGCTGCAAAAGCAAGACAGGCAGCAAAGAAAGCCCGTGAAATGGTTCAGAGAAAATCTCCAATGGGAGGTTCTGGTCTTCCGGGAAAACTCTCTGACTGTTCGTCCAAAGATCCGGCTGAATCTGAGATCTTCCTTGTAGAGGGAGATTCCGCAGGGGGTACAGCTAAACAGGGAAGAGACAGACACTTCCAGGCTATTCTTCCGTTAAGAGGTAAAATTCTAAACGTAGAGAAGTCTATGCTTCATAAAGTATATGATAACGAAGAGATTAGAAATATTTATACTGCCCTTGGAGTTTCTGTAGGAACTGAAGAAGACAGCAAAGCATTGAATATGGCTAAGCTGAGATACCATAAAGTTGTAATCATGACCGATGCCGATATTGACGGATCTCACATTTCTACCCTGATTCTTACGTTCTTCTTCAGATATATGAAAGAACTTATTGAAAACGGATATATTTATATTGCTCAGCCACCTTTGTATTTATTAAAAAGAGGAAACAAAAAAATGTATGCCTATAATGAAAAAGAGCGTGAAGAGTTTACATTGGAAATGTCTCCGGACGGAAAAGGAGTAGAAGTACAACGTTACAAAGGTCTTGGAGAGATGAATCCTGAGCAGCTTTGGGAGACTACTCTTAATCCTGAACATAGAATTTTAAAGCAGGTAACTATTGATAATGCTGTAGAAGCAGATAGTGTTTTCTCAATGCTGATGGGGGATGAAGTTCCGCCAAGAAGAGAATTTATTGAGAAAAATGCTAAGTATGCAAAAATTGATGCATAAGAGTATTTAAAAGATACATTTAAAATATACAAGAAAAGCTTCTAATTATTTAGAAGCTTTTTTTATATTTGAGGAAACTAATAAAAAAAATTAATATGTTAACTATTTTACAAACAGACCCTTATGATGGGGTAGATGCGGTGTCCGGAGCAGCGGCAGCCGGATTGGGAATCGGAACAATGTTCATAAGTTTACTGGTCTATATATTTTATGGATACTGTATGTACAAAATCTTCCAGAAAGCAGGAAGGGAAGATGCATGGGCTGCATTTGTTCCTATTTACAATATCATTGTTTTACTGGATATTGTAAAGAAACCTACTTGGTGGATTATTTTATTTTTTATTCCCTTTGTTAACCTTTTTGCAAGTTGGGTAGTCAACGACAGATTAGCGAAAGGTTTTGCAAAAGAGACGCCTTTATATACCCTTTTGTTGTTTTTCTTAGGATTTATTTTTATCCCGGTTTTGGGGCTTGGAAGTGATCCCTATGATAGCAAAAGAATTCCTAACGATTAGAAATAAAGATAAAATTTATGTAAAGGCTTCAGAAATGAAGTCTTTTTTTATGATTATATAAATAAAGATATCTTTTATTTCTCTGTAATTATATCATATTCAAGTAGATATAGATTTGCATTTTTCCAAATTGTTAAATACTTCACGAAGTAGAGTATTTTTTTAAATAAAAATTTAACATTTATTAAGATTTTCTTATGTTTGCATAATTTTAATAGCCATGATGAAAATATTCTTGATTGGAGCATTATCTGCCGCTTCAATGTATTTTGCCCAGACATATCCTGTTTCTGCTATTCCTGAAACCTTAAAGAAAAATGCAAATATTGTTGTCCGAAAAGACTTTACAACGGTACAGATTAATAAAATTGATGAAATAAAATATCAAAGCACTACTGTAACAACTGTTTTGAATAAGGATGGTGATGATAAAGCTGTTGCTTATATTCCATATGATAAAGGAAATAGTATTTCAGACGTTAAAGTTGTTATTTATGATGAATCAGGGAAAAAAATTAAAAGCTATTCTAAATCTGATTTTGGAGATTTTGCCAATAATCCACAAGGAATTTTTTATTCAGATAACCGGGTTTTGGTTTTTAATTATACGCCGGTCCAGTATCCATATACTATAGATTTCTCGTATCAGGTCTCCGAAAAAAACACCCTTTTTATTCCAGATTTTGTACCATTTTCTTCTACTAATACTTCTTTAGAAGAAGGGGAATTCAAAATTATTAATACATCAGGAATTGAACTACGGACCAAAACTTATCCTTCAAAGTTTAATTATACAGCTGTTATAGAAAGTGGGAGTGGAAATGAAAAGACATATTCCTATAAAAATGTTCCGGCAATTGATGATGCTTTATTAGTTCCACAGCCAATTAAGGTTTTACCTAAAGTCAGTTTTTCTCTTTCAAAGTTTAATCTGGCGGGAAAACAAGGGACTTTAAATAACTGGACAGATTTCGGAGTATGGTACTACAATAATCTGATAGAGCCTGTTGCTGTTTCTACCCCAGCGATCAAAGCCGAAATAGCTGCGTTACAACTGGAAGGATCGGTAGAGGATAAAGTAAAGAAGATTTATCAGTATATGCAGACCAAAACCAGATATATATATGTTGGGCTGGGAATTGGTGGGTGGCTTCCTATGTTACCGGATGAGGTAGATAAAAAAGGATACGGAGATTGCAAAGGGCTAACCAATTATATGAAAACGTTGTTGGATGAAGCAGGGATAGCTTCCCACTATTGTGTTATTAATTCTGGGCCTTCACAAATATCTTTTGATCCTGAGTTTCCAAAAATGGGAGGTAATCATGCTATTTTAATGGTTCCTACCGAAAAAGGAAATATATGGCTTGAAAATACATCACAGCAAATAGGATTTAATCATTTGAGTTATAGTACTACCGATAGAAATGTTCTCTCTGTAAAGAAAAATGGAATTGAGCTTATCAGTACACCTGCATATCCTGCAGATCAGAATAAAGAAAAACAAGTGTTGAAAGTAAAAATTGGTGAAGACAATAGTATTACAGGTGAAGGAAGTTTTCATTATACGGGAAGCCAATATGATTATAACTTAGTATTTACAGGATTAAACCCAAAAGAGAGAAATGATGCTTTAAAACGTTCCCTGGATGTTTTGAACTTTGAGAAAGTTGAAATGAAGAATTTTGCCAATGACAAGGATAAAGCTGTTATTACCTATAATATAGATTTTAAAGCAAATAATTTCTCTAAAAAAGTAGGTAATAGTATTATTTTCAGAGTAGTACCTATTTTCTCTAATAGTATTTATAAAACAGAGGAAAACCGTGAGCTTCCTTTTGAAATTAGACAATCCTTTGAAGATGATTATGAAATTGGTTTTATCCTTCCCAAGGGTTATAAAATAGATGAAGTTCCGGATAATACCAATGTTAAATCTGAATTTGGATATTATACATTAAGTTTTGCCAAAAATGGAGAAGAAGTAAAAGTAACAAGGAAAATACAAGTTAATAAAGGAACTTATTCTAAAGAAAAATATAATGAATATGTAAGCTTCAGAAAAAAAATAATAAACATGGATAATTCAAAAATTTTAATTACAAAAATATAATGATGAAAAGAATAATATTGGTACTGGTTTGTTCTGCAAATCTTATTTTTATCAATGCTCAAAAACACGAGTTTTTAAATCCTCCTAAATTTTCTGATGCAGATTTATCCAAAGGAAAATCACTGCTGGACGAAAACGCCCCTGCTGAAATTCTGTATAAATCGGTACATTACAGAATTGATATCAGTACAGGTGATCTTCACAAGGAATATGTTTACAGAATAAAAATCTATAATAAAGATAAAGCTGAAGACTGGTTGAATGTTGAAGTTCCTCTTTATAAAAATAATAATGATCAGGAAACGTTGAATAAGTTCAAAGCTTTTACATACAATCTTGAAAGTGGAAATGTTGTACCCATAAAGGTTGAAAAAAGCTCTAAATATAAAAGTAAAGAAAGTAAAAATACTACGGTAACAAAGTTTGCTTTTCCCAACGTAAAAGATGGATCAGTATTAGAATATCAATATGAAGTTCTGACTCCATTCGCATTTTTATATACTATTCCTGAAGTGTTGATAGAGTTGGATACACCCTCTCTTTATACAGAATATATTTTAGATACTCCTATCAATATATTGTACAATATCAATTATACCGGAAGCCTGGCTCCTAAATACAGGGAAATTGCAGATAGAACACTTTATGGCGCTCAATATAAGACATATCGGTTTGGTTTTGAAAATTTAAAAGGCTTCAAAACAGAGAAATTTGTAAGGAATGATAGAAATTTTCGCACAAAAATAAGTGCAGAACTTAACTCTACTAATTTTAATGAACTCAAATTGTATTCTTCATCCTGGGAACAAATTAGAAAAAGGCTTTATGATCACGAAGATTTTGGTGGTGAGCTGAAAAAATCAAAATTGGCTAAAGATAATATGCCTGCAGGTATTTCAGAAATGAAGACAGATATGGAAAAGGCGAATGCTATCTTTGCATATGTCCAGAAGACATTTACATGGAATAAGGACCGTGGAATTTATACAGAGGACGGTATAAAGAAACTTATTGACACAAAGGTCGGTAATGCGGCTGAGATTAATCTGTTTTTAGTATTACTTCTTCGTGAAGCTAATATCAAGGCAGATCCACTTGTTATTTCTACCGTAGATAACGGGATGATAAATCTTGTTTCTCCAAATGTAACCAATACAAATTTCGTATTGGCAGCAGTAGAAACAGCCGGTGGTATCCAAACGTATGATGCTACTTCCAAGCAGTCTTCCATGAATGAACTTCCTTTAAGAGACTGGAATGAATATGGTATTTTATTAAGTAGAGATAAAGCGGTACAATTAAGAATGACCAATACCAAGCCTGGAAATACATTTCTTACTATAAATGCTAAAATTAATGAAGATGGTAGTGTTTCAGGAGCATATTCAGATAAAGATACCGGAGTTTTTGCGATGTATGTAAAAGATAATTATGACGAAAATCCGGATAAATATAAAAAACAATATAAAGAAAATTTTGCAGTAGATTTTACAGGAATTGATTCAAAAGTGTTGGAAAATGGCGAATTTGAAAGCACTATGAAATTTTCGTCAACGGATATGATTGATAAAATAGGGAAAAAGATGATCATCAATCCCATGTTATTTTTAAATAAAAACTCTAATGAGTTTGATCAGGTTGAAGAGCGGAAATATCCTATTGATTTTGGAGCAGCTTCTACAAAAGTGAAAAAAGTTATTCTTGAGATTCCGGAAGGATATACAGTGGAAGAAATACCTAAAAGTAAAAAAATAGTTACAGAAGATAAAGAAATAGAATACAGCTATGTAGTGGAACAAAAAGGGAATAAGCTGGAAGTAACCGCTACTACAAAAGTGGCTAGCCCGGATTATCCAAAAGAATATTACCCGGCTTTCAAGCAAATTTGGGGCGTTGCTTCAAAACATGAAAATCAGGTAATAAGCTTAGTGAAGAAATCCTAAGTAGTTGATTTTTAATATTGATCAATACGATTAATCATATTTTTTTAAAACCATTCAGCTTTTGAATGGTTTTTGTATTAGTATCAAAAAATTATAATTATGAAAAATATGATTGCCGTTTTGGCACTATCTTCATTCTTTGTTTTTACGGCCTGTAAGAAAAATGAATCAACAGGATCGGCTACCGAAAAGTCAGACTACAAAGAATCTGGAAAACTGATAGTAGATTCTGTTAAAGTAAGTGATTCTACAAAAATTACAGACTCTTTAAAAGTTAAATATACTTCAAAATTGCTGGTCTTCCCGGAATTGAAAGATAAAACGTTATTAGACAGTATTTATTTTCAAAATAAGGGGAGTAAAGATTTTTCCAAAACCGGACTTCAGGCTTACTTGGAGAATGAGAAAAACAAATATTTCTCTTCTGTAAAAAATGACAGTAAAGACTGGATTTCAGATATTACCTATGCTCAGGATTGGTATTCAAGTTCTCACATGAACCTTATATCCAATATCAACGGGTATATGCACATTCAATATGCAGGAAGTGGTTATGAAGGTGGAGCCCATGATAATTACGGATTTTCCGAGAGAGTTTTTGACCTCAAGAATAATAGAAAACTTGAACTGAAGGACATCACTTCAATGCCCAGTACTAAAATCGAGACTCTTCTGATGAAGAATATCAATACTATTAACAGCGGAACAACAGATGCTGAAGGAGAAGTTAAAAACTCCGAAATGCTGTTAGTGGAAAAAATTCCGGCGAGCAATAATTTCTATTTTGATCAGAAAAACCTTTATTTTCATTATAGCCCGTACGAAATTACTGCTTTTGCAGCAGGAGATATTATCATTCCTATTTCCTGGGAAGAATTAAGGGGTACATTGAACGCAGAATTTAAAGAAAGAATGAAAATTAAATAAATAAATGCTTCCGGTTCAGGAAGCATTGTTTATTTTTGCGGTAATGGAAAAAGTAGCTTTTATCATCAACCCTTTTTCGGCCAAAAAAAATTATCAGCCGTTTCTGAATGAACTTAAAGCAAAGGTTGGAAATCCTTTGTATTATGTCTCCGAGTCTATTCCGGGAACAGATGAGTTTATTAAAACCCATTTTGATCATGTTGATATTTTTGTGGCAATTGGTGGTGACGGAACTATTTCTACAGTGGCTAAGAACCTTATTTCTACAGACAAGATCCTGGCTATTTTTCCGGCAGGCTCCGGAAATGGATTCTCCAACGAAACACGTTTCAGTAAAAATTTGGATGAACTTTTAGAGAAAATAAAAGCAAAGCAATCCAGAAAAATAGATACATTTACGGTTAACGACAGGCTTTCGATCAATGTTTCAGGAACAGGTTTTGACGGGAAAGTGGTTAAAGAGTTTGAGAAAACAAGCCGTGGATTCAAAAATTACATTAAAGTTTCCCTAAAAACATTCTTCAATTACAAACCGATCAAAGTGAAGTTTTTGGGTGAAGATTATCAGCAGTACAATGGCAGGTATCTTATGCTGAATATTGCCAATACCCGTCAGTTTGGTAATAACGCCTATATTGCCCCAAAAGCAAGTAAAAGTGACGGTTTGGTTGATATGGTTCTGGTAAAGAAATTTCCCCTGACCTATTCTGCACTGTTCGCCTTCAGAATGTTTACCAAAAGATTAAAGGACGATGAGTATGTTACCTATCTTCCGGTTTCTGAAATTTCATTCCAGGTAAATACCAAAAACTGGCATCTTGACGGTGAGTTTAATAAAATAGAATCACCCATCCATGTTAAAGTACAGCCTGCAAGCCTGAATATTCTGGTTTAAAGATCTGTTATCTATAAATTATTTCAGACTTCCAGTTTTTTCTCAACTTCCAGTGGATGATCAAGACAGTATTGTAACTGTTTCTTATCAAGCTGCTTTTCCCAGTTGGCAACAACTACAGTGGCTACAGAATTTCCTATGACATTGGTGAGTGCTCTGCATTCACTCATGAATTTGTCTATACCTAAAATTAATGTCATTCCGGCTAAAGGAACTTCAGGAACTACTGCCAATGTAGCAGCCAGGGTAACAAATCCGGCACCTGTGACTCCGGCAGCACCTTTAGAACTCAACATTGCTATTAGCAGAAGCATAAGCTGTTTTTCAAGAGGCAGATGGATGTTCAGTGCCTGAGCAATAAAAAGTGAGGCTAATGTCATATAAATATTGGTCCCGTCCAGGTTAAAAGAATAACCGGTTGGGACTACCAACCCTACAATCGCTTTTGAACAGCCTGCTTTTTCCAGCTTTTCCATAAGACCGGGAAGAGCTGATTCGGAAGAACTTGTTCCTAATACAAGAAGAAGTTCTTCTTTAAGATAATACATGAGTTTAAAAATACTAAACCCATTGTACCATGCCACAGCGCCCAGAACGAGAACAATAAAAAGAATAGACGTGATATAAAAAGTAGCTACCAGGAAAATAAGGTTTAACACAGAGTGAAGTCCGTACTTTCCAATTGTAAAAGCCATAGCTCCAAAGGCTCCGATAGGGGCAAGCTTCATAAGCATATGAACAATCTTAAAAACAGGAGTAGACAAATCCTGAAGAAAATCAGTCACTTTCTTACTCTTTTCTTTAGTGAGGACCAAAGCAACACCCATTAAAATAGCTACAAGGAGAACCTGAAGTATATTGTCACCCACTAAAGGACTGAAAAGTGTATCCGGAATGATATTCATAATGAAACCGGTAAGGGTAGAATCATGAGCCCTTTCTTTATATTGAGAAACATCTCCTGAAAGAGTAGCCGGATCAATATTTAAACCATGGCCAGGCTGTAAAATATTACCGACTATAAGCCCAATGATGAGTGCTAAAGTTGAAAATGTAAAGAAATAAACCATTGCTTTTATTGCAATTCTTCCTACTTTTTTAAGATCGGTCATATGAGCAATCCCCAGGGTAAGGGTAATGAAAATAACCGGAGCAATAATCATTTTTACCAGCTTAATAAAACCATCGCCCAATGGCTTCATCTTTTCTCCCAGCTCAGGATAGTACCTTCCTAAAAGGATACCTGCAATGATGGCTATAATAACCTGAAAATAAAGCTGCTGATAAAATTGTTTTGTTTTCAATAGAAATTGTTTAGAAAGGGCGAAATTATGAATTTTTTCTAAAAACATGATGAATGTCATTGAAATAAAAAAAATACCGGATATCATGTAGCATTGAAGATGTCTTTGTATATCTGCCTCTGATAAAGAAAGGGATACATTATAAAATCTTCAATAAAAAATCCTGCTTTAAAATAATTAAAACAGGATTTTTTATGTGAGCAGGACAGCTGCTTACTTATTCAGTAGCAACAGAATCGTCACCACGGCCATCTGCCACAGCGTGAATATTACCATTATCATCCAGAACAATCATTTCTGTTTTTCCGATTTGTTTTATTTTTTCAATAACATAATTCTTGTTTTTCAGCTCGGAAATAGTGCTTTCAGGAAAGTTGTTTTCTACCGTTATAACCTCCGGAAGCCACTGGTGATGAAACTTGGGTGTATTGACGGACATATTGGCGTTTAATTTAAAATCAACAACATTGACGATGGATTGGTATACAGAAGTGGGAATGGTTGTTCCTCCCGGAGTTCCAACCACCATATACGGCTTTCCGTTCTTCAGCAAAATAGTAGGCGTCATAGAGGAAAGCATTCTTTTATTGGGCTGAATGGCATTGGCTTCCCCACCTACAGCCCCAAACATATTGGGTACACCCGGTTTGATGGAGAAATCGTCCATTTCATTATTTAGAAAGAATCCTGCTCCTGAAACCAGAACTTTGCTTCCGTAATATCCATTAAGAGTAGTGGTTACAGAGGCTGCATTTCCGTCTTTGTCCAGTACAGAAATATGGGTAGTCTGAGTCGACTCTTTCGGTTGCTCTATAATTTTACCCACTTCGGCACTAGGAGTGGCTTTATCAAAACTGAAACTTTTCCATCTGTCTTTTAAATAGGCATCAGAGATCAGGTAAGCCGTTTTATCCTGGATAAAATCAGGATCACCCATATATTCAGCTCTGTCTGCAAAAGCCCTTCTTTCAGCCTCTGTCATAATCTGAACAGCCTTTGTAGAGTTCTGCTGGTATTTTTCAAGGTTTTCAAAGCTGGCCATTCTAAGCATTTGAGCCAGCAGCAAACCCCCGCTTGAAGGTAAAGGCATAGATACTACATTGTTTCCTTTATACTCAAATTCTAAAGCTTTTCTTTCTGCAACTCTATAATTTTTAAGATCTTCCAGACTAATGATTCCATTGCCTCTTTTCATTTCAGCCACCAAAAGATCTGCTGTTTTTCCTTCATAAAACCCTTTTGCCCCTAATTTCTGGATAAGCTTTAAAGTCTCTGCCAATTCTTTCTGAACTAAAATATCACCGGCTTTCCAAGGGCTGTCTTTTACGAAAATAATAGAAGACTTGTTATGCTTCTGAAATTTTTCTTTATTGTTATTCAGCATGTCAGCTTCCTTTTCTGTGATGGTAAAACCCTGCTCTGCCAGATCAATAGCTGGCTGTATGATTTTTTCCATAGGAAGTTTACAATACTTTAAAGTAGCAAAGAAACCTGCCACACTACCCGGAATACCTACTGCAAGTCTTCCGTTTTGAGACAGATCGGTATCTGCTTTCCCTTTTTTATCGAGATACATATCCCGGGAAGCTTTTTTGGGAGCGGTTTCCCTGTAATCTAATGTGAATTTTTCACCATTACTTTTTACGCCCACCAAAAATCCACCACCACCAATATTTCCTGCCTGAGGATATACAACGGCCAATGCATATTGTGTGGCAGTAACGGCATCATAGGCATTTCCTCCCATTTTTAGGATTTTTGCCCCTGCTTCACTGGCTAAAGGATGGGCAGATACCACTACACCCTTCTTTTTTACCTGTACTTCCTTTACGATGCTGATATCTGTAAACTGAGCCCAGCCGAATTGACTCGCTAACAGGACCGAAACAATTAAAAACTTCCTCATATGATTTTCTTTATAACAAAAATATAGTTTTTTTGTAAATCATTGCCGATGATAGCCTTATGAATTGTGTTTTAATTTTTTCACTAAAGCTAGCTTAATTATGGATATTTCATTTTGGTTATTTGGTGTTAAATTTTACTAAATTGACTATCCGAAATCAATAATTATTGTTTTTTATTGGTTTAATTTTAATGATTTGTGTTGTTTTATTGATAAAGTCTGTGTTAATTTTAAAATGATTTGTACATTTGAAAAAAACACATGAAAAAAAACAATCAAAAAATTGTCTCTTTGGGGGCATTATTCTTTATTTCTGTAAATTTTTATGCACAAACCGGAGATTCAATTAAAGTAAAAACGGTGGATGAAATTAAAATTACAGTGGGATCCAGAAACAAAAGCAGGGTGGCTACCGATACACCGGTTCCTGTGGATGTGATCAATATTGGATCACAGTCAGTACTGAGCCCTCAGACAGATCTTAATCAGATTTTAAATTATGCGGCACCATCCTTTACCTCCAATTCTACCACGGTTGCAGATGGTACGGATCATGTTGATCCCGCACAGTTGAGAGGATTAGGTCCCGATCAGGTTCTTGTATTGCTTAATGGAAAAAGAAGGCATACTTCCTCATTGGTCAATATCAATGGCTCACCGGGAAGAGGTTCGGTAGGGACAGATCTTAATGCAATTCCGGCCTTTGCGATCGAAAGATTGGAGGTGCTAAGGGATGGTGCTTCAGCACAGTATGGCTCTGATGCTATTGCAGGCGTTATCAACGTTGTTATGAAGAAAAGTACAAATAATCTCACCGCAGCCATTACAGCAGGAGGATATAATTCGAAAGGTTCTAATGACCATAGTGGCGGCTGGGATGGAGAAAAATATCAGCTGGATCTTAACTATGGTGCAAAGCTGGGAGCTACAGGGTTTTTGAATTTTACAGCCAGTTTTCTGAACAGAACTGCTACGGAAAGAGCGGGAACAGCTACAGGTGATATTTTCAATGCCTACAACGCTATTGAGCAGAGAGCACTTGAAAACGGAGTTAATATTAATTCTTTATTTGGTAATATTACAAACACTTCTAATACGCAACAGATCGTTAATTACATTCACCAATATGCTCCTTATGTAAACTATTTCAGTCCTGGTATGCTGATGAGTATTCAGAATGCCAATACAATTCCGGAACTGCAATCGATTTTAAGAGCAGATGTTACAGCTAATGAATTAGCTTACAGACGTCTTGAGAGAAATGATTTTAATATGAGAGTAGGACAGTCTAAGCTTGGATCCGGGCAGGTTTTTATGAATTCCGAATTTGATATTTCTTCATCAGTACGTGGATATGCATTTGGAGGGATTTCTTATAGAAGCGGAAATGCTGCAGGATTTTACAGAAGGCCTAACCAAAGCAGGACTTCTACTTCATTGTATCCCAACGGTTTTCTGCCTGAGATTGCATCTGATGTCATTGATCTTTCACTTGCTGCAGGTTTTAAAGGTAAAGTAGGAAATGTGAATTATGATATCAGTAATACTTTTGGACAGAATACATTTGATTATACTATAAAAAATACAGCCAATGCATCCATGCTGTCTTCCATGCAAAGGGAGTTTAGAGCTGGAGGATTGGGGTTCTTACAGAATACGGTCAATGCTGATTTTGATACTAAATTTGATTGGCTGCAGGGCTTCAATATGGCATTTGGCGGAGAGGTGAGATTGGAAAGATATAAAATAGAAAGCGGAGAAGAAGCCTCATGGGCTCTTTACGATATTAACGGAAATATTCAGAATCCGGAAACTCCTGCTTCACTGAAGCCAACGGATTTTATGGGAGCTACAAGACCAGGCGGGGCACAGGTATTCCCGGGCTTCAGACCAGCGAATGCATTGAAAAAAGGGAGGAGCTCTGTAGCAGCTTACCTTGATACGGAATTGGATGTTACCAATCGTTGGTTGGTGAGTGCAGCATTTAGGTTTGAAAATTATTCAGATTTTGGTTCTACATTCAATTATAAGATTGCTTCCCGATATAAACTGACAGACCATATTAACATCCGGGCAGCCCATTCCACAGGATTCAGGGCACCCTCTTTACAGCAAATTTATTTCAATGCAACGGCTACCCAGTTTGTTGGGGGGACAGCATATGAAGTCGGAACATTTTCCAATGATTCTGATGTGGCAGGTATTTTGGGGATTCCACAATTGAAGCAGGAAGAGTCTAATAGCTTTTCTGCGGGCTTTACGGCTAAAATACCAAGTGCTAACCTGACATTCACGGTAGATGGGTATTATATTAAAATAAAAAACAGGGTAGTATTAACGGATCAGTTTTCAAGACCTTCAGGGATTTTTCCGGTAAACAGCCCTGAATATAACCTTCAGAAAGGCTTTGATCAGGCTAATGCCACTGCCGCAACATTTTTTGCCAATGCTATCGATACCCAGACCAAAGGTGTAGAAGGTGTAATTTCTCACAGGTTGAAAATCTCCGAAAAGGTTACTTTGAACTCTGATTTGGCAGCAACGGTATCCAAAACCAATAGGGTGGGAGATATTCATGGTTCAGATATTCTGATTCAGGCTGGCCAGGTGAACCGTTATTATTCCGAAACCAGTCGTGTCTATCTAGAAGAAGCCGTCCCAAGGTTTAAAGTTTCATTGAATAATGCTTTAGAGCTTAATCATTTTAGTATCCTTGTAAGAAACGTATATTTTGGAAAAGTGACCGATCCCAATACAACAGACGTGAATGGCGATGGTATTGTCAATAGCAATATGGTCAACGGAAAGGAGGTACCTATCGAGCATCCTGTTTGGGGAGGTAAAATAATTACCGATTTGTCTATTGGATATAAATTTACAAAGGGCTTAAGGCTGACCATTGGTGCTAATAACCTATTTGATATTTATCCAGATAAGAATTATGGACCCAAATCTTTGAAAACACCATCTGTAGACGCTTCTGGCAATCCAATTAACAGTATAGATCTTTCTAATCAGGATCAGTTCGTATACTCCAGAAACGTCTCACAGTTTGGAATGAATGGAAGGTTTCTGTTTGTAAGAATGAATCTGAGCTTATAAATTTTAATTCAGATATAGAAAAGGGAGTTAGAAGTTGTTGGTTTACAAGACAGAAATGCCTTATCCTGAGTTCAGTATATAAATAATTTTCTATAACAATCTATGGGTGTATTTTTAAATACACCTTTTTTATTATGGTTGACATGTTTTTTTTACTTTTGTACAATTCTAAAAAAAATCTGAAAAATGGAATCCTATACGGAAAGAATACTAATTACGGGTGCTTTGGGACAAATAGGCACCGAACTTACCAATAGACTTGTTGAGATCCACGGAGCGGAAAATGTAGTTGCTTCGGGCCTTGACAGGTGGCAGGAGGGAATTACCTCTGCAGGATATTATGAAAGAATGGATGTTACCAATACACAATTGGTGAGACAGGTGATTAAAGACTATGACATCACTACAGTGTACCATCTGGCTTCTCTTTTATCCGGAACTTCGGAAAAGCAGCCTATTTTTGCCTGGAAACTGAATCTGGAACCTCTTCTGCATTTTTGTGAAATGGCAAAAGAAGGGCTTCTTAAAAAGATCTTCTGGCCAAGTTCCATCGCTGTGTTTGGAAAAGGAATTCCAAAAGAGAATGTGGCGCAGGATGTTGTTTTAAATCCAACTACAGTTTATGGGATTTCTAAAATGGCTGGAGAGAAATGGTGTGAGTATTATTTTGATAAATATGGTGTGGATGTAAGAAGTATCAGATATCCCGGATTAATCTCATGGAAGACTCCTGCAGGTGGAGGAACAACAGATTATGCTGTTGAGATTTTCTATAAGGCAATAGAGGAGGGGAAGTATACAAGCTTCATTTCTGAGAACACCGGAATGCCGATGTTGTATATGGATGATGCGATCAATGCCACGCTAAAATTAATGGAAGCTCCAAAAGAAAGTCTGACGGTTCGTTCCTCTTATAACCTGGGTGGAATGTCATTTACTCCAAAAGAACTTGCTGGGGAAATTACCAAAGAAATTCCGGATTTTACCATCGATTATAAACCGGATTTCAGGCAGGCAATTGCAGATTCATGGCCGGCGTCAATTGATGATTCAGTGGCCAAAAAAGACTGGGGACTGACGTATGATTTCGGAATTTCTGAAATGACAAAAGACATGATCAAGAATTTGAAAGTAAAATTAGCTAAGGATTAATAATGTAAAGTAATACTTTAATTAATAATTGCTTTAACTTCTGATTTTTAATTTATTATAACTTTTATATAGAATTTAATTTAAATGATATTATTGACTTTTAACTTGGTAAATATTGATGCTGATCCAAAAAATGGGATTCAAATTACCGATGAAGAAAGGTTAAGAATTACAGAAGATAACACTAAAGCAATTCTTAGAATTTTAGATATTCACGATATCAAAGCCAGTTTTTTTGTGGAGATTTCTCTCTCTGGAAAACTGCAGAATCTTATAAAAGCAATTTCATCCAAAGGGCATGAAATTGCTTTTTATAATAAAGACTCCAACCTTACAGAAATTGAAGATGCCAAGAAAGAAATTCAGGATCTTCTGGAAAAACAGATCAGAGGAATTCGTCAGAAGGAGGTAAAAGTGCCCCAGGAAAATTTGAAATTATTGGAGTTTAATTATGTTTCCAATATCGATAATGCAGATATACTTTTCCCTTTCAAACGTCTGAAAAGAGATACGGAAATTACAGAAGAAGATGGATTAAGTATTATCCCGGAAAGCATCTCTCCATACAGTCAGCTCCCATACAATGATTTTGTATTTCAGATTCTGCCAATGAAATACTATCAGAATATGGTTTTAGAAACCCTGCAGAATGAAGAATTTGTGCTGATTTATCTGAACTCGTGGCAGTTTACAGATTTTAAGAAATACTGTTTTGACATTCCTTTTTACAGAAGCCTGTTTTCAGGCAAAAAAATGGAAGACAAATTAGATGCCCTCCTTACTTTTATCAACGAGAAAGAACTTGCTGTTTCCCGTATGAAAGATTATATTTTTTAAGTTGCGGGTGTGGTGGGTAGCAGGTTGTAGGGATTGTGTAAAAGGTTGAATGATGGTCTTTTGATCTGGATTTTGAGTTGTAAAAAACAGGAATCAGGAGCCAAGAATCAAGATTCTAGATGTCAGATTTCAGACGTCAGGCATAAGGCGATCACTGATCACTCATAAACTTTACTGTTGCAGGCTCCGTAACCAACAACTTACAACTTACAAGTGAATGGGGTCAATTGTGAATTTAAAAACCTATAATCTCAAATCTTAATAACCCGAATCATGAAACCCCGAATCATGCGACTCGACTAGTAAGTAGAAAACCAGCAACTCGGAAATGACGGTCAACTGTGAATCGTTAAATTAAAAACCTCGAATTCCGCAACTAATAACCAGCAACCCTCCTTCAAACTCATTTACTCTCAAACTCTCAAACCCTCTCACTCTCAAACTCAAAACTAGCTCAGTTCAAAAAGAGTAATCTCCGGCAATACGCCAACTCTTCCGGGATATCCAAGTACTCCAAAACCTCTGTTGACATACAGGAATTTACCTTCACTTTCATATAAATCGGCCCATTTTGGATAACGGTATTGAACCGGTGACCACTTGATGTTCTTTAAATCCAGTCCAAACTGCATCCCATGTGTATGTCCTGAAAGCGTTAAATGGATGTCTGCCGGGTGTTTTTTTACCACATAATCAAAATGGGTAGGGTCATGGCTCATTAAGATCTTTGTAGCGGATTCCGGGACTCCTTTCAACGCGTCATCAATCTTTCCGAATTGCGGAAATGGTTTCAATCCCCAGTTTTCAACCCCCAGGATATATAATTTTTCTCCGTTTTTTTCAATAACCCTGTTTTCATTTCTCAGCATATCAAACCCTGCCTGCTTCTCATAATCGATCAGCATATCCAGGTTTTGCTTTTTGGCATCAAGGGAGCTCCAACTTACATAATCACCGTAGTCATGGTTTCCCAGAACTGCAAACTTGCCATCTTTAGCCTTTATTTTTGAAAAAAGAGGAATGAAGGGTTTGAATTCATCAGCAACATTGTTAACCATGTCTCCTGTGAATAAAACCAAATCAGGCTTTTGTTCATTGATGAGGTCTATAGCATGCTTCAATTTGTCCGGATCAGAGAAACTTCCACTGTGAACATCAGAAATCTGAATGATTTTATACCCTTTGAAGCTTTTTGGAAGATTAGCAAACTTTACCTTTACCCTTCTTACCGTATGGCGATACTTACCGAAAGTAATCCCGTCTATGAAAAGGGCCGAAAGAACTCCTCCCATTCCCAGGCCTACAAGACTAAGGAATTTCCTCCTTTCCGGAAAGAAATTATCCGCAGAACTTGTAAATCCGACCACATAGCTTCCGATTCTGAAGATGTCGTCGATTAATAGAAACAGGACCACAAAAATTTTAGGAAGTATACATATAAGTAACAGAGAAATCATGATCTGGGCTCTTACCATACTGCGGTCTGATCTTTGGTAATGGGTTACTTCGTAGGCGAAAATTCCATAAATGATTAAAGACACCACCCAATAGCCGATTCTCAGCCAAAAATTATCGGTCAGCGTTCGTACAGCCTGATAAATGTAAATCTCCAAAAACAGGAAGATTCCGGCAATGATTAAAAGATTCTTTTGCATAATCTGATGTAAAAAAGCACAAAGAAGATTTCCCTTGTGCTTTTATATTTTTTATTGTTTAAATATTATTTTTAAGGAAATCTGTAAACGAGAGCATTGATGTTCATTCCGGCACCTACCGAAGTCATAACAATATTCCCATTATCTTTAAACGATTGACCACCCATTTTTCCTTTAATTATTAAATCATACATGGTAGGAATGGTTGCTACAGAGGTATTTCCTAAATCCTGAATCGTCATTGGAGAGATTGAATGATCATATTCTTTGATGTCATACAGTCTGTGAAGCCTTTCGATCATAGCATAATCCATTTTGGCGTTGGCCTGGTGGATAAGGATTTTGTCTATGTCCTCAATAGATAGCCCTGCATCTGTAATCGTATCTTTAATGGCTACAGGGACATTTTTAAGAGCATACTCGTAGATTTTTCTTCCCAGCATTCTTACATAAAGACGTCTTTGATCTACTTCTTTGTTGATGGAAGGTGCATTTTCAAGATAATTTAATTCAGGGCCATTGTCACAAATTGTATTGTGGGCAATAATTCCTACATTTTCGTTGTCAGTAGCTTTTACCACTACTGCTCCGGCACCGTCAGCGAAGATCATTCTGTTTCTGTCGTGTGGATCTGTAACACGGCTTAGTGTTTCTCCTCCTATTACCAAGATGGTTTTTGCGACTTTAGCTTTAATTAAATTATCCGCTAAAATCATTGCTTCAACCCATCCCGGGCACCCGAAAAGCATATCGTATGTTACACATTTTCTGTTTGTTATGCCTAGTTTATTCTTTACTCTTGCAGCCATAGTAGGCATGAAGTCAGCGTATCCATTCTCGGTAACTTCTCCAAAATTGCTTGCGTAAATAATATAATCCAATTCTTCACCATCCACCTTTGCATCTTCAAGGGCAATTTTTGCGGCTTCATAACCGATCTGTGAATTGGAAAGACCGTCCTCAATGAATCTCCTGTTTTCTATTTCTGTAATTTCTACAAACTTCGCAATAGTTTCTTCCACAGGCTTTTCTATCTTTACCCCATCCTCTGTGTAGAACTCAGAATTCATGAAGTAATCTCTACCAATAACTCTGTTCGGAATGTAAGATCCAGAGCCAATAATGATCGTATTCGGCATTCGTTTATATGATTTTTTTAAAGATGCAAAGTTAATAATTAATATTAATAACGGAGAATTAAAAATATTATTAAATTTGCAAAAATTGTACTTTACAATCTATGAAAAACAACTCGTCCTTAAAAGGCTTACTCATTGCAGCTGTGGCGTTTATCGTTGCCTTTGGGATCTACTTCCTTTTTTTAGCCAAGAAGAATTATTATGTTGTAGATAATCCTACCCCCAATACGTATTACTTTAAAATCAATAACGGTTCTGAAGGAATCATCTCAGCGGGGCAGTACGTGCATGTGGATTTGAATAAAGGAAAAAACTCTATTCAGGTTTTCGATCAGAATAAAAAAATGCTTTACGATTCAGCATTTGAAGTAAACAAACTTCGTGGTTTGATTAACATTTCCCACCAGGATTATTATGTTAATGATCAGTACTACGGATATAATCTTAAAAAAGATTCGTTACTTTTAGCGCTTGATAAGACTAAAATTGATGGAAAGGATTATTTTGGAGGAGCAAAACGCTTCAATAAGCTTTACACAGAAGATTTTTATTACAATGTGGATGAAGATTACGATAAAGTGATCAAAAATATTCAGAAAGTGGAATCAAGATCCAAAATCTTCAGAAAGCAGGATTACCTAAATTATTATAAAGAATATTACAAGTTTTAAGTTTTGACAAAAGATATCACCAAAGTTACTCCCTACAATTCAGAGGCTACTAAGAAGAGCCAGGTAGAGGATATGTTCGACAATATTGCGCCGAAGTACGACCTTTTAAACCGTGTTTTATCCATGAAAATTGATGTTTTATGGAGAAATAAACTGGTGAAATGGATGAAAAATGATACCCCGCAGGAAGTGCTGGATGTGGCTACAGGAACGGGAGATCTGGCAATTACCATTGAAAAAGGTACCGGCTCAAAAGTAGTTGGTTTAGATTTATCACAACAAATGCTGAATGTTGGCGTTATTAAAATAAAAAAACTTAAATTAGACGGCAAAATTTCCATGCAAAAAGGAGATGCAGAAAATTTACCTTTCGAGGACAATAGATTTGATGCTGTTTCCGTTGCATTTGGAGTAAGGAATTTTGAAAATCTTACCAAAGGTTTAGCAGAGTTAAGAAGAGTAGTTAAGGATAACAAAAGTGTTTATATACTGGAGTTTTCAAAGGTTGAGGGGTTGATGGGACCACTGTATATGTTTTATTTTAAAAATATATTACCTGCCATTGGCAGAATGGTTTCCAAAGATAATAGGGCATACACATACCTTCCGGATTCTGTAAATGCTTTTCCTTTCGGGGAGAAGATGAAGCAAATTCTTTTAGATACGGGATTTAAGAAAGTAGAATATAAAAAACTAAGTTTAGGTATAGCCACAATTTATAAAGCAACAAAGTAACCTATGAATAAATTTTTATTAAGAGCACTGGTTTTAGCCTCAGTAAATATTGCCGTTTTTGCAGACGCGCAATTTAGAACCCGAAACAGAATGGACAAGTTGGAAGACTTCGACGAGCAGAAATTCAGTTGGGGTTTTTATTTGAACGGGAACAAACTGGACTACCGTATCGTATTGCACCCAAGATATGGGATGAACGATAATCAGAATCTTGTAACTTCTAAGGAAAGCTACAGTTTCGGTGCCGGGCTTATTGCAAAATGGAGACTGAATGACTATCTTGACGTAAGAATAGAACCAGGTTTACAGTTTGCACAAAGACAGTTGACTTTTAATACTCAATCTAATGACATCTATGCAGGTGGATCTTTAACTAATCCTCCTTTCATGCCGTTCCCTTTACAGGATAAAGATAAAGTGAGAGAAATCAAATCTACATTGGTGGATGTTCCCGTGCTTTTAGAACTTCATGGGCGAAGATGGTACAATTCAAGGCCTTACATTGCCGCCGGGGTAAACTATATCGTGAACCTGCAGTCTAATGCTGCTTCTACGGATGATAATATGCAGGGAATTTTCAGATCTACAACACATAACTTTGCATGGTCTGCAGAAATGGGAATCCAGTTTTATTTCAACAAATTTAAACTGACGCCTGCCATTAGAGGAACATTTTTTATGAATAATGAAAAAGTAGCTGATAATGCTGAGACACCTCCTTACTGGACATCTGCAGTTTCTACATTACAGACAAGAGCAGTTATGTTTGTTTTGAAATTTGAATAAGAAAAATACATATTAAAAATACAAAGGAGGTGCTTTAGCATCTCCTTTTTTGTGGGTATTCCAAAATATAAGGCTTTTTATTTTTGTTAGTGTTATTATTTTTTTATTTTTGCTTCTAGTTAGAATATACAAACCTGAAATGCTTCAAGATTTAGAAAACAATTTTTCAGAATTAGAGAAAAAGATTTTGGCTCTGCAAAAGAATTATAAGAATCTTACTGAAAGTTTATCAGAACTAAGTGTTGAGCATGAGGAACTGAAAGTGAAATATGATGAAGAAAGACGAAGAAATCAGGTATTAGCAGAAGAACAAAAAAATATAAAGCTTTATTCAGCAATATCAGGAAACCCTGAACACAATAGGTTAATGAAAAATCATATCAACAGATTGGTGAAAGAAATAGATTTCTGTATTGCACAGCTTCAAAACAGTGGATTATAATGGAGGTAAGGAGAATAACCGTAAACATTGCAGGAAGAGTATATCCGCTGAACGTACCCGCAGCAGAAGAAGAAACGTTGCGTAAAGTAGGGAAGCAGATAGAGAATATGATTAAAGATTTTGAACAGAACTTTGACGTAAGAGATAAACAGGATGCTTTAGCTATGTGTGCCCTTAAACTGGGAACCAATGCAGAAGTAGTTTCTGTTAACTACGAAAAAAATATTAATTCTACCAACGAGAGGTTAGCACAGATTAATCAATCGTTGAATGAAATCGGGAAATAGATTTTTTTTCCTGAAAAAGACTGCCTACAATAATTCTAACACATTAAAGGTAAACTCAACGCTAAGCAATTGCCGAACGAATGTCCATTAAATGGCGTGCCGGATTCCCGGATTACAGATAGTGGAAATCAGTTCAAATCGTGTTGATTAGGAGTTTACTCTCAATCCCTGAATTGTTGTAGGTTTTTTTATTTGAATATAAGACAATTAAAACTCAATATATATTATGACAACAGCCATTATAGTCGGCGTTATTTGTTTAGTTATTGGGGCGGTGATAGGAATATTTTTTTCCAGGAGCTCACTCAATACTAAAGCAAAATTTATCATAGATGATGCACAGAAAAATGCCGAAAACCTTATAGAAAAAGCTAACGTACAAGCCGAATCCATAAAGAAAGAAAAGAACCTTCAGGCAAAAGAAAAGTTCCTGGAATTGAAGTCTCAGCATGATGCTGATATTCAGTCCCGCGAAAAGAAAATGCAGGAAGTGGAAAAAAGAACAAAAGACAAGGAACACAAACTGAATGACGAACTTAGTAAGGTAGGAAAGCTTGAAAAAGACTTAGATAAGCAGATTGCTGATTATTCTAAGAAAAACGAAGTTTTAGAAAGAAAACAGCAGGAATTGGATATTGCTACCTCTAAAAAGGTTGAAGTTCTTGAAAAAATTGCTAATTATACCGCTGAAGAAGCCAAAGCTGAATTGGTAGAAACCATGAAAGCTGAAGCTAAAACCAGAGCCCAGGCTCATGTTCAGGGTATTATGGAAGAAGCTCAGCTGAATGCTAAGAATGAAGCCAGAAAGATTGTTATTCAGACGATTCAGAGAATCGGTACAGAACAGGCTATCGAAAACTCAGTATCTGTTTTCAATATCGAATCTGATGAGGTAAAAGGTAGAATTATCGGTAGAGAAGGTAGAAACATCCGTGCTTTAGAAGCGATCACAGGGGTAGAAATTATCGTTGATGATACCCCGGAGGCGATCCTTCTTTCATGCTTTGATCCTGTAAGAAGAGAGATTGCAAGGCTGTCACTTCACAGATTGGTTACAGATGGTAGAATCCACCCTGCAAGAATCGAAGAAGTAGTAGAAAAAACAAGAAAACAAATTGAAGAGGAGATCATTGAAGTAGGAAAAAGAACAATTATTGATTTGGGAATCCACGGATTACACCCGGAACTGATTAAAATTGTGGGTAGAATGAAATACCGTTCTTCTTACGGACAAAACCTACTGCAGCACTCAAGAGAGGTAGCAAACATTGCTGCCACAATGGCTGCTGAATTGGGATTAAATGTAAAATTAGCCAAAAGAGCAGGTCTGTTACACGATATCGGTAAAGTGCCTGAACAGGAATCTGAACTTCCTCACGCTTTACTAGGAATGCAATGGGCTGAGAAATATGGAGAAAACGCGGAAGTAGTGAATGCTATTGGTGCTCACCACGACGAGATTGAAATGAAATCATTATTATCTCCGATCATCCAGGTTGCCGATGCTATTTCAGGAGCAAGACCGGGAGCAAGAAGACAGGTATTGGAATCTTATATCCAGAGACTGAAAGATCTTGAATCTGCAGCATTAAGCTTCGACGGTGTATCCAGTGCTTATGCAATTCAGGCAGGTAGAGAGCTGAGAGTAATGGTAGAAAGCGGTAAAGTGAATGATGAAGTAGCTAATCAGCTATCTTACGATATCTCCGAAAAGATCCAGAATGAACTTACCTATCCGGGACAGGTGAAAGTAACAGTAATCAGAGAAACGAGAGCTGTGAATATTGCAAGATAATAATCAGATTAAGATATTTTATAAAAACCTTTCAAGAAATTGAAAGGTTTTCTATTTTTATCAAAATTTAAAAATGCAAGAACTGTCCCTGTCTTCAAAAATGAAGTACATTTTCTCTATTCCCGTTATTATTTCTGCCCTGGGCTATTTTGTAGATATCTACGACCTCCTTTTATTTGGAATTGTAAGGATTCCCAGTCTGAAGGCATTAGGGCTCAATCCTGATGCTGACGGAACCTTCATTCTGAACTGTCAGATGGTAGGACTTCTGATCGGGGGAGTATTCTGGGGTATTTTTGGAGATAAGAAAGGCCGGCTTTCTGTACTTTTCGGTTCCATTTTGGTGTATTCTTTAGCCAATATAGCATGTGGTTTTCTACCGTATTTTCCAAAAGAGCATTTAGTGTATCAATATGCCGGGTTAAGGTTCATAGCAGGTATTGGATTAGCCGGAGAGCTTGGAGCAGGAATTACCCTTGTTTCTGAAAGCCTGCCGAAGAGTCTGAGGGCAATTGGGACATCCGTTGTCGCCGGCTTTGGATTGATGGGTGCGGTGGTTGCTCAGCTGACCGTAGAATTATCTGGAGGATGGAATATCTCTTACATCATCGGCGGAGTTATGGGGATCTTGCTATTAGTGCTTAGAATAAGCGTCTCAGAATCCGGAATTTATAAAAATATTGAACATAAAAGTGTTTCCAAAGGAGATTTTCTCTCCTTCTTTACCAATAAAGACCGTTTGATAAGGTATTTAAAATGTATTGCCGTAGGGTTGCCTACCTGGTATTGCATAGGTATTCTGGCCGTTTTAGCGAATCAGTTTGCTCCTGAATTTGGAATAAAGGATCTTAACCCCGGAAAGGCAATTATGTGGGCTTATGTAGGTATTTCTGTCGGTGACCTGATGAGTGGCTTTATTTCTCATGCATTAAAATCACGTAAAATGGCTATATTTTATATGTTGATTTTCACGCTGATTGGAGCAGCAATTATGTTGTTTGGAAATACGAATACAGAAACAAAATATTACCTGTTTTGCGTATGGCTGGGCCTTGGAACAGGGTATTGGGCTATGTTTGTGACATTAGCGGCAGAGCAGTTCGGAACTAATATCAGAAATACGGCAACCACTACCGTTCCGAATATGGTAAGAGGGTTGGTACCTGTCATGATTCTAGCTTTCGACTCCCTTAAAGCTCATTTCTCTGTAATTGGGAGCGCAGCTATTGTGGGAGTAGTTGTATTTGGGCTTGCCTTTTATTCTGCACTTACGATTTCAGAAACCCATGATAAGGACCTTGAATTTACGGAATAGAATTTTCTCCTATAGGGAATGTAATAAGATCTTGGATTATAAAATATTTACATCTGTTTAATAAATAATAAAATGTTATTCCTGTATTTTAATATATTAATAAGGTTTAAATCAGTGTATTAGTTAAAATTGTATTAAATTATGTTGCGAATAATTAATATTTGTTTAACTTTGGGAGACAACTAAATTATATTGTTTAATTAAAATCAAATCACATGAACATTATTAAAAATGCTAAAAAATTAAGAAAAGAAGATCTGAAGAATATTACAGGTGGTATTGGAGGTTCCGGAATTGGAACTCCGGATGCTTCACTTTGCGGATGCAGTTGTACAGGGGCTGTAACAGGACCAAAATACTGTGTTGAGTTAATTGGATGTCCACAGGTTATGACTTGCTAACCGATTGGTTATTTTAAGATATTATTCAACTGAAATAAACATTTCCACATTTAACAGGCGGCACCCTTTTGATTTCAAAAGGGTGCCGCTGCTTTTATTGAATGATATAAAGAAGGCTGCCTATGCTGATGGTGATCCAAAGGAGTACGGCAGTAACCAACGGTTTAATGCCTATTGTTTTTAAGGTTTGAATAGAAAGGCTGGAGCCTATAAAAAATAAGGTCAGATTCAATCCTGATTTTGCAAAGGTGGTTATTCCACTACTGAAACGGTCCATCAAAGGAAAATAAGTATTCAGCAGGATCGCAAGGATGAAATACCCGATAAACCATGGGATCTTTATTTTTGATTCTTTATTTTTGAAAATAAACATGGTGATCAGCGAAACAGGGATAATCCACAATGCCCTTGCCAGCTTTACGGTTGTCGCAATTTTTAAAGCTTCATCCCCATATTTGCTGGCTGCCCCTACTACAGAACTGGTATCGTGGATTCCCACGGCACACCACAGGCCAAACTGTTCCTGAGAGAGATTAAGCAGATGTCCAATGGCCGGGTAAACAAATAAAGCAATAGAATTTAAGGTAAAAACAATTGCTAATGCCAGGGAAATCTGTTTTGTGCTCGGCTTAATAATAGGGGAAACGGCTGCAATAGCACTCCCTCCACAAATGGCAGTTCCCGCAGAAATAAGATAGGATAGCGGTCTTTCAAGTTTGAATAATCTTCCTAAAAAATACCCTAAAATCATAACGGTCAGAATACTCACTACTGTTAATACTAACCCTGTTTTTCCTGCATGTAAAGCTTCGTCCAGCTTTAATCCGAATCCTAAGCCGACTATGGAAATTTGTAATAGCAAATGGATATATTGATGAAGATGCTTTTCAAAAGGGTTTCCGATGAAAACGGCCAGTAGAAAACCCAGCGCAAGGGCTATCGGAGAGGATATCAGTGGAGTAAGGCATAATACTGCCAGTATGATAAAAACGATTTTCCGTGTTGTTTCATGTTGAATGAAATCTTTCATATTGCGAACTTTAAATTATGCTTCAAAATTCGGCAATATAGTATTACAAAGTAAATTGTATTTTGTTATATTGGATAACTAGAAGTTATAATTTAAAATTCAAATACTTAATCAGGCTACATGATACATTATACATGATACTTTTTACATTGTACATTATAACTCAGCAAACCTCAGAAAAAGCTTTATCAGCTCAGATTGTTCCCCTTTTGGAAGGATAAAGTGGAAATCCCTTTCAATACTGAAGTTTTTTATATCAACGACGGTTAGGATATTATTTTTCAGTTCATTAAGAATGGTACTGATGGAGAGGAAAGCCATACAGTCTGAATGAAGGAGATAATTTTTGATGCTTTCGCTGCTTCCCAGCTGTATAACAGTATTTAATTCATTGATATTAACTCCGTTATCCCTGAGCCTGTTTTGTATAAATTCAAGTGTTCCAGAACCTTGTTCCCTGAAAATCAGATCGATAGTGTACAGGTCTTTTATACTTAAAGTTTTGTTGGCTAATGAATGATTGGTTTTTGCGGCCAATACAATTTCATCAGATTTAAAAGACTTATAATCGAAGTAAGAAGACTGGGACTCCCCTTCAATGATTCCTAAATCTATTTTTTCTTCTTTTAAAAGAACAGAAATAGCTTCAGTATTTCCTGTAAGAAGCTCAATCTTAATATCTTTATAATAAGTATTGAATTTTGCTAAAATTTCAGGAAGAATATACTGGGCAACGGTTGTACTCGCCCCAATGATCAGTTTTCCTTTGTGCTGTTGGTTAACCTGGCTGATTTCAAATTCAAGATCCCGATACAGTCCTCTGATTTTTTCAGCATATTCATAGAGGATTTTTCCACTTTGGGTCAGTTCTATAGAAGTTCCTTTACGGTCGAATAATTTTGCAGACAGTTGATTTTCAATCTCTTTGATGTGCTTTGTGACAGCCGGTTGAGAAATATGAAGTTCCTCCGAAGCTTTGGTAAAGCTTAGTCTGGAAGCCACAGTATGGAAAACTTTTAACCTGTAATCGAACATGCTGCAAAGGTATGAATTATACTTATAAGTTAGAAGATGCGAGTGCTATTTGAGTTTGAGGGTTTGAGAGTTTGAGGGTTTGAGAGTCTTAATGTGATACTATAACAGTATTATTTATATACATTATACTTTTTACATCACAAAAAGTCCGAAATAGATTGATCCTGCCGGCTTTCGAATCTTCTGTTTTTAGCAGCTCCTATTTTTTGTTTACTGTAAATACTGTTATTTCCTGAAAGAAGATAAGAAACAATGCAGGCAATTGCTACATAAACACCACATTCAGCTCCGAACAGTTCAATTCCCATTAATATACAGGCCAAGGGTGTATTGGTGGCTCCGGCAAATACCGCTACAAAGCCCATTCCGGCCAATAACCCAAACGGAAGCGGGATGAATAGAGATAAAGCGCTTCCCAGCGTGGCCCCTATAAAGAATAGAGGAGTGACTTCCCCCCCTTTGAATCCTGCTGCGAGAGTAACGATGGTAAAGATCATTTTCAAAGCAAAATCATATAAGGGAAGTTGTTTTTCAAAAGACTCTACAATGACAGGAACACCGAGTCCAATATACCTGGTGGTGCCCAGTGCAACAACAGCCAGCGCTACAATAATACCTCCGGCCACCGGACGAAGTGGCGGATACTGAATTCCTGATTTTAAAAACGATCCTGCCCAATGGATAGCCTTGCTAAAGCCTGCAGCACAGATCCCAAAAGCTATTCCGGCCAGAATACTGTACAAAATGGGCAGAAATTCTAGCTTAGGAATAAAGTCAATATGATAGTGGGTATGCTTAACATTCCATAGATTGGTTGTCCAGTCTGCTAATATAGCCGAAGCAAAAACTGGAAAAATAGCATTATAACGTATCTTCCCGATAAGAAAAACTTCAAGCCCAAAAACTGCCCCTGCCAACGGTGTTCCGAAAACAGATCCAAAACCTGCAGCAATTGAAGCAATCAGTACTGTTTGTCTTTCATTCCTGTCAAGTTTAAAAGGCTTACTGAGCTGGTCTGCAATAGCGGCTGACATCTGAAGAGCAGTCCCTTCACGGCCTGCAGAACCCCCGAATAAATGAGTGACAACTGTTCCAAGATAAACAAATGGAGCCATTTTAAAGGGAATAGTCTCCTTTGGATCATGGATGCTATCGATCAGAAGATTATTTCCTGCCTCAACATCTTTTCCAAAATAATAGTATAGAAGCCCGATCAGAAAACCAGCTACAGGAAGTAATGCAATCATCCAAAGATGGTTTTCCCTAAAATTGGTTGCCCATTCCAACGACTGTAAAAAGCCTGCCGAAGCAGTTCCTGCCAGAATACCAATAATACTGCTGATCAACAGCCATTTTAAAATGTAAGGCAGCGCAGGGAATTTTCTGAAGAAAAAATGAGTGTGGAAAACGGCTTTTTTACCAAATGTTCTTTTATTTTTTGACATGATAATCCTGATTAGTTATTGTTCATAATCTCTCAATCAGGCGTCATCAGCTTTTATAAAGCGGTTGGGGAAGGAAGAACACCATTTCCTTTTGATGATACAAATATAAAAAGAAGAATCTGTTTTTCAAAAAATATTTGAAAGGTACAGAGGTATTAAAATTTTTAGCCACAAAACTGGCACTCCATTTATTCATATGCTTAGCCACTCCGGTAGGAATCTCAACAGTATTATTGGAGAAACAATTCAGATTACTACCGGAATGATAAAGATGGTGTATCCTTTGTTCACCTAAGAATGGCCCATACAATGAACAATAATATAAACTGAATTTTATCCCCTGAACTCAAAAGAAAAGAAAATCATAGATTTTCAAAAATTATTTGAACTTTTATACAGCACTATTTTAACTGGCTTAAGTGAACTAAAGTGGTTAAAATAAAAGCTTTTGTGACTTTTGTGGTTGAAAGGTTTCCACAACTCGCTCCCTATTTTGGATAATGCACCGCTTTATCAATTTCAAGAGGGTTATTGTATTTCCTGATCACTTCCTGCATGCTTTTGGTTTGGGTATTCAGCTCATCAACATTATGGATTTCTTTTCCATTAATATTAATCTTTAAATCAGTATCTGTTTTGCTGAAATTATTTCTTTCAAAGGCAAAAGGATCATTGTAAAAGTCCATGGTCAGCTTATATTTTTGTTTTTCGTTAATGGGAACTGCTTTATTTCCAAAGTTGGATTCTACAAAATTTTCAGTAGAATAGGCATCTGGCAGTTCCTGGCTTTTGAGAAGGGTATACATGAAATTTTTCTTTGTATCTGAGAGTTCAAAAATTAAGCCCGGAAGACCACGAAATTTAAATGGACCTTCATTAAAAGGAATATCCTTACAAAACCAGGCCGTCCAGCTTCTTCCCCCGAATTTTGTGCTGGCTTTTTGCAAGGTATAATTTTCAGATTTTTTAATTTCATTAGAAATGGTCCAATTGATTTTATCCGTTGTCTTAAAAGTATAATATCCTTCCTTGATATTGATGTAATTTTCATTATCAAAAGAGTTGATTTTCCTTTTTATCACCTGGCCGGACATGTCTGTATAACCGGAATTTTTCCCGAATTTTTTATTCAAAGAATCCGTAATAGCCAGGTTTTGCCCATAAAACTTTACTTCTTTGGAACCGATATCCAGAATCATATTCAGCTTTTCAAGCCCGTTTTCTGTAGAATCCATCTTATATTGCATTTCATAGATGAACCGATAGGTCTGGGACTGGCATAAAATAATGATCAGCAAAGCAGATAATGTGAAAGCATTTCTCATACTATATATCAAATGATGTGGTACGGGTATCAATCTAAATAGCAGTTTTTATATGTATTCCTTATTCAGCCTTTTATCCTGTATTACAGAAAAGGCTTCATCTCATCCTCAATCTGCGTTCTCAGCTCCATCAGACGTTTGGCATACTTCTCCTGCTGCTTTTCCTCCTCAGTTTCAGGAATCCATTTAGGAACAGGAAGCTTTTTTCCGTTTTCATCTACTGCAACAAAGACGATGATACAATGGGTTTTTTTATCAAAGGTAGGCTGTTTTAGATTTCGTGAAAAAACATTGATTGAAATATGCATACTTGAGGTTCCGGTAAAGATGACCTGTGCATCTACTTTTACTACCTCACCTATCTTAATAGGATCATAAAAACGAATGCCGCCCACATATACTGTCACAGAGTAATTTCCGCTCCAGGTTGTAGCACAGGCATATCCTGCCTGATCAATCCATTTCATAACACTCCCTCCATGTACATTTCCCCCATAATTAACATCCGAAGGCTCTGAAATAAACTGAAAAGTAATAGGTTTGTTCTGCATCTTATAAAATTTTAATAAAGTTATTTAATAATTTTCAAAGTTTTAGATTAAATCCTACTTTTGGAAAAGGAAATTCTTACGAATGAGAATTTTAACAATAAAAGATTTGGAAAAAATAATGAAAAAAGTATTTCACCTTAATACATGTGATACCTGCAGAAAGATTTTAGCAAAATTTGATCTTAAAGGCTGGGAGCTTCGCGAGATAAAAAAAGAACCCATTACAAGAGAAGAGCTGACGGAAATGCATAAGAGAGCGAAGTCTTATGAGGCATTGTTCAGTAAAAAATCAACCCAGATTAAACTGAGAGAACTGGATCTGAAGTCTTTAACTGAAAAAGATTTTGAAGAGCTGCTATTGGACCATTATACATTCTTAAAAAGACCGGTTTTCCTTACTGATAAGGAGATATTTATAGGAAATGATAAGAAAAATATAGAGGCACTACAAGATTTTTTTAAAAATTAATTTAAGCTACCTATTTTGAAATATATATGCTTTAATATAGGTAAATGATTGATTTTTAATTTGTTTTTGAAATAATAAAGTTTTTGAATCCATTAATTGATTACATTTGTTTTCATCAAAAAATTATTACTATGAAAAACTTTTTAAAGTCAAAGAATCTTAACAGATCAGAATTGAAACAGATAAGCGGCGGAATAAAAATTCCGTTAACATGCTATACACTTTGTGGAGAAGCTGGCGGTGTAGAATCAGGTCATCCCGGAGTAGGTGATGTGTGTACATCAGACGGATCTTTCTGCTGCTATTGCAGATGATTGTGAAATCTGAAAGTGTAGAGATTGTTTTAATGTACTTTCTCTGTAAAATAAAAAAGCCGCAGTTTAATTAAACTGCGGCTTTTTTGTGTATTGATACTATACAAAAGGAGCTTTCACCACTTTTGCAGGAATATTTTTATTTCTTACCTGAATAAAGATCTCAGAGCCTAATTTGAAATGAGGCTTGTCTACATAAGCAAGACCTAAACCGATCTTTTTCATTGGAGACTGCGTTCCGGAAGTTACTTTTCCAATTACGTTGCCTTCTGCATCTACAACAGGGTAGTCATGTCTTGGAACCCCTTTATCCTGTAATTCAAATCCAACTAACTTTCTTGTAACGCCTTCTTCTTTTTGTTTTGCAAAAATATCTTTGGAAACAAAATCTTTATCAAATTTTGTAATCCATCCTAAGCCAGCTTCAATAGGAGAAGTGGTATCGTCAATATCGTTACCATACAGACAGAATCCTTTTTCTAATCGTAAAGTGTCTCTGGAAGCTAATCCACATGGGATAATTCCTTCAGCTTCACCCGCTTTTATGATCTCGTCCCAAAGCTGTTTTGCGCTTTCATTTTTAAAATAGATCTCAAAACCTCCGCTTCCGGTATATCCTGTGTTTGAAATGATAATGTCATTCACTCCAGCCACACTTCCTACTGTAAAATGGTAGTAAGGGATTTCAGAAAGATTAACTTCTGTAAGCTTCTGAAGGATTTCCGTAGCCTTAGGCCCCTGAATTGCCAATAAAGACATCTCATCAGACGCATTGGTCATTGTAGCCCCGAAAGTATTATATTTTGAAATATGATTCCAGTCTTTATCTATATTTGAAGCATTGACAACCACAAAATATTTATCATCTTCCATTTTGTAAACGATAAGGTCATCCACAACACCACCATCTTCGTTAGGAAGACATGAATACTGAGCTTTTCCGTTTTCCAGAGCATCTACATTGTTGGTGGTTACCCACTGTAAAAGTTCTTTTGAACCGGGACCTTCGATGAAAAATTGTCCCATGTGGGAAACATCAAATAATCCTGCTTTTTCTCTTACCGCAAAATGTTCTTCCGTTACTCCTGAATATTGAACAGGCATTTCAAAACCTGCAAAAGGTACGATTTTAGCTCCTAAAGAAACATGAGTGTCGTACAAGGCTGTTTTCTTCATATTTAATTTTATTTCTTTATTTTAAAACTGTTGAAAGTCTCATTAAAAAGGGTCATATAATTTCCGTTCCAGAATTTCTGGCCACAGTTGATCGTTACCAGATAAAGATCTCTGTCTTTTTGAAAAGCTCTGGTAATCCAGAAAAGCTTTTCTTTTTCATCAAAATATTCGTAGAAATATTCAGTGTATCCTTTTTTACTTTTATTTTCCTTTATTTTATTCTCAGGATCTTCTGATTTATACAGTGCCAGAATAAATTTTTTCATTTCTTCTTTTGGAAGTCCCAGATCATGATATTCCGAAATAGTAATAGCTCCGATTTCGTTGGTAGGAAAAATGTTGACAATATCACTGTCATTGGTAGATTTCCAGCCTTCCGGAACATTGATAGAATAATTGGGGCTGTCGTAAGCTTTTGCTTTCTGAGCAAAAAATAAACTTCCGGAAAATAAAGCGGATACAAGCAGTATTTTTTTCATCTTTTAAAAATGGTGTTTGTATTCTTCAAGAATGATCTTAAACCATTCGGTAAAATTTTCAGGAGCTTCAGTCATTTCTTTATCCAGCTCTTCCGGAGATATGAATCTTACTTCTTGCACTTCATCTGTATTCAGATTAAAATCAGATTCAGACTCATGATTTCCTACGAAGACATGATCGAGTTCATGCTCCCAAAGGCCTCCACCTACATCAGCTTTATAGATAAAATTGAATTTTTCTGAAAGTTCTGTTTCAATACCCAATTCCTCATACAGCCTGCGTTTTGCTGCCTCCAGGTATGTTTCTTCCTTTCTGGGATGAGAACATACAGCATTGGTCCATTGATTGGGGGAGTGGTATTTTCCCGAAGCTCTTTTTTGAAGAAGCATTTCTCCTTTACTGTTAAATAGAAAAACAGAAAAAGCACGGTGTAATAAGCCGTTGATATGAGCCTGCTGTTTTTCCATTAAACCCAGAACTTCATCTTCAGAATTTACTAAAACTACTAATTCTTCCATTTCTACAAATGTAAGCGTAATAAATGTATTTTGGAAATTTTTAGATAAACATCATGCGTTTGTAACGAAATTCAGAAATAAGCGGTGAGAATAACGTTAAAAAAAATGAAAAAAATCAAGTGACCTCATTTTTAAAGAGAAGCTATTTGTCTGGGGTTTATTTTAAAAAATGAACTTTAAACTGGTTTCTGGTCTAAATATTATATTTCCCAATATAAAATGAATTTCTGAAACGAAAATTTTTAATCAGAAGTGATAAAATGATGAATAAAATGTTTATATTATTCATTAAATAGTGTTTTTTGTAGTAAATTTTTAACATAAACTAAGATTCATGTGCGTGATAGTTGTAAAAACGCTAACTTTGTTCCTTAATGTTAACCGATGGAATTAGAATACATAGAGCACTTAAGTCCTATTCTTAAGGATGGAGTAAAAAATTATTTAATTGATATTGATGGAACCATTACAGATGATGTTCCTAATGAAGAACCCGAAAGAATGGTTACCTGCGAACCTTACCCGGATGCATTAGCAACAGTAAACAAATGGTATGATGAAGGACACCAGATCTGTTTTTTTACTTCAAGAACAGAAAATCTTAAACAAATTACTATTGACTGGCTGGATAAGCACGGCTTCAAATACCACAGTGTACTCTGCGGAAAACCAAGAGGCGGAAACTATCACTGGATAGATAATCACCTGGTAAGAGCTACAAGATACAAAGGCAGATTTACGGATTTGGTAGAAAAGCAAGTGACTATCGAAGTATTCAAAGAAGACGGGGAATAAAAAAATATAATTCGAAGATTTAAAAATTAAATGGGAGCCTATCTCTTTAATTTTTAAATCTTTTTAATTTTAAATATAGTTGTATTTATGAAAGTTTTAGCAAACGATGGCCTGGATCAATCAGGAATTGATGCATTAGCAGAAAAAGGCTTTGAAGTCATTACGGCAAAAGTTCCACAGGAGTTTTTGGTGGATTACATTAATGAGCATAAGATCCGTACTTTATTGGTACGAAGTGCAACACAGGTAAGAAAAGATATTATCGACGGTTGCCCTTCTATTGAAATCATAGGAAGAGGAGGAGTTGGTATGGATAATATTGATGTAGCTTATGCACGGGAAAAAGGGATTCATGTAATCAATACCCCATCGGCTTCCTCAGAATCAGTGGCTGAGCTTGTTTTTGCACATTTATTCTCAGGAGCAAGGTTTCTTCAGGATTCCAACAGGAAAATGCCTTTAGTAGGAGATACAGAATTTGCGGGACTTAAAAAAGCATATGCTGCCGGTATCGAGCTGAGAGGAAAAACCATTGGAATTGTAGGAATGGGAAGGATAGGACAGGAAGTTGCCAGAATTGCGCTGGGACTTGGTATGAGAGTCGTTGCTGCTGATAATAACGTAGGAAAGGCCAGTATAAAGGTGAAATTCTATAATAACCAGTTTATTAATGTAGATATAGAAACGGAGCCTTTACAGGAGGTTCTGAAACATTCAGATTTTATTACCTTGCATGTTCCTGCTCAGAAAGACGGTTATATGATTGGTAAAAATGAGTTTGATATCATGAAAGACGGGGTTGCTGTTGTTAACTGTTCCAGAGGGGGAGTTATTGATGAAGCAGCATTAATTGAAGCATTGGATTCCGGAAAAGTGAAATTTGCAGGATTGGATGTTTTCATTAATGAGCCAACGCCTTCTAAGGAAATTCTGAATCACTCTAAAATCTCTCTGACTCCTCATACAGGTGCTTCTACACTTGAGGCTCAGGATAGAATAGGACTTTCTTTAGCAGAACAGATTTCAAGCATTCTACAGATTCAATAATATCAATAAATGAAATAGAAAAGCGGATTCAAAAAATGAACCCGCTTTTTTTATGAGCGTTATATTTTGGTTTAGTTTGTAACAACAGGTGGATTAATTGGAGTGCTACTTTTGACAATTACAAAGGTAGAAATAGCATAATACGCGTCTCCATTGGTTCCATTATTAGTCCAATTCTGAAATTTGTATTCGTAGCTGAATGTATTGGCAAACAATGAGCTGTCTAATGCATCAGTACGGGTTGGTACAACCATTCCCGGGCACCAGCCTGCTCTGTCTGGTACCCAATTTCCAGGTTGTTGATTATTAATCGGATTATTGGCGCAGCCAATTGGACCAAGCTGATGCTGGAATAGATTGATGTTGTTGATGGCAATATTATGAGTTCTGAAACACCATTCGGCACAGCCTCTTCCTCCAGTATCATAAGGTGCGGCCTGTCCCCATCCTGATACAATCGTTCTCAGGTATGCTTTTTGTGTATTAACAGGGAGTTTGATGTTCTTTTTAAGAGTAAGAGTATGTGCTTTTCCATAAGGAACACCGTCTATAGATGATTTGTTGTATTGGATGACGGGAATCACTGCCGAATATTTATAGTCAGGGTTTCCATAGATAAAATCAAAATCTACACTGTATTCCCTTCCTTTTGCCAGCCAGGTTTCTGTATAAATTTTTAACTCTGTATTTCCAGTTAATAATGATTTAAAGTCGGTAACATCAATTTCCAGTCCACGCTGTAATTTTTCTGTCCCCACCCAATAAGGCGTGATGAAACGGCCAATTTCATACCAGTCTCCTGTAGTTTTATTTTTAACGTATACATTGGCATAGCGATCCCATTCATCACAGGTTTTATTGGGGCAATCATTTTTAATGAACATTTTAATTGTTTTCACGTTTTCAATATCTGAGGGAAGAGCAAAAGAACCCTCGGCACTTTGCGATAGCCTATCCCCAAAAGCATTCACCACCTTGTTGAAGGTTTTTACATTTACCGTTCCTTCTGTTATAACGGAATCCTCATTAGATGGCATGGTATTATCAATACCTTTACAGGATATGATAGTTGCAAACAGATATACAGACATGCTGAATGTAAATAATTTTCTCATAATTTATATTTTGAATCATTTTATGAATTTATTATTTTTATTTCATTTGTACATATTAATTGTATGTTAATTACTGTTTTATATATATAATTCTTATTAATTTGTTATTATGTTTAAATAATTACGTGATATGTGTATAAGGGCGGAATTTTTCAATAAGTTATAGCCAGACATGAATTCATACTATAAAAAAACCGGATAAAGTAAAAACTTCTCCGGTTATATATTTAATAAATGCCAGGTTAGAGGCATCAATACCTTTATTATAGAGTGCTCTTGCTTTTCAGTAAGTCTCTGATTTCTGTTAATAATTTTTGATCTTCTGTAGGTCCTGCAGGTGCCACTTCTTCCTTCTTGCTGATTTTGTTGGCCCCTTTAATGATCCAGAAAAGAACCATTGCAATACACAGGAAGCTGATAACGGCAGAAAGAAAATTTCCATAGGCAACACCATTCCAGGTAAGCTTAGAGATATTTTCAGCTCCCGCTGCTTTCAGTGCAGGGTTTAGTAATAAAGGAGTGACAACATCCTCCACTAAAGAGGTAACAATTTTACCAAATGCAGCCCCAATGATAACACCGACAGCCAGATCGAGAACATTTCCTTTAAAAGCAAAAGCTTTAAATTCTTTAATAAATCCCATAATTTATATTTTTTTAATTAGTATACACACAAAAATATAATTTAAAAATGTAAAAAACGTTACTTTATAATGTTTTTTATTATGGAAAAATAAGAATTTAAAGTAAAAGTAATCCTAATTGATGAGGTTTTTAAACAGGCATAAACGTATGCATATTCAAGGATTATTATTTTATCGGACCTGATACTTTCTATAAAGCAGTGGAGGAATACCCACTTTTTTTCGAAATGTAAAAGTAAAACGGGATGGTGTTTCATAACCTAACAGATAAGCTATTTCAGAAACTGACCAATCTGTTAGTTTCAGCAAAATCTGGGCTTCCTGTAAGATTCTTTCTGTGATGATTTCAGAACTGGTTTTATTGCGTGTACGCTTTACAGCTTTATTTAAATGATTGATAGAAATAGAAAGCTGGGCTGCAAAATCCCGGGGTTTCCTGAATTTGATATAATCTGTTGCTGAGTGCAGTGGAAACTGCATGGCAAGAAGTTCTTCAAAAAGTAAAGTAATACGGTTGTCTGCATCTTTTCTTACAGTAGATTTAGCAGGAACTTTATTCATCTTCATAATAGTATGAATAAGGTCGTAGGTCAGGTTCCGGACTGCATCAAATTTGAAATCGTAGTTTGATGAAAGTTCTGCCTGTATTTTGATCAGCGTATTTTCAAATTCAAGATATTGTATTTCTGATAGGTCAAAAATATTTTCCTGTGTATTCTGAAATACAGGATATTCTTTTATATTTCCGTAATTGCTGAAAAACTCTTCATTAAATAGGCAGAAAAACTCTTCTATGGGTTCATTGCTCTCTTCCAGTAAAAAAGGAATAGTGGGATTGATAAACATCAGTGCATACTGGTTTATTTCAATAGTCTTAGCAGCATAATGACACCTGCATTTCCCTTTTATTAATTTGATTTTGTATAGATTTTTTCGGGTAAAGGATAATGACGAAATAAGCTCTTCCCGCCTTTGTAAATCGTTAATTTTTATAACGTCAAAATATCCCGTACCCCATTGATAATGAGTGGGTATATTGGTGTTTTTCTTTTTGTAAAAATCATATATGGCGTCAGAAGTGTTCATTCTGCAAATGTATTAAAATAGAAGATCGGTATATTGATTGTGGATTGATTTTCGATAGACTTGGATTGATTGCAGCTATTCTCATCGTTAGGCTTGCTATAATTTTGTTAAAAACTTAAAAAAAATATCTTATGAGTTTGGCAGATTATAGAACATTAGGGAAGTCGGGATTAAAAATTAGTCCGCTTACTTTAGGTACAATGACTTTCGGTGAAGATTGGGGCTGGGGAACAAATCCCGCAGACGCCCATCAGATTTTAGAATATTATATTCATCAGGGTGGAAATATAATTGATACAGCTAATATTTATACAAAGGGGCATTCAGAAAAAATCATCGGAGACTTTCTGGCTAAGAAAATTATTCGCCGGGATGCATTGGTATTATCAACCAAGTTTTGGGGAAATATGTTTCCCTACGATGCCAACGGTGGAGGCGCAGGAAGAAAGACTATTATACAGGCCCTGGAGAGTTCTTTAAGACGTTTGAAAACTGATTATATTGATTTATATTGGATGCATGCATTTGATCCGCATACCCCTATTGAAGAAACGATTTCAACACTTAATGACTTGGTTAGAGATGGTAAAATACGCTATATCGCTGTTTCTGATACACCGGCGTGGAAAATAACAGAAGCCCAGATGACCTCCAAATTCCGTGGATGGGCACCTTTTATTGGTCTACAATTAGAATATTCTTTATTAGAACGTTCGGTAGAAAATGAATTAATCCCAATGGCTTTGGAAATGGGATTGGGGATCATGCCCTGGTCTCCATTAAAGGAAGGCCTTTTGAGTGGTAAATATAGCAGAGAAAATAAAGGGCAGAAGATGAGTCAGAGGAATGATAGCAGAGTAAATCCTGAGCTTACCGAAGGAACCTATGAAATAATTGACACGCTTCAAATGATATCGAAAGAAAGGAATATTCCTGTTTCTGCGATTGCCATTGCCTGGGTGATGCAGCAGAAAGGTATTAGCTCAACGTTGCTTGGAGCAAGAACATTGAATCAGCTACAAGAGAATATAAAAGCCTCAGCACTGAAATTATCTGAAGAAGAATTAAAATTACTGAACCTATTGTCAATGCCTCAATTGCCTTTTCCCCATAATCTTTTACACGGTACAACAGATGTATTACAGGCCGGCACCTCAATAAATGGTATAAAGTCTAAAGTGGCTGATATTTTACCTCAAAATGATAAAGAAAGATATGAATAAGCGAATGATCATGAAGTAATAGTCTTTTGAGGTCCTATTTCTTTGAATAAGTCATATGAAAAATCTTTTGTAATTTGCTTACAACTTTAAGATCTTCTATGAAAATATTTACTACAGAACAAATACGGAATTGGGATCAGGCCAGTATTTGCAAGGAATCCATAACCTCGGTTCAGCTGATGGAAAGGGCTTCTATGGCAGTTGTCGGTTGGATATCTGAAAACTGTAAGAGCCATAAAAAAGTAGCTGTATTTTGTGGGAACGGGAATAATGGAGGTGATGGGTTGGCTGTTGCAAGGATGCTTTACACGAAAGGTTTTGATGTAGATGTATTTGTACATGGTCCCAAAGGAAAATTGTCAGGAGATGCATCGGTGAATATGAAACGGCTCCGGGATTTTTCCGGGATTTCTGTCAGAAAGTTCAGCGATATTGATGATTATTATGATGATAAAACACTGATGGTGGATGCCCTTCTGGGAACGGGTTTATCAAGACCTTTAGAAGACGAATATAAAATGCTTGTGGAGCAGTTAAATGCAAAAAAGAACAGCAAAGTTTCAATAGATATTCCCTCCGGAATGCCTGCTGATAAAATGTTTAAGGAAGATTCTGTAATTCTGAAAGCTGACTATACCTTAAGCTTTCAGTGCTGGAAGAGAAGTTTTCTGCATTCCGAAGCAGGAAAATATACCGGCAAAGTAATTATTCTGGATATTGGGCTGGATAAGCAATATGCTGAAGCAGCAGGTACCAGCTACTTCGTGACTGATGATGTAATTGTTGATTCTGTTTTTATTCCCAGAGAAGAGTTTTCTCACAAAGGGAGCTATGGTAAAGTGAATATTGTTGGCGGAAGCTATGGGAAAATAGGGGCTGTAGTATTGGCTACAAAAGCTGCCTTAAGGTCAGGAGCGGGCTTAACTTTTACCCTGGCCCCTGAATGTGGTTATGAAATAGTACAAACCGTTTGCCCGGAAGCGATGTTTATAAAAGGAGGAGAGAATTTTATAAAGAATTTTGATACGGATTCAGATGCGGTTTGTGGAATTGGTCCTGGCTTAGGAACCGACCCGGAGACAGAAAGAAATTTGTTGAAATTTCTGAAAGACTATTCCAACCCATTGGTTCTGGATGCTGATGCTTTAAATATCCTTTCGAAAGAAGAGAAAAACAGTAGTTTAATTCCTGAAAAATCTATTATTACCCCACATCCAAAAGAATTTGAAAGATTATTCGGAAGCACAAAAAACTCATTTGAAAGATTGGAACTGGCTCGGAAAAAAGCGGAATTACTGAATATTTATATCGTTTTAAAAGATCATCATACGCAGGTTGTTACCCCCGAGGGGAATGTTTTTTATAATATAACCGGAAACGCAGGGCTTGCAAAAGGAGGAAGTGGAGATATCCTGACCGGAATTCTCACATCTCTTTTAGCACAAGGATATTCTGAAGAGCATGCATGCATATTGGGAGTATGGCTTCATGGAAAGGCTGCTGATCTTGCCTCTGCAAAACATTCAAAAGAAGCGATGCTTCCTACGGATGTTATTGATGAATTAGGAAATGTTTTTAATGAGCTGAACAGAAGAGCTGCTAGGAACCTTTAAAATCGGTGATCAACTATAGAAAAATAAAAAGGCAAATTTGTAACTACAAATTTGCCTTTTTATATAATATCTGAGATCTTCAGTATTGGATGCTGCCATCCTGTTGAATAAATCTGTTTTTTTTTGCCTTTTAGCCTACTCCGGTTTTCCGTTTTCTTCAGGAGTAATTTTGAATTTTTTAGAAACAATCATGATAATAACTCCGGCGATCATAAATGGAATAGAAAGAACCTGCCCGGTATTCAAACCTCCTATCTGGATAAATTCATCCCCTTGTGGTTCTTTTAAGAACTCTACAAAGAATCTGATCGCCCAAAGAATGATAAAGAATAAGCCAAATAACCAACCCTGTTGGTATTTTTTATCTGTTTTTCTGTACAATACCCATAATAAAATGAAAAGAGCAAAGTATCCGGCAGCTTCAAATAACTGGCTTGGGTAGCGCGGTACTGTAATACCATATTCACTGCTTTGCTGAGGGAAAAGTAAAGCGAAAGGAGAATTGGGGTCTGCCTGTTTTCCTAAGATTTCTGAATTGAAAAAATTTCCCATTCTTACAAAAGTTCCCCCTAAAGCTACTACAATACCCAATCTGTCATATACCCAAAAAGGGTTTTTCTTGATGATTTTAAATGAATAGTATAAAGTAGTCATGATGAGAGCGATAGCTGCTCCATGGCTTGCCAGTCCGGAAAAACCGGTGAATTTTAAACCGTTTTTTGTGCTGATGGGTAAAAATACACTCCAGAAGTCTTCTTTAAAAAGCTCCGGCTGGTAGAAAATAACATGTCCTAATCTTGCTCCAAGAATGGTTCCTATCAATGTCCATGTGAAAAGAGGTTCCAGGTATTTTTGGTTTATATTGTCGATTTTGAATATCCTTGTCATTACAATGTATCCGAAACCAAACGCAAAAACAAACATCAGGCTATAGAAATGCAGGGTAAATGAAAAGATTTTAATCCCTTTTGAAGGGTCCCAGATTTTAAAAGGAGTTTCAAGTTCTACTTTATCAGATGGGGTAATAACTTTATCAGACTTTACAGCATATTTATAATCTGTGATATTATCCTGCGTAACCGGGGAATTTATCAATTTAAAATTTTTATCAAAAAACTGGTATCTGGAATCCTTGAATCTTGTTAAAGTTTCCGCACTGTAATTAAAATAGGCAGGCTCAAAATTAGACTCATTAAGAATAACCAGAACATTATTGATTCCTTTTTCCGGAAAAGCGTTAAGGTCGCCAACTTCCGTTGTAGAATAGATTTTTACAGGAACATTGTTTCCGTTTATTTCTAAAGTTCCGTCAGATAAACCTCCCGGATATTGCTGTGCAAAAAGAAATTGTGTGACGAATGCAAGCATTACGAGGTAAAGTCTGAAAAAAATATTATTCATTTCTATTGATTTAATAGTTTGTTTACTGATTTTTATGTTTGTGGGGAACAGGATCATATCCGCTTCCTCCCCAGGGATGACACCTTAAAATTCTTTTGAACCCCAGCCAGAATCCTTTAAAAATACCGTGAACCCTAAGAGCTTCCAACATATAATGAGAGCATGTAGGCTCATAACGGCAGTTTTTGGGAAGTAATGGCGAGATGAACCACTGGTAAAATTTTATCAAAATTACCAAAGGAAATGTAATGATTTTATTGAATGTAAGTTTCAAAACAATGCAAAAATAGGGTAAAAAATTTAAAATTAGTTTAATTTTGTTAGAAGTTTCAGGGATCTGAAATCTGAAGTATTGATCTTAAAAAAAATAAATTTACCTTGAATCAAAATATTCCATTAGCTGAAAAATTAAGACCCCAAAACCTGGATGAAGTTCTGGGACAGGAGCATCTTACCGGAGAAAAGGGGACGATCAGGAAGATGATTGAAAATAACACCCTGAATTCTCTGATCTTTTGGGGACCTCCGGGGACAGGGAAAACCACACTGGCGGAAATTATTTCTGAGAAGTCAGGGAGAAAGTTTTATAAGTTATCTGCAGTTTCATCGGGAGTAAAGGATGTGCGTGATGTGATTGATGATGCCAAAAAGCAGAATTTGTTTTCCGGAAAATCACCCATTTTATTTATTGATGAAATTCACCGTTTCAATAAATCCCAACAGGATTCATTACTGCATGCAGTAGAAAAAGGCTGGATTGTTTTAATAGGGGCCACCACAGAAAACCCAAGTTTTGAAGTAGTCTCGGCTTTGCTTTCGAGAAGTCAGGTATATGTTCTTAAAGCTTTAAGTTATGAAAAGCTGGAAGAGCTTATTGATACAGCCTCTGACCGGTATAACAAAGATGAGAAAACAGATTTTAAAATTATAGAAAACGAAGCTTTAATACAATATTCGGGTGGAGACGCCAGAAAACTGATCAATTCTGTAGAACTGGTTTTGAATCAGTATAAAAACTCAGCAATTAAAGAAATAAATAATGCCAATGTACTTGAGATTCTTCAGGAAACAATGGCTTTGTATGATAAGAATGGTGAGCAGCATTATGATATTATTTCAGCTTTTATCAAATCTATGCGTGGAAGTGATCCTAACGGAGCCGTGTATTGGCTGGCCAGAATGATTGCGGGAGGTGAGGATATTAAATTTATTGCAAGGCGAATGCTTATTTTGGCTGCGGAAGATATAGGCTTGGCCAATCCTAATGCTCTGGTTGTTGCCAATAACTGTTTTCAGGCGGTCAATGTTATCGGAAATCCTGAAGCAAGGATCATATTAAGTGAAGCTGCAGTTTATCTTGCGGTCTCCCCTAAGAGTAATTCTGCATACATGGCCATTAATGAAGCGCTGGCATTGGTAAAACGAACCGGGAACCTGCCTGTACCCCTTCATTTGAGAAATGCTCCAACAAAGCTGATGAAAGATATGGATTATGGCAAAGAATATAAATATGCCCATTCTTATGAAGGAAATTTTGTAGAACAGAATTTTCTTCCGGAAGAAATAAAAGATATAAAACTTTATGAGCCCGGAAATAACTCTACAGAAAAGAAGATCTATGAAGAGCTTAAGAAAAAATGGAATAATAAATATTAAAATAAAAAGGATACTGTAGCACAGTATCCTTTTTAATATCATTTAAATTAACGGCTGGTATAAATATACAATGTTTTCTGGCCGTTATAGTCTTTTACTTCTGATCTTCCAAGAATATCTCCGTATACCAGAGTATTGGTATCTGAGAATTCATAGCCTTCAATAAATACATGATTCGTCTCCGGAAGATTATTTTGCTTATTCAGAGAAGCTAATGAAATTCTGTCTAGCCCATAGTTACTTTTAATTTTGTATTCTGTAATACCATTTTCTGAAATAAAGCTGTATTTTTTCAGATTTTGAGGTAGGCTGGCTGGAGTATTATACACTTTTGAGCTTTGAATAATGCTTTTGTTCGCATTAAACATATCTACTGTCCCGATGATATCATGTGCAATTGCAAACTTTGCAGATGTGTTTTTCTGTGCAAATAACATTGCAGATGAAAGAAGTAAAAAAGAGTAGAGTATTTTTTTCATAATCAGAATATGTAACTGTTAAAAACGTGATAAATATAGTTCTTTTTTGTGAAATGTGGATGTAATTTCAAGATGTTTTAAATTTTGTTTACCGATAATGAAGTTTATTCAGATGGTGAATCTGCTCCATTAGCATTTTTATCTTTGTTATCCACTATTTTCACGATCATGTTTTTAAGACGCTGAAAGGTAAATGAGCTTAATAATAAGATTATTCCAAGGATAATAAATGCAATTACCCTGGAGATATTGTCCATTTGCCATACATCATAGCCATACAGCTTCAGTACCATAATACCAATAAGGGCAAAACCTATTTTACTATATTCCTGAATATTCTTTTTTAACCCTGCATAGATGAAAATACTGGCTAAGATGGTCCATATTATAGGTAAATATAAAATATTGAAGCGCTCTGTTACCTTATAGGAGTGTAGTATATCGTTAGCGTTAACGAGCAGATAGGAGTGATGAAGACCACAGCTAACGGCAATGATCAGTGCCAGTGCAAAAATCCAGTAAGAGATCTTTGTCCTGTTAAAGTTTGATGATGGAATTATACTGATACCTATATAAATAAAGGGAATCCATTGCAACAGATGAATGAAATAAAATCCGGTCTGAAGTTTTTTTGACAGTATTGCTGTAACTACCGATAGAGTGGAGGCAGACGAGGTGATGATCAGTAAAAAAAGGAAAAAATAAATAAATAGTGTCTGAAAGCTATTTTGGATATTCAGTTTTTTTCTGAAAAGCAATAAGGTAAAAACGTAATACATACTGAATAATAACGCTGCATTGATGATGGCTTCCCAGGGCATTCCGGAAAGATGGTAGATCATTTCAGACAATAAAGCAGTATAGATGGCACCAAAGCTAATAATGGTTATGAGCTCTTCAGGGACATTGCTGTTTCGTGGTTGTTTTTCCTGTGTTTCTTTTAATAAAAATAGATTGATAATGCTTGTAGCAATGGTTACGAGGCTGGTTAAAAATACAGGATTAAATATAATATTCAGATTTTTTGCATTGAAATATTCTGTCCATGTGATGATCTGGGCAATAATAACAAGAGGAAATAAGATGTAAAAACAGTTTTTGAAAATTTTGTGCCCTGTTTTTTTCCAGATAAAAAGAAGAAGACTTGCTTCTATAGCCCATACACTGGTAATCAGGTGCGCTTCAAACTGAAGAGCGATGGCTATGGTAATTAAGCTTACCGTTATTCCTGCAAAAACAGAATAGGAAATGCCTGAATTTTTTCTTCCATATTCCCTGAATAAAAGCAGTGCATTAAGAATGGCAAATGCTATAGGAAAAATGATAACAGGTTCATATTTTAATTCATTAAAAATATAAACAAGCCCTATAACACTGAAGAAATTAGTTAACGCAAGCATTAAAATCCCTGAAGTTGACAGGATGTTCTTTTTGATATAGTCTTGAAGGGCAAAAATATAAAAGATAATATAGCTGATACTATAAAATACAATACTTAAAAGCTCCGGCTTTTCTGTGGTCCAGGAAAACAAATAAAGGCTGGTAAAAATAAAGGCTGTCCAGCCCACACTTTTCCAATGCTGAAGGAAAGCGGTAACAAGCATTCCTATATTTAAAAGACTTATATAAATAAAAAGGAAAGTATAATTGCTCTGGCCGCTACTGATCATCAAAGGAGCTGAAAATCCACCTAATAACGAAAAGATAATCAGTACCTCACTTTTATAATAATAGGAGAGTGCAATAGAACCTGCTGTAATCAAAGTAGTGATAATAAACGCTGTATTCTGAGTGAAAAGATGATATTCCCGAAAGGCTATCGTGTCGGTAAAGTACAGAACAGCAATCCCTCCTCCAGTGATAATTGAGGCAAAAGTGGCGTAATTTTTTCGTAGGAAATGTCCGGTAAGGATAATGGCAATACCTGTACAAAGCCCTATGCCGGCGCGTGCTGTTTCTCCAATCCAGTTTTTATCAATAGCATACTTTACAAAATAACCGATTCCCAGGACAAGGGTAAAAATACCTACAATGGTGAGTGCATTTTGTTTTAAAAATTCGAAAACCGGGCTAAACCAGTCTTTTTGAGTAGCAGGAGGATCTTCACGGATTATAGTAACCGGGCTTTCTGTGTTATAAATTTCATGGGGCTGAATCTGTTGCGGAGAATTGCTTTTTTCAGAAGAAATTTCTTCCTGAACAGGCTGAGAATGATTTGATAACGGGTTAATTTTGGAATTAAGATCCGATACCTCTTTTTCAAGTTTTCTGATTTTAGTATTCAGATTGTTGAAAATAACTGCAATGATAATAATTAATATAGCAAAGAGATATTCATTCATTTCATAGTTTTTATCAAATATAGCTAAATGTTTGAAATCACCTGCAAAAATTAATCCACCACAATTCATGTGATGGATTAACTATATAAATAACTAACAATATGTTTTTTTATTAATTCGATACCTTGTAGATATAGAATGAAGCGACGCTGGATCCTAATAATCCTACATCCAAAGCTGTTGATCCTACAAGGCCAAACGAAACTTTATCTCCTGCCTGGAATGAATACACTGAGTTAAGAGAGCTTTCAGAAATGGTCAGACTTAGCAGGATAAGATTGGCTCCGCTAAATGCACGGCTGTCAATAGTAGTAGAAACTCCGGCTCTTGTTCTTACGATACCAATTCCGGGATTGTTTGCTAATATAGAAGCCTGGAGTCCTGTTCCATAACGGAAAGCAAATCCTATAGCATAAACACCTGTTGATGGAATTGTAAAGGTGTTGTCTGTGTCATTGAACAGAGCTGCTGATCCAATGGTTCTTTCTGCCGTCAGGAAGTTGACTGCTCTGAATCCTGATGGAAATAATCCTAAGCTCAAAAGGCTGATTCCTGCAGTTTTCTTTGCAGCATAAAGAGAAGAGTTGGTGTTGGCTCCGGCGTAGAGAAGCTGAGGGTCTATGCTGGCCATCTCCGAAGTTGTCGTGTTAAGACCTAGGACCTGATATCCTGTTAATGAAGGCGCTGCGGGAGTAATACGTACTTTCGCATTTCCATTGACATCTAATGTTGCTGTGGGAGCTGATGTGTTTATACCAACCTGGGAAAATAGGGGTAAAGTAGAACACGCTAGTAATAAGCTGTAAATTTTAGTTTTCATGATCGAATTTTTTTAATTAGTTTCTCCTTTTTTGGGTAAAAGCAGTAATTTGCTTTGGGTTGATGATTATATAAGTTTAATATTAATTATTTGATAATATATTAAACATATAATTATATCATGTCTTAGTATATTCCATAATTTGGTTACGGTTTTTGATTCCTTAAATTTTACTGTATCAAATTTAATAAAAAATATAATATATCTTGATGTTTTGAATTGTATTTTTTTTAACACTGCTTTTAAAACTGAGGATTGCTGTTTGTATCTTGTTGATTATCAGTTGTTTTAAACGTGTTTCATAACAAAAAACACTGCCATAATGACAGTGTTTTCGTGCTTTTTTGTGCTGAAAATTATAATGTTAGCTTTCTAATAGAAATTCTTTGTAATTCCCCAGAAAATCCACTTCTGCATGGATAGATTCAAGCTCCCTAAGCGCATTCCCATGAAGGATTTCTTCCCATTTGCCCACCACATTGATAAAGAAGAAATAATTGCCCAAACCTGTTTTCAAAGTTCTGGATTCAATTTTACTAAGGTTCATCTTTCTCCATGCAAAAACCGATAAAACCTGATGCAATCCTCCGGCATGATCTTCCGGAAGAGTAATAAGCATACCAGATTTTTCACCTAAAATTTCAAGACGATCACTCTGGTACTGGTTCTGTTGTTTGGAAATAATAATAAACCGGGTATGATTCTGTTCAAAATCCTGGATATTACGGTTGATAATTTTTAAACCATATAAATTGGCTGCAAACTGATTGGCAACTGCAGCAATCTTAAGGTCTTTATTTTCTGAAACATATTTTGCAGCAGCAGCAGTAGAGGAAAAGTCCTGTTTGGTGATTCCTTTATAATGGGTATCCAGAAAATGGAAACTCTGTGCTAAAGCCTGGGGATGAGAATATATTTTTTCTATATCCTCTATGGTATTCCCGGGATGAATCATCAGATGATGTGCAATAGGCATCACCGCTTCTGCTTCTATTTTGATAGACGGTGTCTTATATAAATAGTCCAGTGTCATTGAAACTGTTCCTTCTATGGAGTTTTCCAATGGAACGACTGCTTTTACAGCTTCACCGCTTTCCACTGCATTAAAACAATCCAAAATACTGGCCTGAGGTAAAATTTCATCTTCCGGAAAAAGCTGGGCTGCCGCAAGCTGTGTGAAACTGGCATGAGGTCCCAAAAATGCAATCTTCATAAATTATATAAGGTTTTGTTTAAACTGAACTGCAAAGGTGCAAATTAATTCAGATATAAAGGAGCTAAAATTAATGACTGATTATAATATTAAACTTGTAATCATAGAATAGGAGCTGTTTTTTTGCCATCTGTACTCTAAAAAAGGCGCTTTATGATCTTATTGTTTTCAACATCTTAAAAAAAAAAGGGTAGTTGAATTACTGAAATTTCTCCCTTACATTAATTAGACACTTTGTAAATATAAAAAGACGATGTACTGGATCCTAATAGTCCTACATCTAATAAACCGGAACCTATAAGCCCAAAAGAAATTTTATCACCTGCCTGCAAAGTATACAGTGAATTTATCGTGGATTCTGAAATGGTTACGCTAAGTAATATCGACAAATTGATGCCACTGAAAACACGGCTGTCTAGTATAGTCGCTGTGTTTGCTCTTGTTAGTACTATTCCGATACCCGGGGTGTCGGCTAATAGTGATGCCTGTAATCCGGTACCATAACGAAAGGTATAGCCTATAAGATATACTCCATTGGATGGAGCAGTATAAGCGCTTTCTGCATCAGAGAATAAAGTGGGATTTCCTGTTGTTTTTTCAGTTGTTGTAAAATTTACGGATCTAAATCCCGACGGAAAAATTCCCAAACTTAGCAGACTGATACCTGAAGCTTTTTTTGCTGCATACACTGATGGATTTAACGTATCTGAAAAATTTATGTTGCCCGGACTTATTTGGGATACTTCTGAATTGCTTTGATTCATGAGTAAAAATTGATATCCAGGCAAGGTGTTTGTTTGAGGAACTTGCCTTATGACGGTATTCCCATTAACATCTAGGGCTGCTTTGGGATCCTTTGTAAGGATTCCTATCTGTGCATATTGAAATATAACAATAAAAATGCAAATTAATTGGAAAGTTTTTGTTTTCATTTGATATATTTTTAAATTACAATAAAAATATAACAATTATTCACAAGTTTTTGAATTATTATTTCGTTTTAACTTACTTGCTTTTAAGGAATTTTTATCTGATTTTCAATAATATATTTATATTTTTTAAAAGAATAAATAGTTGCGTTTTCTTTAGAAGCTAAAAGAAAATTTCACCATGTAAAATATTAATATTTTACATGGTGAAATTTTCAGGTATCTGTTATAGAAAAGAAGAGTAATGCTTATTTTTAGTTTTCTGTTTCCTTATATTTTAGTAATATTTTTAATTCCCGAAAATAAGCTCTTTGCAGTTTCCTTGAAAATTAATTACTGTATCTTTTACCTACAGCCTATTTCCAGTTGGCTTCAATAAACTCCATTAAAAAATCAGGACACTTTATGATCTTATTGGTTTTAGCATCTAAAAAGAACAGAGTAGTGGAAGCTTCAGTAATTTTAATATCTTCTTCATTGTAAATTTCGTACTCAAATTCAATCCTTACACCCGGAATTTTTTTAATGTAGGTATGGATTTCTAGTTTTTGATCATATAAAGCCGGACGAATATATTTAATTTTGTAGTCTGAGACAGGTAACCAAATTCCTTGGTTTTCAATTTCATCGTATGAAATTCCTATGCTTCGGAAGAGCTCCACTCTCCCTATTTCGAAATACTCTGCGTAGTTCCCATAGTAGACATATTTCATAGGATCTGTTTCTCCGTAACGTACTCGTATTGAGTGTGTTGTGTGTATCATTTTTAATGGTAAATTATACATACAAATATATTTTTAAATAATCAATACCTGCAATATTTTTTTTTAAAAAGAAAATATTGGACCTTTGTCATCCTTCTAAAAACAATACTAACAAAACAATTAATCGGGGCCCAAATATGGACGAAAATTTAATGATGATATGGCAGAGGTGTCTTCAGTTTATGCGTGATAACTTAAACGCAGCTGAGGATGATTCTGATTTGAAAAAGCTTGAAAAATCTTTCGACCTGTTATTTGATAAAGTACAGCCACTGACCCTTGCTGACAACAACCTTACATTAATTGTTCCCAGTGATTTCTACAAAGAATATATAGAAGACAACTACTTATCCCTTCTTTCTGCAGCCCTGAAAAAAAATATCGGAAAAGGAGTGAAATTATGGTATTCGGTTATGGAAAACAGACCAAGCGGACTGGAAAAACCTGTTACCATGAATATGAAAGGGAAAAGTGTTCCTACCCCAAAAGTACAGGAAACTATGCCTCAGGGATTTTCTTCCAATATTGTAAACCCTTTTGTAGTTCCCGGAATTAAGAAAGTTAATATTGATTCTAATCTTAAGGCAGATTTTTCTTTCGATAATTATGTAGAAGGAGAAAGTAATAAATTTGCCGCTACAGTTGCCAGATCAATTGCAAAGAGACCGGGAGCAACCGCTTTCAACCCATTATTCCTATATGGAGGTTATGGTGTTGGAAAAACCCACTTGGGGCAGGCTGTAGGTCTTGAAGTAAAAAGCCAGTTTCCGGACAAAGTGGTGCTGTACTTATCCTCAGAAAAATTTATTCAGCAGTTTATTTCTGCTGCTAAAGCACATAAGCAAACAGAATTTGCAAACTTCTACCAAATGGTAGATGTATTGATCATCGATGATATCCAGTTCTTATCAGGAAAATCAGCAACTCAGGACAGTTTCTTCCATATTTTTGATCATTTGCATCAAAACGGAAAGCAGATTATCCTTACTTCTGATAAAGCTCCTGCAGATATTATGGATATTCAGGACAGAATTGTTTCCCGTTTCAAATGGGGGCTTTCTGCAGAAATTAAATCCCCGGATTTAACAACACGTAAAAGAATTATTGAGAATAAACTGAGCAGAGACGGAATTGTCCTTCCTGACGATATGCTTGAGTTCCTTGCTTCGGAAGCGAAAACAAATGTAAGAGAGCTTATTGGTATTATCAACTCTGTAATTGCTTATTCTACGATCTATAAAACAGATCTAAGCTTAGAGCTGTTAAAAGAAACCATCAACAGGATTGCTGCCAACCAGAAGAAGATCATTAATATTCCTTATATTCAGGAAGTGGTCTGTGACTATTTTGGAATCAAAAAAGAGCAGCTTTTATCCAAAACAAGGAAAAGAGAAATTGCCCTTCCAAGACAATTGGCCATGTATTTCTCAAAAGAGTTCACTAACTCTACATTTAGTAAAATTGGTGAGGAAATGGGCGGAAAAGACCATTCAACGGTAATGTACGCTTGTGATACGATTAAAGATGTATCCAAAATAGATAAGGAAGTGAAGAAGTATGTAAAAGACCTTACAGAAAGAATCAAACAGTAGAAAATAATCATTGATTAAAATAATAAAAATGAAGAATAGGTTTATTCTTCATTTTTTATTTAGTTTTGCTAAAATAAAGGGATCTAATACTTAATTTTTTTTCAGGATGAAAATATTAATGGTTTGTTTGGGAAATATATGCAGAAGCCCTTTAGCAGAGGGGATTATGAAAACAAAAGTTCCTGAAAACTTTGTTATAGATTCAGCAGGAACCATTTCTATGCATGAAGGCGAGCATCCCGATAAAAGAGCAATACAAACAGCTGCCAACCACGGAATAGATATTTCCAGGCAAAGATCAAGACCTGTTACCAGGGCTGATTTTGAGACCTTTGATAAGATGTACTGTATGGATATCGATGTATATGCCGATGTGGTCTCGAAAGCTGAAAACGAAACCGAACGCCGGAAAGTAGCCCTGTTTTTAGAAACCGTTGGAGATCATAAAAATGCAGAAGTTCCGGACCCTTATTGGGGGGATATGAAAGATTTTGAAGATGTTTTTCAGCTGTTGGAAAAAGGTTGTAATGCTATCATAGAACAAATACTAAAATAATAGTCATGAAAAAACTGCTGCTGTTATGTCTTTTGAGCTTCAGTTTCTCTTTTGCCCAGACGAAAAATGAAACCGAAATCCGTAAACTGATGGATGACTTTATGACGTGCATCAAAACAAGGGATGAGGTTAAATACCTGTCTTTATTCCAGGAACCGGTACTCTGGACAGGAATTTATAAAGAAAGAAGCCAGGCAAAACGTCTGGAAAAAAGCCCCATAGCCGAAGCTTACTTTGCCGATGATTATAAAGCCTTTATCAAGAGTTTTTCGGATGACAAATCTGAAGAAAAATTTGATAATATTAAGATTATTGAAGACGGAGCCATAGCATCTGCCAATTTTGATTACAGCTTTTGGTATGACGGCAAAATGGAAAACTGGGGAAAAGAGATCTGGACACTCATGAAAATCAATGGTGTCTGGAAAATTACTTCCGTTACCTTTTCTATGGAGCTTACCAAATACTTCCCACAACCCTCACTCAACGAAAGAACAAAAAAATAATACAATGCTTTTTTTACTCCCAGCTTATTTATCAGAAAATACCTCTATTAACCATTTTTCGCCTGTTTTAAAGGATTATATCATGCAGACGGACTATTTCTTTGTAGAAAACGAAAAAACAGCAAGAAAGGTGATTAAATTCTTTGCTCCGGAAAAGAAACAGGCCGATCTGAAGCTGTTTTTATTAGATAAATACACAGAAGGGGCTGATATTAAAGAAGCACAGGATCTGATGCTAAAAGGACAGGACTTTGGACTGCTTTCAGAGGCTGGACTGCCTTGCATTGCTGATCCGGGCAACCTGATTGTAAAATGGTGTCATGAGAAGAATATCAGAATAATTCCTATTTCCGGACCATCATCCATTATCCTTGCATTGATTTCAAGTGGATTCAATGGACAGGAATTTACGTTCCACGGTTACCTTCCTATTGATAAAGGAGAGAAGAAGAAACAGATTATGCACCTGGAAAGTTTGGTGCAGAAAACGGGGTATTCACAGATCTTTATGGAAACACCCTACCGGAACAATCAGCTTTTTGAAGATCTGACGAAATTCTTGCCATCCAGCACAAAGTTGTGCATTGCTGCCAATATCAACGATCCTGAACATGAATTTATAAAAACAAAAACAATAAAAGACTGGCAAAAACAAAAGCCGGAACTCCACAAAATTCCTGCTGTATTTGTGCTGGGTAAATAGTTTTTCACCCACCATTGCAAGGTGAAGCCATCTCTACAGTTAATTTTATTTAGCCTTAGAAATTACTTGGTTATATTATACTGAGCCTTTCAACGAGAGAATAGTAAAATAAATATAAGTCTGCAAAATCACTTCACAGCCTCATGAAGAATATTTAACAGCTATTAACATCCTCTTTGCACCATTCTTGTTGGATGTAGCTCATAACACCAAAAAATAAAATTATGTCAGACAAGAAATTAGCCGGGCTGTGGATAGATACAGAAAAGGCAATTGTTGTAAAAAACCATGATGCTCAGAATGCGTTCAAGTTTTTCCTGTGCAGCCCTGTAAAAGCAGAAATACAGCATGGGAATTCAAGTGAAAATGCAGGAAATAATGCAGAACGTACTAACAGAGTAAAATTTTTTAAAGAAATAGAGCATCTCCTGACCAATTCCCAGGAAGTTTATATTACAGGCCCGGGAACCATTCAGGAAGAGCTTAAGAAGTATCTCCATGATACGGCCCAATTTAAAAACCTTAAGATAACATTAGATACAGCACAGAAGATGTCAGAGGAACAGGTGCTTGAAACTGTTAAAGATTTTTATAATGCTTAAATCATTGAAAATGCAATAAAATTCCAGGTATTATAGCTGATACCTGGAATTTTATTTTGTAAAAAAAGTATTTTTATTATTTTGTTTTTCCTGACTTCCATTTTTTCCATAAGAAGATGACGATAGGAATAAGAAGCAAAAACGGCCAAAAAGAAATAATTCCCAGGAAGAAATTTACAAAACTATTCCAGCCTTCTGCCAGAGAATCTACAAATCTGCTCCCAAATCCTATGTTGGAGGTCGCTGAACTTCTTACTTTTTCTTTATATAAAATTACTTCCAACGTACTGTAATTAACCCGGTCGTCAATAAAACGAAGCCTTCCTTCCGCTACATCAATTTCATCTTCCAGTTCCCGGATATTTTCCTGGATTTCCAGCATGTCTTTTGTAGTGGCAGCACTTTTAAGCATGTCGCGGTATTTTTCAAGATATATTTTCTTATTGGCCAGTTTTATGGTAATGTCAGTGTATTCTTCAGTAACGTCATTGGATGAAATATTTTTGGAAAGAACAGAACCCACTCCATTTGAAAAAGAATTAACAAGTTCATCAAAACTTTTATGAGGAACACGAATGGTAAGGTTCAGATGATCATCAGTATCTGTATTCTGGAACTGCTCTTTCTGAATATAAGCATTATTCTTTTTTAGAATATCATTGATTTGAGATTGTGCTTTTTTAATATCGCCAACCTGGATTCTCATATCTCCGTTTTTGATCACTTTCCTTGAAATAGTATCTGTTTTTTTTGGAATGCTGGTAGAGGTTACTGCAGATGCTTTTGAAATTTCAGCAGGAGCAGGTGGTGGAGGTATTGCGACATCAGAAACAATCTTATCTTCAGAAATAACTTCCATTAAATCAGCATTCACAGCCTGCTTGTCAGCATTTGACTTGCTGCAGTTCATAAAGACAAGGAAAAATAAGGGTAAAAACAGAGTTCTCATAATTAGTTTATTAAGATGGTATCAAAAAGCATGCTTGAAATACTTATTTCAAAGGCAATACTCTCTATATACTATAAAAGATGACTTAATTGTTGTAAAGGTTGTAAAGGGCTGGAATTATTTTAATAAATAATACTTTTACGGAACGTTGGAAGGAGAATAGAAGTTATCCGGGTTTTATTGTACGTTTTGGAAGATTAATACCGGATTCCTGTTTTTTTAAGGATGAAACTCAGCAGCCAGATAGGCCCTACCAGTAAAAATTGTAAATCTTTTAAAAAGGAAGGCTTTTTACCTTCAATTTTATGTCCGATAAACTGGAAGATCCAGGTAATAATGAATATGGTAAGATAGATGATCCATGATTGTTTTCCGAAATGAACATTGGTAAGATAGATAAAGTGTTCTGTTACCAGCATCATGAAAACCATGATGATACTGATCAGAAGGGAGAGCCGTAGATAGAAAAAGGTAACCAATAAAACAGTAATCATACTTACAATACTGATGCATCCAAAGTAAGAGAAGCAGAAATGAGGCGATGGAATAAGGGAAATGAAGCCCAGAAGAGCCCAGAAAATCAAAGGTACACAGATCCAGTGTATCAATTTGTTGGTTGCGTTTCTATGGCTCTTGCTATATTCTGCAAATAATAAATCAACCTTTCTCATAGTATAGTGAATTTGGTAAACGCTAAAATAATAAAATTTTGTAATCGGTAATAAGTTTGCTTAAATTTGTGATATGTCTGCCCTAGAAAAATTCGGAGTTGAAATTTTTACCCAACGCAATATCTTTGAGAGAATTGCTGTTGATAAACCATTCCGTCCTGAAAATCCAGCATTTATTTTTATTAAATCCGGAACCCTAAAGCTTAGGCAGCATTTCAATGACCTGGAGCTTTCATCCAATATGTTTATGGTGACCGATCCACAAACGATTTATGAAGTAGTAGCGGTGAGCGGGGATTTCCAGTCCCGGATGGTTTCCTATAAAAGAGAATTTATTTCTACTTTATCATTGAAGTTCAACCGCCTGATTACTTACCGTTATTTCAGACAGCAGATGAACAAAGGAGTGCCTTTTCCGGAAAGCGAAATGGAGGTAGTATGGAAAAGTGTCAATTTCCTAAAATATATTTTGGATTCTGAAACTGAAATGCTGTACAAAAAAGAAATGGTAGAGCATCTGTTTTCTGTTTTCTGTTACCAGATGGCGGGAATTATCTCCAAAGAAGATAACAACTCTATGAATCAGATGTCCAGGCAGGAAGAGATTGTTTTTGTATTTCTTACCGATCTTGCAGAGTACCACCTTACAGAAAGGAGCGTAGAGTTTTATGCAGAACGGCAATCCATTACAACCAGACATCTTTCTTCGGTGGTGAAGTCCGTTACAGGGAAATCCGCAAGCCAAATCATTGCTGCTATTGTCATCAATGAAGCAAAAGTGCTTTTAAACTCTTCCAATAAACCGGTTTCAGAGGTTTCTTCTATCCTCGGATTTAGCGATCAATACTCTTTTTCGCACTTTTTTAAAAAACATCTTGAGGTAAGCCCTAAACAATATAGGCATCAGTTTGAAAACTAAAATACTACATTTGAACATCTTTTTCCAAGAATCAAACATTTGATTGATTTTGTTATTGCCCTAACTTTGTATTCGTAAAACAAGGTAAAATGACAAAGAAAATAAAAACAGCACTATCTCTTTTGATAGCAGCTTTTCCTGCGCTGTTTTTTTCTCAACAGATTAAACAGATGACTGCCGATGAGGTTGCCGAACTGGCAGTTCGAAACCACCAGCAGTTAAAAGTTTCTGCTCAGAATATTGACATCGCCAAACAGAACACTAATGTTGTAAAACTTCAGAAATTACCCACCATTACGGCTTCTACAAGCCAGTTCTACTTGGGAAATGCGGTAGCTATTGACAAAGATTTTTCAAATTCCACCACTATTCCTATGCCCCATTACGGAAGTTCATATGCGGTACAGGCAACACAGCTGATTTTCAAAGGAGGATTGGTGAGTAAGTCTATTGAAATGGCAGGTCTCCGGGAACAGCTTTCTGAATTGGATCTGGAGAAGAATAAACAGGATGTGAAATTTTTAGTGATTTCAAATTATCTGGATATATACAAAACGTTGAATCAGGAAGAAGTATTTCAAAACAACAAAAAGCTGGCTCAGGAACGTCTTAAAAATATCCAGAAGTTCTATCAACAGGGCATGGTGACACGAAATGAGGTGATTCGTGGTGAATTGGCTATTAAAAACCTGGATCAGGGGATTTTAACCCTTTCAAACAATAAAAAAATCCTTAACTATAATTTAAATATCGCATTAGGTTTATCATCCGACACAGAGATTGTTCCTACTGAAAGTATTGAAAATAAAGAATCAGGAATAGGAATGGAATATTATATGAGCCTGGCTCACGATAGTAACCCTTTGATGAAATCAGCACAGAAAAACAGAGATATAGCAGATAAGAATATTGAAATTATAAAGACCGATAATATGCCTACTATAGCTGGATTTGGTGGCTATACTTTGCAGAGGCCAATTACCACAAGAAACCCTGTTTTGGATATGTATTCAGGAGGGTGGCAGACGGGGGTTTCCCTTAGCTACAATATAGATACACTGTATAAAACAAAAGAAAAGGTAAAATTAGGTGAGCTGCAAAAGAACCAGGCTAATGATGCCATAACACTGACAGAGCAGAACATCGATATGGGAGTGAATGCTGCCTATACAAAATACCAGGAGGCAATTCAGCAGGCGGATATTCTGAACGATTCAAAAAGACTGGCGGAAGAGAATTACAAGATTACGGAAGCCAAGTATCTGAACCAATTGGCCGTACAGGCAGAAATGATTGATGCCCAGAACCAGAAACTGCAGTCAGAACTTGATTATGCCAATGCGGAGATCAATGTTTTGTATCAGTATTATAACCTTTTGAAATCTACAGGAACTCTTTAATTTTTAAAACTGAAAACACCACAATGGAAAACAAGGAACAAACGACTCAAAATACACCTCAAACTCCTGCAAAACCAAGCGGGGAAGGTAAAAAGAAGCAAAATAAAAGAAATAAAATCAGAGCAATCATTTCCAACATCATCGTTTTTATGTTGATTGGTTTCGGGCTGTTCTGGTTAATCCGTGAATATTTCCATATCGGGAATAAAACCTATACAGAAGCCGCTCAGGTTGAGGAATTTATTAATCCAATCAATACAAGGGTTTCTGCCTATATCAAAGACATTAAATTTATCGAACACCAAAAGGTAAAAAAAGGAGATACCCTGGTGGTTCTTGACAATCGTGAAATCCTGACACAATTGGGACAGGCTGAAGCTGCTTATCAGAATGCAATAGCTCAGAAAACAGCTACGGGCTCTTCTGTAAATACAGTTTCCAACAACATCAACGTAATGGAATCCAATATTGCCGGTGCTAAAGCCCGACTTTGGAACGCCGAACAAAACTTAAACCGGTATAAAAATCTTTTGTCAGCTGAAGCGGTGACAAGACAACAATATGACCAGGTAAAAACAGAATATGATGCTCAGAAAGCAGCTTATGAAACGCTGGTTAATCAGAAGCAGTCAGCAAATCTATCTACAACGGAAGTGAAAAGCAGACTTGGGATTAATGATGCAGAAATCAAAAGAACGAAATCTGCGTTGGACATGGCAAAAATTAACCTTTCATATACGGTAATCACGGCTCCTTATGATGGGGTAATGGGAAGAAGAACGATTTCCGAAGGCCAGCTGATTCAGCCGGGGCAGCAGGTGGCTACCATTGTTTTGAATGGTCAGAAGTGGGTTACTGCTAACTTCCTTGAAAGTCAGATGCCTACTATTAAAATTGGTGAAAAAATAACGATGTCGGCAGATGCCTTGGGTGGTAAGAAGTTTGAAGGAGTTGTCACAGCAGTGTCTGCGGCTACCGGATCAAGATATTCAAGTGTACCTACCGATAACTCTACCGGAAACTTCATTAAAGTGCAGCAAAGAATCCCTGTAAGAATAGAATTTACAGCTTCCAATAAAAAAGAAGATATGGATAAACTGAGTGCAGGAATGAATATGAATGTGAATATTAATGAAGACTAAAAGATATAAGATGTCAGATTTCAGACCTAATGTTATGATGGAAACTGAAGATGAATGTAAAAAGTCTGTTATCTGATATCTGAAATCTATGATCAAATAAAAACATGTACAATAAAGGATTATATAACGACTGGGTACCTAAACCCATACAGCTGCTGCTGATTGTATTACTGCTTGCAGTGGTAATGCCGCTTGGCGGGGTCTATACTGGGAATATCAGCCATTTGGTGAGCGGTACCGGAGCGTTAACAGAATATTTCATGTGGGCCAATTATGCCACTACCATTGGGATGGGAGCATGTATGCCGGTTGTTCTTAGAATGAAAATGAGATTCAAAGTACGAGATAAAATGGTATTGCTGCTTGTGCTTTTAGGGCTGCTGAGCTATGTGAATGCCACCACTTTAGAGCCAATGATTTTTGTATCTACCTCTCTTCTGATTGGATTTATGAAAATGATGGTCACTATAGAATTGTTCCTGCCACTCATGATGATGATTGGTAACCGGGGAATGTTTTATGGACTGTTCTATACATTTGTTTTGGTAATGAATCAGGTAGCAGCCTATTATGCTGCCAAATTTTCCCTTCTGTATAACTGGCAGCAGTTTTACATCTTTATTTCAGTTTTATGTTTTGCGTTGGCACTTATTCACTGGATCTTTATGCATAATAAATATTTTGCGCTGAAAGTCCCTCTGCATTATATCGACTGGCTAAGCATACTGCTGTTTATATCCACTTTTATGTTTTCGGCATATGTGTATTCTTTCGGCAGACAACAGGATTGGCTGAATTCAAAACACATTATTAATGCTAGTATTGCAGCTTTTATAAGCTTTGCATTGCTTAGTATCCGTCAGTTAACCTTAAAGCGACCTTATCTTTCATTTAAAATATTTACAAAAAATAACGTGCAGCATGGTTTGTTTATGTTATTTTGGCTGGGAATGTTTTTAGGAACAGCCTCTCTTCAGACGACTTTTGCCGTGGGAGTTTTGGGATATGATCAGGTGACTAATGCCGGACTTAGTTTACTTATGATTCCCGGAATTATATTAGCCGGGGCTATTGCCATATTCTGGTTTAAAAAAGAAAAACCACTGAAGATGTATATATTTTCAGGTTTTGCCGGGATGATAGGATATGCCATCATTATGTATTTTTCGATGGTATTGGAATTTAGTTATGATCATTGGTATCTGCCGATGTTCCTAAAAGGCTATGGAATGTGTTCACTGTTTATTTCAGTATGGTTTTATACTTTAGATAAGCTTGAAATGGATGAAATGCTTGCAGCAATAGGACTTGTGTTGGTATGGCGAACTTTTCTGGCAGTAGGTATTTTCTCAACCCTGTATTCCTGGTTTCAATACCGGTTTCAGATTACAGCAGTAGGAGATCTTGCCGTTTATATGGATGTTATGACGGTTACCCCTCAGAATGTTGCTGCCAATATGAAGGTTATCCAGCTGAATGCTATTATTATCGCCACCAAGAAGATATTCGGGTATATCATTATGGTGGGATTCGGAGTATTGTTGTATGTAATCACCCATCATTTTGGAGCAAAACGTTTCCAATACCTGAGATTTGTAAGGGTAATTGGAGGAAAATCCGTTATTGCAAGAAGAAGACTTCATGAACGAAAAAAATTATTAGAAGAAATAAAAGACGCAGCCGGACCTGCGGTATAAAAAATAACCTTGTTTTTCACGAGTAAAATCCCGGACCTCTTGCAGGCTGGGATTTTACGTTTTTCATGAACTTTATAAATGAGTCTCATACTCTTTGGTTTTTAAAATCATGAATAATTTTATCTTTAGTTATTTTTATTTAGAAGTAATAAAAATTATCTTTGTGGGATTATAAAACTTCGAGTAGAAAGAATGAAAAAGCAGTATGTATTCATAGGTCTGTTGGCTTCGGGATTACTATTTTCCCAGACAGCTAAGGATTCTATAGCCTCTAAAGGTATTGACGATGTAGTGATCGTAGCCTCCAGAAAACCTACGAAAATCTCTGAAATTCCCGGAACAGTCTGGGTGGTTCAGAAAGAAAAAATTCAGGAACAGGCCAAAAGTGGAGTTCCTATTAAAGAAATGCTTTCGATCTTAATTCCAAGTATGGATATCGGTCCACAGGGAAGAACCAATTATGGACAGAATATGAGGGGACGTTCTGCGCTGGTAATGATTGACGGTGTTTCATTGAACAGTATCCGTGCCATCAGCCGTCAGCTGGATGCCATTGACCCCTTTAATATTGAAAGAATAGAAGTGCTTTCCGGAGCCAGCTCTATTTATGGAGGTAATGCAACCGGCGGTATCATCAATATTATTACAAAAACCCCTTCCAAAAAAGGAATTAGTGGAGAGACTGAACTGGGAGCACGCACAGGATTTATGGGTAAAGATGATCATGACTTCCGTGCTGCACAGTCTATTGCAGGAAAAGGAGAGAAGTTCTTCGGAAGATTGGGAATTGCTTACCAGCAAAATGGAGGAGTGTATGGTGCAGATCAGAATCAGCTTTTTACCGATATTACCCAAACTGACCTTCAGTACAACCAGTCTGTAGATATTCTGGCTACAGGAGGATATCAGTTTAACAATAAACATAAAATAACAGCTTCCCTTCAGTATTATAACTCCAAGTTTAATGGAGACCGAAGTCTTTTTTTAGGTGAAAACTTAAGTGCTTTCACTACAAAAAATGCTTCTTTGCTGGAAATGAGAGACGGTTTTTCTTCCGATAAAAATGTAGGAACAGAACGTTATATGGGAACGGTAGCCTATACCGGAAACGGAATTCTTGGCGGGCAGGACCTATATGTACAGTTTGCTACCCGTGGTGAGAAATTAGGATTTTATCCTTTCCCCGGAAATGTGACGCTGCAGAGCGGAAAAACAGCCTATATGTCCTCTTCACAGCAGGATACTTATTATTCCGGGATAAAAGCTTTATTATCAAAATCATGGAGAGGGCTGAATATTACTTATGGAGCAGACATAGATTTTGAAAAGTTTGAAGGAAACCAGTCGGTTTATGATATGACTAAAACAATGTCAAGCGGTGGATTGATCAATGAAACAAAATACAGGTTGGGAAGATATCCTACCAACCATTCTCAGAGTTATGCAGGATATGTTCAGGCAAAGTATAATATCCTTCCCAAGTTACAGGTTAATGCAGGAATCCGTTATCAGAACATCACGGTGAAAATGGATGATTTTGTAGGATCTGAGCAGCAAACTCAGGTGGCAATGGGATATGGAGCAACAGCATCTGCCATTCCCGGAGGTGAAAGCTCTTATAATGTAACCCTTGCTAACGCAGGATTATTATATAAATTCAATGAACAGCACCAGGTTTGGGGAACATTTTCTCAGGGAGCAAGTTTGGCAGATCCAGCGAAGTTTTATGGAATCGGTACTTATAAACTGAATGGAACGAACTGGGATGTGGTATCAAGTATCAATGTGAAAGACCAGCCATTACAGGCTATCAAAACCAATCAGTTTGAAGTGGGATATCGTGTCAATAAAGGTGGTTTAAGAGCACAGATTGCAGGATTTTTAAGTAATTCTGATAAGAGTGTTGCAGTAGATAAAAAGACGTTTCAGATTTTGGTGAACGATTTGAAATTAAGAAATATGGGAATCGAAGCTGAGGTTTCCTATGCTTTAAGCAATGGCGTTTACTTTGGAGCCAGCGGACTTTTGATTAAATCTGAGGTAGACAATAAAGGAGAATGGCAAAAACAGGAGATCTATAATGCTTCACCATCAAAATTAGTAACTTATATCGGGTACAATATTAAAGACTGGTCGTTCAGATTCCAGTCGCTGCAGAATTTCAAACAGAAAGATGAGCTTAATAATGTAGTGGAGGGATATAATACCTCCGATTTAATGATTGGATACCGATTCAACTGGGGTAAATTCAACTTAGGAATCCAGAACCTGTTTAATACAGATTATCAGACGATTTGGAGCAAGCGTTCTCAGGTTTTATATTCTTCTTACGGACTTCCGGAACTGTTTAATTACAAAGGAAGAGGAAGAACATTCAATCTGTCTTATACATTTGATTTTTAAAAATAGATTAGGGTATACAGCCTTGATCTGAATGATATTTTCTTAGACATCCGGTTTCTGACGTTGGTTGGAAACCGGATATTAATTTTAAAAAAAATTTCAATTATGGCGAAAATTTCAACAGGGCAGATTGTTGCCGAAGTGACGAGAAAAGAATACATCACTGACCATTTTATCAGGGTTTATCTCTATTCACCTGAAGTTCATTTGTTCAAAAATACGGTAGTAGGAGATAACAATAAAATTGCAGTTCCTCCAGCTGGTTTAAACGAAATTCATTTTCCAATTTTGGATGAAAATCAGCAGTGGGTATATCCTGCTAAGGAAGTTGCCCCGGCTATCAGGACGTATACACACAGAGGAATTGATCTTGAGAAAAATGAGCTGATCATTGATTTTGTAGATCATGGAGACGGTGGACCCGCCTCGAAATGGGTGAGGGATGCGGAAGCAGGCTCAAAACTGGGAGTCATGATGCGTCTGGATGGAAAGGAGTTGTATCCTGAAGCTGATTGGTATTTGCTGGCGGGAGATGCTACGGCAATTCCTGTTTTAAGTGCTATTTTAGAAACCCTGCCTCCAACTGTAAAAGGAATCTGTATCATTGAAGTTCATGGAAAAGAAGATGAACAGATCTTAGTAACTCAAGCTGATATTGATTTTAAGTGGCTTCATAATGCACAGCCTCAAGCTGGTAGTAAGATGCCGGAAGCAGTAAAAAATATTGACATTCCCGAAACCCGGAAGTTTGGATATGTGGCCTGTGAGTTTTCAAGTGTTAAAGAAATCCGTACTTATCTGAGAAAAGATAAAAACTGGACTTCCCAGGAACTGTATGCCTATTCTTACTGGAAAGCGGGAGTTGCTGAAAATGAGTCCCAGGCGGACAGACATCGGGAGAAGAATTCGATGGAATAGTTGATAGGTCATAGGTGGTGAAGAGAAGATTATACTTTTTACAGGAGAATTAGTATTGAAATTCAATATAAAATTCAATAGAAGCGGACTTTAGTCCGCTTACCATATCCATCAAACGTCATCCGGCTTTAGCCAAAACCTAAAGTATTAATTATTCTACTCATCTTTATCATCGAAAGACCGAAGTAAAACTTTGATTGACGATGTTGTAGATGTTGTATTACTGAGATTGGGACGGTAGATTTTCAATTTTCAACTTTTAATTCTCCATTTTTAACTTGTATCTTTGCACTATGAAAGATTTAATGGGCAGAGCGATCTGGGATTATTATCACAATGACAATCCTGAAGATCTGCAGACTGAAACATCAATTTCTGAACTGGATGAACTTCCTGTAAATTACTTATTCAGAGATTTTGAAGAAATGAATAATATTGAGCAGAAGGCAATGAAGCTATCCGAAGGAAAAGTTTTGGATATAGGAGCCGGAGCCGGTTCTCATGCTTTGTATCTTCAAAATAAAAAAGGCCTTGAGGTGATGGCTCTGGATATTTCACCAAAATCTGTTGAGGTTTGTAAACTGAGAGGGATCAAAAATGCTGTTTGTGAAAATATCCTTGATTTTTCAGGAGAAACTTTCGATACTGTTTTATTATTGATGAATGGCACAGGGGTTTTTGAAAGTCTTTCTAAAATAGATCCTTATCTTCAAAAATTACATGCTTTATTAAATGATAACGGACAGATCCTGATCGACAGCACTGATATTCTCTATATGTTTGACCGGGATAAAGACGGTGGAGTGTATATTCCTGCCGGCGGATATTATGGGGAATTAGACTATGTAGTGCATTATAAAGGTGAATCTGAAGAACCAATCACATGGCTGTACCTGGATTTCGATACCCTGAAAAATGCAGCGGAGAATAATGGTTTTCTCATAGAAAAAATATTGAAGGATGAGGATTCTTATCTGGCAAAACTGACTAAGAAATAGCAATCATTGGTATACAAAGCTACTTCTCGATGATCATATATATTGTCATTCCATAAGATTGTATCTCATGGAATGATTTTTTTAATCCCGATAAAAACGGTTACCCCACAGCCAGATTCGGCTTGTTTAGCTTTGGCGCGAGGAGTAAAGTGGGTAACGAAATAAGTTTCAAAAATATATTTTATCTGAATAAACGGATAAGCCCAAGTAATGGATAAATGGAAAACCAATCCTGATAATAATAGAACATCAGAGCAGCGGTTCCAATGCATAAAATGACAGGGAAAACATAAGATTTGGCTCTGTAAGGCATCTTTTTTGGAATACTTGCGACCCAGATACCAACCAGGCTTAATGTTCCAGCGGCTATAACTGCCATGGCCGGATTGTATCGTGATGTGGTGTTGAAATCAAAATAAGATTGAAAAACGTGTTCCTGCAAAAAGAAAAAAAGAAAACCAAATATCAATGTAAGGAGGGCTGGGAAATATTTTTTTAATTTTATCAAATTCAGGCAGAGTAAGATAGCTCCGGGAATGGTACCCAGAACAACACTGCTTACAAAAACGGTTGTTCTCGAATACAGCTTGATAGCAGCAGGGTCTTCTGTGATATGGTCTTTCCAAAGCTCCTGCTCTTCTGTAAACTTTGCTTCTTCTGCATTTTTTTTACTTTGAATCAACTCCTGAACTGCGGTTTTTTCCTCTTCCGTAAAAATCCGCCCTCGTTCTACTAATATCTCAAAAGCCATTGAGACAGCTTCCGGAACAAAACGGTTGTCTTCTTTTATATATTTTTCGAGTTCGAAATCTGAGAGTTTCCTTAATACGCTTTTGCTAACCATATACTATTTCTAAAAAACGTTTCAATATTGAAGTACCTGCTTCATCTTTTATTGATTAATTGATCATCTGGATTGTATAGAATCAAAAAGAGGCTATCTTGAAAGAAAGCCCCTTTAAATATTGATTTATGGGTAATTATCCGATCTCAATACCGTTTTCGACATTGCTGTCATCCGGCGTTACGAAAGATAATTTTCCATCAGGTTTAGTCGTTAATAATAACATTCCCTGAGATTCAATTCCTCTGATTTTTCTTGGAGCAAGGTTCAGTAAGATCATTACCTGCTTCCCAATCAATTCCTCCGGAGTGAAGCTTTCGGCAATTCCTGAAACAACAGTTCTTACATCTACTCCTGTATCTACAGTAAGTTTCAATAGTTTATCTGCTTTTTCTACCTTTTCAGCTTCTAAAATGGTTGCTGTTCTAAGGTCTATTTTAGTAAAATCATCAAAAGAGATCTCTTCTTTCATAGGATTTGCGTTAGGGTTTGTTTTTTTATTGTTTTGTTTGGTATCTTCTAATTTTTGAATCTGAGCTTCAATCACATCATCTTCAATTTTTGAGAAAAGAAGGGATGATTCGTTGATTTTGTGTCCGGTTTCAATTAAAACAGATTGGGTTTCAATATCATTCCATGTTTTCTTTTCCACATTGAACATATTCAATAGCTTTTCGGAACTGAAAGGCATGAAAGGTTCACACAACTGAGCTAAAGCTACAGCAATCTGTGCTCCCACAAATAAAGATTGTGCAGTCTTTTCAGGGCTGTCTTTAATCGTTTTCCAAGGTTCTTCTGTCTGAAGATACTGGTTTCCAAAACGGGCAAGATTCATTAATGCAGATAAAGCATTTCTAAATTCATAGTTTTCCAGGAATCCTGAAATTTCTTTTGCTGCTTTGTGTATCTCCTGCAATTCAGAGCTGTTTACATCCCCTTGCGGAATAACACCATCATAATATTTGTGAACAAGAACTGCAACTCTATTGATGAAGTTTCCGAAAATCCCTACCAATTCAGAATTATTCTTAGTCTGGAAATCTTTCCATGTAAAATTGTTATCCTTTGTTTCAGGAGCTGAAGAAAGAAGCGCATATCTTAATACGTCCTGCTGACCAGGGAAATCTTCTACATATTCATGTGCCCATACCGCCCAGTTTCTTGAGGTTGAGATTTTATCATTCTCAAGGTTCAGGAATTCAAAAGCCGGAACATTGTCAGGCATGATATAATCTCCGTGAGCTTTCATCATAGCTGGGAAAATAATACAGTGGAATACAATATTATCCTTTCCGATAAAGTGTACCAGGTCACTGCTTTCACTTTGCCAGTAATCCTTCCAGTCTTTTCCGTTTTTCGCGGCCCATTCTTTAGTGAAAGAGATATACCCGATCGGCGCATCAAACCATACATAAAGAACTTTTCCTTCTGCATTCGGAAGAGGAACAGGAACTCCCCAGTTCAGGTCTCTGGTCATTGCACGTGGTTTCAGTCCGTCATTTAGCCACGACTTAACCTGTCCGTATACATTCGGTTTCCAGTCATCTTTGTGCCCTTCAATAATCCATTCATTTAAGAAGTCTTCATATTCATTTAAAGGAAGATACCAGTTCTTCGTTTCTTTAAGGATCGGAACATTTCCACTTAGCATGGATTTCGGATTGATCAGTTCTGAAGGAGAAAGGGTAGACCCACACTTCTCACACTGGTCACCATAAGCGTTCTCGTTGCCACAGTTGGGACAGGTTCCTACAATATAACGGTCAGCAAGGAATTCTCCCGCTTGCTCATCAAAATACTGTTCAGAAATTTCTTCAGTAAATTTTCCTTTTTCATAAAGAACCTTAAAGAAGTCCTGGCTGGTCTCATGATGGTTCTTAGAAGTTGTTCTTGAATATTCATCAAATGAGATTCCCAGATCTGAAAAGGATTTTTTGATGATCTCGTGATATTTATCTACGATATCCTGTGGGGTAACCCCTTCCTTCTTAGCTCTTATGGTAATAGGAATTCCGTGCTCATCTGAACCACAGATAAACGCTACATCTTTTCCTGATCTTCTCTGAAATCTTGCATAAACATCCGCAGGAATATAGACACCTGCCAAATGCCCTATATGAACCGGTCCGTTTGCATAAGGCAAAGCTGCCGTAATCATCTTTCTGTTTGACATTTATAGTAAAGTTTTGACTGCAAAGATAAGGATTATCTCTTGAATACCGCTCTTTGTGGAGTTATTATGCCTTACTCCTTTATTTTTTTCCATGTGGATATGAAATAAAGTTAAACAAACGTTTAACAATTTGCTAATTTAGCGTAAATACTATGCTATGCATAAGTCGTTGTAAAATATTGGAATTTAAAATTTTAACTAAAATAGGTTTCGTAATATACATAATTTTAACTAAAATTATATTAAATTTATAATAATTCTATTTTTTTTATAAATTGCGAGTCTGGCTTCAAGCCAGAATATGACTGAAAAAACGAAACTATAAAAAAATATGATTGTGAATAACTTTACAACAGTATTAAAAATCGCGCCTGCTTTTTTATTGGCCAGTACAATAATGCATGCGCAGACAACAGACTCTGTCACAAAGGAAAAGAAAATTGAGGAGGTAGTGTTGATTGGGTATGGAAAACAGAAGAAATCTGACCTTACAGGGTCTATAACTTCAGTTACTGCAAAGGACTTCAATGGAGGAGCTACCTCTGCAGGACAGCTGATCCAGGGAAAGACACCTGGCGTACAGATTACCAATAACAGTGGAGCTCCAGGCTCAGGAACAAAGATCAGAATCAGAGGTACCTCTTCTTTAAGTGGAGAAAACTCTCCATTGATCGTTATTGATGGTGTTCCTCAGGATTTTGTGGGAATGAATGGTGTTTCTGACCCGTTATCCCTCATAAACCCTAACGATATCGAAACATTTGATATCCTGAAAGACGCTTCAGCTACCGCTATTTATGGTAACAGAGCTTCCAATGGTGTTATCCTGATTACAACCAAAAAAGGAACTTCCGGAAAATTCAAACTGAATTTTTCTACTGTAACCTCAGTGTCTACCAAAATGGGAAATGTAGATGTACTGACGGCACAGGAATTTAGAGACTTTGTCAACACTTATGCTCCGGACAGCTACAAAACAAAACTGGGAAATGCAGATACCAACTGGCAGGATAAGATTTATCAGGCAGCATGGGGTACGGATAATAATGTCGCCCTTTCAGGAGGTATTAAAGGACTGCCTTATCGTTTATCATTAGGCTATAACGAGCAGAATGGTATTGTAAAATCAAATTCATTCCGAAGAACTTCAGTAGGTTTGAACTTAAATCCAAAATTCTTTGATAATCATTTATCAGTGAATGTAAATGCAAAAGGGACTTTTACGGATAACCAATTTGTAGACGGTGGAGTGATCAAGGCAGCTACGTATTTTGATCCTACACAGCCTGTTTATTCAGGAAATACCAAGTATGGAGGTTACTATGAGTGGTTGGATCCAGGAGCCGCAACCGGATTTAACGCAAATGCCAATTCAAACCCGCTGGGGATGATTGACGGGGTAAGAGATGTATCATCGGTAACAAGAGGATTGGGAAATATTCAGTTAGATTATAAATTTCATTTTCTTCCTGACCTGCATTTCAATGTAAATGCCGGATACGATTATACAAAAAGTAAAGGACATAAATTTAAAGATGCTAATTTAAGACAAGGCTATACCGATAAGGGCAGTTCGAATCTTTATTCTATGGAGAAGAATAACAAGCTCTTGGAAACCTATTTTAATTATGTTAAGAATATAAGTGCAATCAATACTGGTGTAGACATTACAGCAGGATATGCTTATCAGGACTTCCGTTTGAATATTCCAGGAGCGACTACCTATAAAGGAACCGGAATCAATGCACAGGACCTGAATTTTGAAACGCAAAACACACTGATCTCTTTTTATGGAAGAGCAATTTTTACAGTAGCTAACAAATACGTTATTTCAGGATCTGTACGTAGAGATGGTTCTTCCAGATTCTTTAACGGAACGAAAGATAATGTGTGGGGTGTCTTTCCGGGTGTTTCCTTAGCATGGAAGCTTAACGAAGAAAGTTTCATCAAAAATATTTCATCAATCAGTACATTGAAACTGAGAGCAGGATGGGGGAAAACAGGACAGCAGGAATTACCAGCTCTTAATGGGAATAAACCTAATAATTATCCTGCCTTTGCTTCTTACAATCCAAGTTATCCGGGAGCAGGTTATCAATTTGGGAATGAATATTATTTTATGTTCAGACCTACCAACTATAACCCAAATCTTACCTGGGAAACTACTACTACCAAGAATATAGGGATAGATTATGGTTTTGCTAGTAATAGAATTACGGGATCCATCGACCTTTTCAGAAAAGATACTAAAGACTTATTGGTGTATGCTGATGAACCTGCAGGGGGTCTGAGTAATGCCAGCTGGCAGAATGTAGGTGATATGAAAAATGAAGGGATCGAAGGAAGTATTACCATTGTTCCTATTAAAAATGAAAAAACAACGTGGGAAGTAAGTTTCAATGCTACCCATTACAAGCCGGTAATAACCAAGCTGAAAGACAGAGCTGATGAATCTTTTAATATGGAAGTTGGAGGTATTGAGGGGGGATCTGGAAATAGAATCCAGGCTCATGCAGTAGGGTATGCTCCAAACGCATTCTGGGTATATCAGCAGGTATATGATACGAACGGAAAACCTGTAGACGGAGCTTATGTAGACAGAAATGCAGACGGTGTAATCAATACGAAAGATATGTATTATTATAAATCAACTACTCCGGATGCTATTTTAGGCTTTTCTACAAAGGTTTCTCATAAAAACTGGGACTTTGCCCTTAGTGCAAGAGCCGTGCTAGGAAACTATGTGTATAACAATATGGCCTCCAACAGTTCCTTACAGTCTGCATCTACCAACGAATATCTTCAGAATGTATTTTCTACAGCACCGGAATATAAGTTTTCGGTACCTCAATATAAATCAGATATTTATGTAGAGAATGCATCATTTCTAAGACTTGACAATATCAACGTAGGTTATAATTTCGGAGAAATTTTTTCTAAAGGAAGTAATCTGAAAGTATACGCTATGGCGCAAAACGTTTTTGTGATCACAAAATATACAGGAGTAGATCCTGAAGTTTTTGGCGGAATCGATAACGGATACTATCAGATGCCTAGAATATATTCTTTAGGCTTTAATTTTCAATTTTAAATAATAATTACGATGAAACTTAATACAATCAAACTTAAAAATATAGTACTGCCTCTTTCTGTTGCTTTTCTACTGACCACAGCGTCATGCGTTAATGATTTGGAAAGAGAACCTATTACGGATGTTACAGCAAAGGTGATCTATAAAGATTTTTCTAACTATAAAAATATTCTGGCAAAACTATATGGAGGTCTCGCTATGGGAGGGCAGATAAGCGGTGACGGTGACCAGCCTGACAGTGATATCAACGGAATTAACGGAGGTTTTTCCCAGTATACGAGGCTGATGTACAACCTGAATGTTTTAACGACGGATGAAGCTGTAATCGGCTGGAATGACGGGAATCTTCACACGCTTCATAAAATGACCTGGGATTCTTCCAACGAATTTATTACAGCTATGTACTACAGAGTGTACACGGAAATTGCTTTCTGTAATGAATTCCTGCGAAATGTGACGGATGAAAAATTAGCGGAAAATAATATTACCGGTGACAATCTTGTACAAGCTAAGCTGATGAGAACTGAAGCACGCTTCTTGAGAGCACAATCCTATTATCATGCAATTGATATGTTTGGAAATGTTCCTTTTGTGGATGAAACCTACGTGCCGGGATCCTTAACTCCTCCACAAAGAATAGAAAGAAAGGCTTTGTTTACCTTTATTGAGTCTGAACTTTTAGCAGTAGCTGGCGAACTAAAAGACCCTAAAACGAATGAGTATGGAAGAGCAGATAAAGCAGCGGCATGGTCACTGCTTGCAAAACTATATTTGAATGCAGAAGTATATACGGGAACACAGAGAAATACAGACTGTATCACTTACTGTAACAAAGTAATTGCCGCAGGATATTCTCTAAAACCAAAATATGACGAGCTATTCCTTGCAGATAACAATATCAATAACCCTGAGCAGATTCTAAGTGTAAATTTTGACGGAATCAATACTCAAACCAACGGCGGAACTACTTATTTGGTTCATGCGGCAATAGGTGGAGATATGAAGGCTTCTGATTTTGGAGTCAGTGGCGGATGGGGTGGTTTAAGAACTACAAAGGCATTTGTAGGCTTATTTCCTGCCGATGGGGCTGATAAGAGAGGAAGATTCTTTACCTCAGGGCAGAATCTGGAAATTAATAACCTAGGTGTTTTTACGGATGGATATGCATTTATCAAGTATAAAAATATTAAAAGTAACGGAACTCCCGGCGCCCACGATAACTGGGTAGAAGCGGATATTCCTTTATACCGTTTGGGAGATATCTACCTCATGTATGCGGAAGCTGTTCTCAGAGGTGGTGCTGGTGGAAGTGTTGCCACTGCGGTCACTTACGTTAACCAATTGAGAGAGCGTGCGTATGGCAATACCAATGGAAATGTAACTTCTATCAATCTGAATTTCATTTTAGATGAAAGAGCAAGAGAATTGTCCTGGGAAACCACCAGAAGATCAGATCTTATCCGTTTCAACAGATATACCACAGGTGATTACCTATGGCCTTGGAAAGGAAATGTAAAAGAAGGAAAAGCCGTGGAAAGCTACAGAAACCTTTTCCCTATTCCGAACAGGGATATTATTGCGAATCCTAATCTTATCCAGAATCCTGGTTACTAACCTTTAAATACCGTTTAAAATGAAAAATTTATTCAAGATATTAGCTGCGGTTTTCATTGGGATATTCATGATCTCTTGTGAGAAGGATGAAGATAAAGCTGTACTGGAGATAACGAAAACTCCGACTTTATCAGCGGATGCTACCACATTGGTTATGATTAAAGCTAACGAAAATGATAAAGCTGTAAAATTTACTTGGACCAATCCGGAATTTAATCTTGCGGTCGTAAACAATAATGCGTTGGAGGTTGCCAAAGCCGGAACGGGTTTTAAAGATGCTAAAAGTACAGATCTTACAGCAAGTGATTTGACTACCACTTATACCGTAAAAGATTTTAATAAAATTATTATCGATGCGGGATTTCTGCCTGAAATTGAAGAAAACATTGAAATAAGAATGAAGGCTTCCGTAGGGAATGCGGTATTTTATTCCAATGTGATTTCAATGAAGGTAACTCCTTATTTGACTACATACCCTTCTTTTTATTTAGTAGGCGATGCCTCTGCTATAGGTTGGGAGGCAAGTAAGGCCCAGCTGTTGTATAAAAACGAGAATATCTCTACAATATATACTTATCTGGAAATCGGTAAAACATTCAGATTCCTGGGACAGAAGGACTGGAACCCATTAAATTACAGTTTAGATTTCGCAGGAATGAAACAGGAAAACAAATATTTTAAAACCTGGTCTTCCAATTTATCTGCTGCACCGGCGGAAAATATTAAGTTTAACGGAGCCAGCGGAATGTATAAAATTGTTATTGATGCAGAAGCTACAAAAAAAACAATCACAGTATCTGCATCCCCAATCACAGTCTGGAATCCTGCAAACCTATACATCGTAGGTACGGTTAACTCATGGAGTGCTGCAACAGCAATTGCTATGACCAACATGGGGGATGGTAAGTTTGAGCATACCCTTGCCCTTCCGGCAGGCTCTCAGTTTAAATTTCTGGGCCAGCAGAGCTTTGGAGATCTTGATTGGGGAAATCTTTTAGGAGATGGCAATACAGGATATCTTGCTCCAAAAGGAAGTAATGGAAATATTACGTTTAACGGAAACGGAGGAAACTATAAAATTTCTGTAGACCTGAAACTGGGAATCTACAAAATCGAACCATTATAATAAGTTAAATGAATTATATAGTAAAGTGTTGCTTTACCGCAGCACTTTATCTATTTTAAGATTATAAATAGTCATTATGAAGAAAATTACAGTTGGAGCAGTGTTGCTCTCCATGATGTTTACAGGTGTGAAAGCCCAATCTTTAAAATCTCCGGATGGGAAGTTCGAAATGAGCTTTCAGTTGAAAGAAGGAGTACCTTACTATAACCTGAAGTACAATGGTGCGGTAGTGGTTGAAGATTCTAAATTGGGATTGCGATTATTTAAAGACACAGCCATAAAATTTGCTTCCGAAATTGCTAAGCCGGAAGATGCAAAATTCGATTTAAACAACGGTTTTGCAAAGGTAGATGAAAAGAGAGATTCTAAAAATGAAACGTGGCAGCCGGTTCTTGGGGAAAAGAAAAACTACATCAACAATTACAATGAGTTGGCGGTTACTTTGAACCAGGCTTCTACAGATAGAAGTATTGTGGTAAAATTCAGATTGTTTAATGATGGTCTGGGGTTCAGATATGAATTTCCACAACAGAAAAACCTTAATTATTTCGTCATCAGAGAAGAAGATTCTGAAATCGATTTCCCTACAGATATGAAAGCCTGGTGGTTGGTAGCAGATTACGACTCTCAGGAATATCAGTATCAGGAAACAAAAGTTTCTGAGATTCCTGCTAAATGGGATCAGGCATTTGACGCCAATGCATCACAGTCATTAGTGAAAAATGCAGTTCAGTCACCATTAATGCTAAAAAGAGAAGGGAAAGAACCTTTATATATCAACGTTGCGGAAGCTGCAGTATTAGATTATCCGGCATCCCATCTGGAAGTTGATGCACAGCATTTCAGATTCAAAACACATCTGACAGCAGACAGACAGGGAGCAAAAGGATATATCCAGACTCCGTCAACAACACCTTGGAGAACAATTATTGTAGCTCCAAAAGCGGAACAGGTGATGGACTCTAAGATGATCTTTAACCTTAATGAGCCTACAAAGTATACCGATACTTCTTACATTCACCCTACAAAATACATGGGTGTTTGGTGGGAAATGATCATCGGGAAATCACAGTGGGCATATTCCACAGCGGAGAATGTTCATATTGATAAAACGGATTTCTCAAAACTGACTCCAAACGGAAAACATGCTGCCAACAATACAAAAGTTAAAGAATACATCGACTTTGCAGCTGAAAATGGTTTCCAGGGACTGTTGATCGAAGGATGGAATATCGGTTGGGAAGATTGGTTCGGGCATTCTAAAGATTTTGTTTTCGATTTCATTACTCCTTATCCGGATTTTGATATCAAAATGCTGAATGACTATGCTCATTCTAAGGGAATAAAGCTGATCATGCACCATGAAACATCCGGTTCGGCAGCAAACTACGAAAGATGGTCTGATAAAGCATTCCAGCTGATGAATAAATATGGGTATGATGCAGTAAAAACAGGATATGTAGGAGATATTATCCCGAGAGGGGAGCATCATTACTCTCAATGGACGATCAACCATTACTACAGAATCGCTGAGAAAGCCAATGAGTATAAGATAATGGTGAATTCTCATGAATCTGTACGTCCTACAGGTGAAAGCCGTACCTATCCAAACTATATTTCTGCAGAAGCAGCACGTGGTACGGAATATGAGGCTTTTGGAGGAAATAAGCCAGATCACCAGACCGTTCTTCCTTTTACAAGATGGATGGGAGGTTCAATGGATTATACCCCCGGAATTTTCCAAACCAAATTAGATTATTATTTCCCTGGAGATAAGCGTTTTGTAAAGACTACATTGGCTAAGCAGTTAGCATTATATGTAACGATGTATATGCCGCTTCAGATGGCAGCTGACCTTCCTGAGAACTATAAAAAGCATATGGATGCATTCCAGTTTATCAAGGATGTAGCTGCAGACTGGGATGATACTAAAATCTTATCTGCAGAGCCTGGAGATTACGTGATTACTGCCCGAAAAGCAAAAGGTACCGAAAACTGGTTTGTAGGAGGTATTACGGACGAAAATAAGCGTGAGTATACTGTAGATTTTTCATTCCTGGATAAAGGAAAGAAATATGAAGCAACAATCTATGAAGATGGAAAAGATGCTGATTATATCGACAATCCTCAAAGCTATAATATCTACAAGAAACAGATTACCAGCAAGTCTAAGATTAATTTTAAAATGGTAAGAAGCGGTGGTTTCGCAGTTTCTATCAAACCTGTAAAATAAATTTTTATAACAATTATAAAACTGCCCCGGCTCTCTGAGCCGGGGCAGTTATTTTTTTAAATAAAGTATTGATTTTCCATTGAATATTTTATTTATCTGAATATTGATATTCTGGTTCTGAAATTTCTATTTTATCGGGTAATGGCTTATTTTTTATCTTTTCGTTATATTCCTTTTGGTATTGTTTTACCGTCTTTCCGGAGCCGTCGTGCTTCCATCCCGGAGAGTAAAAAAGATATTTTATCCTGTCTTTAAAGGAAAGTCCTGGCTGGCGAATATCTTTTCCTATTCTTCTCCATTCATAAAAAAGCATGGTAGCCGGGTCTTTAGATTTTATTTTTGGATATACTCCGTATTTTACAGGGACTTCGGGATCTTCTTTTTCAAATGTTCCGAAGATTTTGTCCCAGATAATCAGTCCCATTCCCATATTACGGTCTAAATATTTGATATTACAGGCATGATGTACGCGGTGATGGGAAGGAGTTACTAAAATGTACTCTAAAAAGCCCATGCTTTTAATAGACTGGGTATGCACAAAGGTACCATAGATTTGTATAGCCGAGTAGGCTACCAAAATATGCCATGGATGAAACCCCATGAATGCTAACGGGGAGAAAAATAGATATCTGTACAAAGGTTGGAATACAGGGCTTCTGAAACCTGTACTGATATTGAAATAATCAGAATTGTGATGCGTAATGTGTACAGCCCAGAAAACCCGTGAGTGATGGTCTACATAATGATGGACATAATAAGCGAAATCCTGGGCAAGAAATACAGCAATCCAATACCATATCCCTTCTTGCCAGTCAAAAATGCGGTGATGATAAAAAAACATCATAACAAACAGGGAAAAGCCCTTCATGATAATGTCCAATCCATAGTTGAGCAGTGCAAAAAGAACATTAGTTGCTACATCCTTGGTTTCATAAATTTTCTCTTTATTAAAATGACTGTAGGCCATTTCCATAAAAATTATAGCAGCAAATACAGGAATGGTCCACGTGTAAACAACGTCTGGGCCCTCAGTATGGAACATTGTACTAAAATCAAACATTTTTTCTGTAAAACTAAAAATAAAACAGATTGTAAACCAGTTTTTTAGAAAAAATATTCTCCCGCATACCATATTTTTTATTTAAATCCATAATAAATGAATTAAAACGGGGAAGTGATGATGTTTTATGAATAAAAGATTGTTGTTTAATAAGAAAAATGAAATCAGTTAAAATATATTTCCAGTTTATATGCTGTTATCTATTTTTAAAACTTTATAAAAATAGGATAATAAAGCTGAGGATGATCATTATTTTGGAATATTTGCTTCAGGATCCAAAATATAGGCCTATATTATGTAAAGTAATGCTTTTTGAATTTAATAAATTGATTTTCAATGTGTAAATGGGTTTTTAAGGCTTTTTTTATTAAATAGGTATGATATTAATTCAAAATTCTTTCTGAAAGTAAAAAAAAAAATTTTTACTTTCAAACCAACTGATTTCTGAACTCTTACTAATTATTTTTTTCTAACAAAATGTCCTGTTTGAAGCTGTTTTCAGTTTTTTATTACAATAATGAAATAAGATTTATTTACTTATTTTATTGGTTTGTAAAGGTTATTTTTTATTAAAATATTGATTTTTTTTAAATTTTTAATGCTCGTTTCATAATTTTTGCTAATTTGGCTGTACTAATAACCCTCATAGAGAATGAAAACTCAGTACCGTTTAAATGTGTGCAGCTGCCTTGCATTGTGCTTAGGTATCTTCTATGGTAATGCACAACTTATTGATCAGAAAAATAAGATCTGGGAAAAAGCAAAACCCGAATCGTTGCGAGAAACCTCGAAATGCGATGATGGTTCATTGCTCAACTTCAACTGTAATATAAGGCAGCATTTTCCGAAGCCTATTACCTACAGTAAAAATGATGCCCAATCCTTAATCGTTGTGCATCATTCAGATGAAGACGAAAACATCTGGTATAATAAAGATATTATTGCAGCGCTTAGCAATACCTCTTTTAAAAGCAGTGGAAGTGATAAACTCATCGAACTGAAAAAGAAACCCAGTATTTTTTCTTATCTGGGATCTAAACAAATTTCCAGCAACCCTAAAGACCGTTTGAATATAGGCCTTGAAGATAAAAATCTTTATGAGGCTATTTTTGTTCCCAGGAAACTTTCAAAAAGTGATTTAGAAAGGGTTCATACCTATTTGTCTATTAAATACGGAATCTCGCTGGTAGGTGTAAAATATTTCAACAGTAAAGGGGATGTGATCTGGGATCCCGAAAAACATAAAGATTTTAAGAACAGACCTACCGGTATAGGTAGGGATGACGCCAATGAGCTTAACCAGAAGCAATCCAGCAACCAGGAGGATAAGACAATCAGTATTGGAAGGGAAAAAATTTCAAGAACTAATTTTGAAAATAATGCTCCGTTAGACAACTATACATTTGCGATATGGTCTGATGATAATAAAGATCTCAGTTTTGAAGAGAAAGAAAACTTAAGGATATTGAAGAGAAATTGGGAAATCAATTTTATCGGCAAGACGATTCCTAAAAAAGGATATGTGCTGCAGATCGCTAAAAAGCTGATGAACCCTGAAAATTCACGTTTAAACTACTGGATGCTTATTAAAAATGAGGATGGCAGTTTAAAAAAAATAGAAGGAAAGGCTAACGATGAAATGGTAGAATATTCGGGAGTAGAATTTCCTGAAGATAAAAATTCTGCTGTTTTTACTTTTGCTACCAATAGTATCGGAGAAAAGCAACCCGACAAAAACAATATTCATGATCCAGCCTATACAAAAGGACCGGGTGATGCTACTTCAGATTTCCAATATATGCTGTATCCGAACCCTGTGAAAATGAACAATAATTTTACAGTGAAATTCCCACCGACAGAAGGATTGGAGATTGCCATTTATGACGGAGGAGGAAGAATTCTTTCTACCGAAAAAATAGATTCGAAAATTACGATATATCAAAACAGCCTCAAGATACAAGGGGCCTACCTGGTCGTACTTACTCAAAACAAAAAACTGATTAAGGCTTTCAAAGTGGTCGTTGATTAATTAATACTATTTCCCTTAATATATGAAAACTAAATTACCCATTAGGTTGAGAAGAAAGCATCTTCTCATCTTAGTATTCTTTGCTTCAGTATTTACTTTTGCAAGTTTTACGAAAGAGGACAGACAGAAAGTGAGGGCTTTCAAACTTCAGCTTATGAAGAAATATGTCTATCATCAAAATGATAGCACTACAGCATCCTCCTTATCCGATCATATTAATCATTCCACTCCTCTGCTGAATAAAATATCAGCAGCTCCTTCTCCCACAGAAGGCTTGAGTGTTCAGAATAAAGGATTCCATGAAATAGTATCCGCACGTATTGAAAAACCGGAGAATGTATTTGAATCGATAGAAAAACAAGGTATTATCGGTGAATTCTCTGATGATGAATCAGATGATGCAACAGATAATTTCTTCACCATAAACCTTCCGGAAGTTAAAAACCAAAATGTTGCAGCATATCTGGAGTATGATCTGTTTGGGCTTGATTCTTACCAATCTGTCTCCAGATCCATCAACAAAAATGTTGCGTTCGGTGGGGATATTATTGTTCCGGGGAATAAATGGAACGTACAAAAAGAAGAGGTCAGCCTAAATTCATTACATCAGGGAAAAAATACAATTCTCTTTACTTCTTCATTGAACGGAATAAAATATCGGGTAAAGAATGTAAAAATAGTACTTGAAAAAAATCTGAATCCACAAAACGGGATTTCTACACTTCTTTCCGAAGACCATTTATATGTAAAAGGTTCGGATAGCCATTGGGGATCCCAGGCTGTAAACATCAATGGCCAGATGGTCGAATCTTCCAGAGGAGAATTTGAAACACTTGTTAAACTTTCGGATGAAGATAAGAAAAGAGGATTTGTATCTGTTTCTTCTTCTGCCGGAACAAAACAATATCCGCTTTCTCAAAGTGTGCCTTCTTTTAAAATTGTAAATGAAGCCAGGTTTGTACCTTTCATTGTCACTGTATCAAAAGATTCGGAATACAATGAAAAGTATGAGAATGCTACGGTAAGCATTGAAAAGAATTCAGTAGCAGAATCCGGGCAGGTTGAAATACTGAAATTGAGAAAAAAGGATTACCCTTCTGTTGTCGGAGAGATTAAAAATCTATCTGTAAATGCTACTGCGTATCGTATAAATACCAAGTCAGGAAATTTTACCAAAAAAGTGAAACTGTCCTTTCCTTATGATGAGAAAAAGCTTGGAGTAAGATCCGCTAAAGAAATTAAAGCATTCCATTTTGATTATAATTCAAAAAAATGGATTGAAGACCCTACTTCTGTAGTGAATACGGATACCAAAATGGTAACAGTAGAAACAGACGGGGATGGAGATTATATCAATGGAATTATTTCCGTACCTGAATCTCCACAACTCAGCGCCTCTAATCCTACGGGAATAAGTGGATTGAAAGCAGGTGATGCAGCAGCTGCGAGGAATTTTATTTCTCCTCCAAGTGCGAATCAAAAGGGAGGATCAAATGTGTCGTACCCTATTGTAATTCCATCTGGAAGGAAAGGGATGCAGCCTAATATCAGTGTTTCTTATGATAGTAATAAATCTAATGGCTGGATGGGAGAAGGATGGGATGTTAATGGCATTTTATCGCTCAGTATAGATACTCGTTGGGGTGCACCAAGCTTTGATAGTCAGACAGAAACTGAATTATATTCTTTAAATGGTGAAACCCTAGTATATGACGGTAATTATTTGCCTCATAGGCATAATGATATCAGTGAAACCAGCAGTATATTCACTACTAGGAAGCAAAAACGGGATACTCTGTTAATCGATAATAAAAAGACTTTTTTCCTTAGAAGAAATCACGATTTTTCAAAAATTGAGAGATATGGAACGACTCCTAAAGATTACAGATGGGTAGTTACCAATACGAAGGGAGGTAAAGTCTACTATGGAGGTAATGAATCTGGAGTTATTGAAAATACGGTTATTAAAGATGGCAATGGTAATATTGTTCACTGGGGAGTATGGAGAGAGCAGGACGCTCTCAAAAATTACATTGAATATGAATATGAAAATATAAAATTACAGGGGCTTACTGCTGAAAATGAAAACTTAAACGGAGGACAATATTTCCATATCAGTAAAATCACTTATACGAAGATGGATGGTCAAAACCTCAAGTATTATACCGTTGAATTTGAAAAAGAAAGCAGGATTACCAGACAGGATATCAGTATCAATGCTAAAAGAGGAGTGAAGGAAGTAGAACCCTATAAACTATCTAAAATATATGTAAAATATGATGGAGAACTGATAAGAACCTATACATTCACCTATAAGGAAGGTCAGTTTTTTAAAACATTATTGAGAAGTGTAGTACACAAGGATACATCTAATGATGTTGCTTACAATAGCTTACTAACCGAACAATTTGACTTTGAATATTTTGATGATATCAAAAGTACACCCAATAGCAGTCCTGTCAATTTTGGAGGTTCTGTAGATATTAATGCCGGAGGTGGGGGAGATGCATTTCCCATTTTACCTAATTTTTTGAAACCTTCTAAGATTTCAGCTAACAATACATTTGAATGGGGGGTAAACGGAAGAGTACCAGGGGTTGGTTTAGACTTTCTTCTGCCTGGTCCTACCAGAGCGTATGGCCATGTAATGGCATCTTTTAATTTGGGCCATTCAGAAGCAGAAGCTAAAAAAGCCCAGGAACTTATGGATTTTGATGGCGATGGAATTCCAGATCTGATTTATAGAAAGCCAAGTAGCGGACTATTTCTTCGTTCAGGAAACCTTTCGGGTGCGAATATCAGTTTCGGACAGGAAAGACCTATACGCTATCTGAACAGTAATTTTTCCCTTACTAAAACCAAAACCCAGAATATAGGTTATGATGCTGGTGTCAACGTTTTTGGTATTGGATTCAACTTCTCACAGATGTGGGCCACCAGTAAAAGTGAAACCTCATCTTTTATTTTGGATGCCAACTCTGACGGAGTGATGGATGTAGCCCAGGATGGGCGGGTCCTTTTCGGAAGAATCAATCCAACAGATGGATTTGTTGAAATGACTCAATATAGTGACAATACAGAAAATATGGTGATTGTTGCAGATACCATGATCCAGCATAATTCTCCACTGGAAGGAACCTGGCAGGATATCTCTAAAAATGATGTTGTTAAAGTCTGGGTAGCTTCAAGAGACGGATACATTAGGTTTGAAGATAATGTGCAGGTTGAGAATGTACCTAATGCTAAGGCACAGTATTCGGTGGAAATTAAAAACCCTGCTACTCCTGATAAAAATGGGAGAATTTATTTAAAAGAATTTACAGCAGGAATGCCGTCAGAATATATATCAATTACCAGCTATAATGCGTATTATTCTCAAATACAGGCTCTGCCACCTTCAAGTACTGATCATTTAGGAGTTAATGATGCTTCAAAATTATACGTGAAATCGGGAGATAAAGTATTTATAAGGCTGCATAAAAATGACAATTACAGCTTTAAAGTGATGTCTAATCCTACGATAAGCTATGTGGGAATTCCTAAACCTATTTCTATAGGACTTTCTCAGGACGGGTTCAGGGCTAATAATGGTGCATACAGTTATAATTTCCTTTTAAATAATCATACCAAACCTATTTCTATAGATACGCCGGGAAACATTAGCATTACAGTTCCAAAAATTACGTTTCCAAATTCTCAGGATGATATTACCTTTAAAATTATTAAAACTACGGCAAGCTCCACTACAGGAGAGGTAATATACTCTAAGACCTATGCTAAAAGTAATATTCCATTTGATACCGTTCCATTATACCCGGGGGTAGCAAATGTAACAAGTTTGTCCTTTAGTACAAATGATGTTCCGGCTACGATTAATTTTGTTGTGGAATCGGATTCTCATACTACTTTTAGAGATGTTAACTGGAATAGAATTAATGTAGATTATTCTCCTACATCAGGAAATCCACAAAATTATACTGCTGTAGCAGGGTATCCTTCTGATGTTATTACAGAATTTAATCCTGTAATAGACATGCAATATCTTAATATCCCAAGTGGTGTGAATACTTATAAAATTGGGATTAATAAAAATATTCCTTCTAACCCAGGTCTTCCTACGGGTAGCTTTTACTATATTGTTAAAAGCAACGGAGCTATTGCCACTAAAAGAAGGATAATGTCCCCTATGAATAGCTCCGGAAGTATTGTTGAACTAGATATGGTCAATAATAATCAGATAATTTCCGGAAACTCTCCTGCTGAATTTTATACAGGTGATATTTTTAGTGCACCAATAGGTGGAGTCACTTTAAATATTCAGGTATATTGTAAAACTAAAGCAGACTATGATTTTTATAAAGCTTACAGTGCTTTATTTCAAAATAATCCATTTAATATTTATTATGGAGCCAATACATTCATAGCTGCTGCTAACCATACCTCAATAAATTCCTCAGCATTAGAAAATATAGGTCAGTTTTATCATAACTGGAGCCAGTTCCTTTATAATGAATATGCTGATGTAGTTCCTACTGGGAATACTGATGGTTTTATGCTGAATCCGGCAACTCCTTCAGATAATTATGGACGTTTGATCAATCTTGCATCCATGCAGGAAGTGAATATACCGGTAAACCTTAATTTCCCGATGTGCAATAACCTTGCTACACAGGATGAAACAGCACAGTGTATTGCCCAGCAGATCAGCAATACAGGATTCTATCAAAACCCTGCTAATTTTGGGCCTAAACCGGTAACGGTATTAAACCCAACTGTATATAAGCAGGTAACAGGTCCAAGAGACAATGAAGTTACTACTTATACTGAAAAATGGATTGGGGTAGGTCCTGAACAATACGCAATGGCAGATTCATTTAAGGATAATGAAACAGCCAGTGGTTTCTTTAATCCACAGACTGCAAATCCTGACTTACCGGATAATTTGCTTCTTCAGGGTAATGTAGACACCAAAATGTTCTCTATTAATAAAAAATATTACAGTAAATCGAGAACGAATACATTAAGCGGAAGCTTATTTAATTTTGGAATTCAAAATGCAAGCTCTGTTTTAGTAGGAGATGGGAATATAGCACTACAGGACTTTATGGATATGAATGGTGATGGTTATCCAGATGTGGTGTATAAAGATGCTATGCAGATCACTAATTCTACCGGAGGACATGGAGGATTGCGTAATCCTTTTGTAAATGCTTATATATCGAACACAGACAGTTATTCCAAATCATTGTCTCCACAATATTCAGCGGCTAAATTTATCCAGACAGGGGCTTCATCCAGAAACGGAGAAGTAAGAAGTAATACCAATCAGTACTCATATAGCCCTAATGTAGCAATGAATAGTGGAATCGAAACCTCTGCATCATGGTCTGCACAGGCTTCCGTAAATTATGATTCTAAAGATTCGGGAGAATCTTATTGGATGGATGTGAATGGAGATGGATTAGCAGATAGAATCACAGGCGGAGGTTCAAGCAATATGAAGTATTACCTTAATTTAGGATATGGTTTGGATAGTGGCTACAGTTATAAAAACGCAGAAACCTTTGCATCGGGTCCTGTAGGATCACTTGGTTTCAGTCTGGGATTTGATTTTGGAGGGATGAGCGGACTGGTAGTAAGTGCGAGTGCGGGTGCATCTGCAGCATTAGGTTCATCTAAAACCACTTTTGAAGATATCAACGCTGATGGGTTGGCAGATATTTTAATTGTTGGAAGTTCTAATACGTATGTAAAGTACAACCTTGGAAACAGATTTTCTAATGCTGTTGAACTGTTTAGAAATGGTGGAGGATTAGACTATAATAACGAATCTAAAACCTATAGAGGGGGAGTTTCTGTAGGAGCAGGCTATTACTACACATTCCCGATTGTATGGTGGCCATTCCCACCAATTCCACTGATCTATCTGAAAATAGGAGGTCAGGTGACCGGAAATATGGGGCTTTCCATTGCTGAAGTAGATAAATCCTTTAAAGATATGAATGGTGATGGCTTCCCGGATCTGGTAGTTTCTAAAGACAACGGATTTGTAGTAAATTATTCAACAATTGGAAGAACCAATAAACTGAAAACTGTTACCAATTTCAAAGATAAAGCGCCATTTAGTGTTTTTGGTTTGGATTACGAGTTTGTGAAACCCACTTATAATGATTCTCATGGAAGATTGGTGATGAAAGAAGTCAGAGTGATGAATCCGGATATCTTCTCACCAACGTATCTATCACCAACAAATAATAAGGATATTGTAAAAACATTTAAATATGAAGGGGGAAAATATGACAGACGTGAACGTGAGTTTTTTGGATTTGAAAAAGTAACTACTTATGATATGTGGTATAGCAATAATATCTACAGGTCACAGATAGATTATTATGAAAATAAGAGTTATTTTCTAAATGGTAAATTGAAAAAAGTTGAGATGTATACAGGTGTAAATGACCTTAATGCTTCAACAGAGTATACTTACAATATTTATAAATTTAAGGATAATAACACACGACTGGATATGAACAGTTCCCTTGCTGAAACTTTTGATACAGGAGGTAAGGAAGGTCGAAAAATGGCCATTGCATTATTGGTGAATACCAGAAAGAAAAATATTGAAAATGGAGGATATACCCAAGTGGGAGAAGGATTAGATTATACGGATAAAGGTTTTGTTAAGCAAATGATGCATTTTAGCAATTCTGCTACTTATAATACCGTGATTGATTATCATAATTATCCGTCTCCTAACAATATTATAAGCATACCTAGATCAATAAAGGTCTATGAAGCATTATCCACATCCAATCCAATCCGTGAAAGATCAACAAAGATAGATCCTAACACAGGTCTAATACTTCAGGTTTCTGCTAAATTGAACAGTTCAGAAATAGCAAATACCGATATTACCTACGATTCTTTTGGAAATATAGTGAACATTATGTATCCAGAGAATGAAAACGGAGAACGGTATATTTTAGATTATCAATATGATACGGATACCCATAAGTATGTAGTGACTACAAAGGATGTTTTTGGGTTTACTTCATCATCAGATTATGATCCAAAATTTGATGTGGTAAGACAAACTACCGATGCTTCTGGGAATACTACCGAATATGAATATGATGCTAAAGGACGTATTGCCAAAATACTGGCTCCTAAAGAAAAAGAAGCAGGGGCACCCTATACCGTTAAATATTCTTATAATACATATGGAACACCCAATCCAAATTTGGGATATGTTAGTAATTATTATTGGTGTTTAACACAAAATTATAATCCACAGGACCCATCCAATCCGATAGAAACGATGACGTTTTCAGATGGTTGGGGGAAAGTGGTGCAGACTAAAAAAGATATACTGCTGAATGGAGAGGAGAAAATGTCAGTGTCAGGAAGAACTATTTATGACGTGGTGGGAAGGGCTATTTCACAGCATCATCCGATCTTTGAAAATAAGTATCCTCCTAATGATCCGAATCATACAAATGTGTGGCTTAATATGAGTGCGCCTTCACCTTTTTATTCCTCAATCCAAAGAGATACTAAAGATAGAGTTGCAGTTACGGTCGATGAATTATTCCATACAGCTAATACAATGTATTCTGTTGAAAATAATATGTTAAAGAGTACGTTAGTTCTATTTCAGAATAGTAATACTCAGCTTAAATCCGAAACATTTACAAGTTCAGAAGGAAAAACGATGCAGGTTAAAAGTTATCTGAATGGACAGGCATTGACTACGAAGTACAACTATAATACGATTGGAGAATTGAAGTCCACTGAAGATCCAACAGGTATTAAAACATTGTATACTTATGACAAGGGAGGGAGAAGAACCCAGGTGGAACATCCGGATCATGGTGTAAATAAATATGAATATGACCCTGCTGGAAATATGATCAGATTGTTTACTACTAATATGGAAAACACAAGTTCTGCTCAGCAGTATATTCATTATGTTTATGATATTAACAGACTTTCTGATGTGAAATTCCCGGATCTGCCAGGAGCTAATCCTTCTAATGTTCATTATGAATATGGGCCTCCAGGTTCAGGAAATAATGCTGGAAAAGTTATTTTCCAATCAGATAATTCCGGAACAACCAAGTTTGAATATGGAAATATGGGGGAAGTGGTAATGGAGCATAAAACGATTTCAGGATATGGAATTCCCAATATGGAATTCAGGACTTTATTTGAGTATGACAGCTGGAACAGAATCCAAAACCTTACGTATGCAGATGGAGAACTTGTACAGTATGAATACGATCTTGGAGGTAATCTTAAAAGAATACACAACAAGGAGGGGTATGAATATGTTAAAGAGATTGTTTATGACCAATATGAGCAGAGAGCCTCTATTGAGCTAGGTAATGGTACGAAATCGGAATTTACATACACTGCAGCTGACAGAAAACTGAATACCCACCGTCTTAAAGATTATTATGGAACGGATCTTCTGAGAAATGATTATAAATATGATTATGTAGGGAATATCACAGAGCTGAAAAATACTGCTGGAGTATATAATGAAATGGGAGGGAATTATATTTTCAATTATAAATATGATCATTTGAACAGGCTTACTTCTTCTGATGGAAGCTTTACCGGAGATCCACAGACTCATTTTGGTACAACCGCTTCAGATTTTGAAATGACTATGGCATACAATAATGCTGGTGGAATTGAACAGAAGTATCAGAAACATAATCAGGATGGTAATGTAAATGATTTGAATTCATATGATAACAGATATTATTATGTATCAGGTACCCATAAAGTAGAGCATATTGAAAATGCAAGTACCGGGCAGTATGAAAAATTTGAATACGATTATAATGGGAATGTAACAAGATATAATAAGTATGGAGAATCCGATCAGTTATTATGGGACGAGCAGGATCGTTTGAAGGCTGTTAACAGAGAAAGTCAAGGTGTTTTCCAGTATTATGTTTACGATGATAAAGGAGAAAGAATAATTAAATGTAACCTGGAACAAGGAGCGCAACTCTACCAGAATGGACAGGTTATAGATCCAGGAACAATCCAGGTCAATAGTTTTAAGATATATCCTAATGCTTATCATGTGGAGAATTCAAATAAAATGCTCACAAAACACTATTTTGCAGGATCAGAAAGAGTAGCAAGCCGAATTATGGACTTTGACTTTCCAACCATGAGACAGCAGGCTAACCCCGGGATTGCTTCAAAAGATAAAAATAATGGAGCTGATCTGAAGCGGTATCTTGAAAAAGCAGGAATAGATTTCAGTCAGGTAAAAATTGAATTAGCTAAGGGACCACAACTTCAGGCAGGTGTTTATTATCTGCATGGAGATCATTTGGGAACAGCTACTTTTGTGACGAACCAGGATATGAAACCTACTCAGTTTTTCTTAAATTTACCTTTTGGAGAAACTATGGCAGAGCAGATGACTGGAGCTTATAATAATCCTTATAAATTTAATGCTAAAGAACTAGATGAAGAAACTAGTCTGTATTATTATGGAGCAAGATATTATAATCCTAGGTTGAGTATTTGGTATGGAGTGGATCCTATGGCAGGAAGCTATGCTAGCTGGAATCCATATGCCTATACATTTGACAATCCAATAAATCTGATAGATCCCGATGGAAGAGAGCCTCGCCCTAGATACAGATATGAAAATATCAGTAAAAATAAAAACTATGGTACTGTTTTAGTCCTGCCTTTAAATTATAAATCAGATGCTGCTATGCTGTCCGAATATAAAGCAGCCAAGCAACAGGGCATGCCTATGATTTTTGTATCAGGAATAAATGGCCTTGCCCAGTCAATTAAAAAATTGAAAAGTCAAAATGTGGACTTCAGTGCCTTGTCTGTCTCTCAACATGGTAATCAGGGGTTTTTCCAAATAGGAAGTGAATCTGCATATCATGCAAAAATGCCAAACGGTGGTCCAGTGGAGGTTCAAACACCAAATGGTACAGAAACGAAAATACTGGAGAGTACAAGCTCTCAGTTTAAACATTTAGGTAACTTATTAAAAGGTAAATTGGTGTTTATTGGAGAATGTCTCGTTACAGCCCAGAATGATGCTGATGCGAAAAAAATGATGCAGTCATTTTCAGATATTACACAATCAATGGTGTTTACCTCTGATCATAGTGTACCTTCTGGTTATACCTATAAGGGGAATTCAAGTTATTTAAATTCTCCCGAGGCAAGTGAAGGTGGTGATGTAAATGATTATCATATTTTTTCACCCAATCAAAAATCAAAAGAAGTATATGATTTAAAAATTAGACAAAATGGATGGTTCAATTGGAATAAAAAAGATAGCACTAAGTAATATTCTCGCGCTCTTGGTATTATGTTCTTGCTCCCAAAAAGACAAGAACATAACTAAGGAGGTTAATTATAAGTACTTTAATGAGTTTTCTTTATCAGGTATTGAAAAAATAAATGATATTGATTCCTATAATGGAAATTTTTATCAGATATTTAAAGAGAAAGATTCAGTAAAGACAATCTCAATCAATAAAAAGAATACTACCTTTTATAAATTTGATTCTATTTTATATTTGAATAAAGGGAAATATTGGTATTGTGAACATCAATTACCACTAGCCAATTCTGAGAAAGCTTTTACAAGCTTCTCCAAAGTAGATGTTAAGTATATATTCAATGATAGTATAATGGTATGGTCACGAGATTATTTTAACAGAAATTATGCAGGAAAATATGCAGGACAAAGTGTTCAACTTTTTACTAAAAATGATACTATTAGTGAAATTTTTAAGAATGATCTTACCGGAAAACAAATAAATGGAGATCAGAGACTGGATATTCTAAAAAAAATAATCCTCAAAAAATAAATTCATACCTTCAATAGCATATCATAAAACAGCCAGCTCTCTGAGTTGGCTATTTTATTGATATAGGTTTTAGAGATCATTTAATTATGAAAATCAATTGGTCATTATAATCTGGTAGAATTGAATTGTAAAATTTTAGTCATTATTAAATACCCTCTATTTAAATTTTTAATGCTAAATTGTCCATTACTATGAAGACAATTTATGCAGCATTAGCCCTTTCCGTAGCTTCTGCCGCTTTTTCTCAAAAAACATTGGAAAAAGTAGAGCCGGCATTTTGGTGGAAGGGAATGAAAAACCCCGAACTACAGCTTTTAGTGTACGGGAAAGATATCGCGAATCATGAAATCACTCTTTCAGATGGTATACAGATTAAGGGTGTTCAGAAAGTTGAAAATCCAAACTATGTTTTTATTACTGTCAATACCGGTGAAATAAATGTTCCTAAGTTTTCCATCAATATCAAAAAAGGGAAGAAGAATCTAGCCTCTTATATGTACGAACTGAAACAGAGAGAACCTAATTCTGCAAACCGGGAATCTTTTACCTCAAAAGATGTTATGTACCTGATTATGCCGGATCGTTTTGCCAACGGTGACGAAAAGAATGATTCCAAACCGGAACTGACAGAGAAAGTAGACCGCAGCTTACCCAATGGCAGACATGGCGGAGATCTTCGGGGAATCATTAATAACCTGGACTATATTCAGAACCTTGGTGCCACAGCAGTCTGGTTAACTCCAGTGAATGAAGACAATGAAAAAGTCTATTCCTATCATGGATATGCCCAAACCGATCTCTATACAATAGACGCCCGCTACGGAACCAATGAAGAATACAGAGACTTATCCCAAAAACTGAATAAAAGGAATATGAAGCTGGTGATGGATTACGTAACCAACCATTGGGGAACTTCACACTGGATGATCAAAGATCTTCCAACAAAAGACTGGATTCATTGGTTTAAGGACGGAGATGAAGGTTTCAAACGCTCCAATTATAAAACCACCACACAGTTTGATACCAATGCTTCAGATATTGATAAAAAATATGCGCTGGATGGCTGGTTTGATAAAACAATGCCAGATATCAATCAAAACAATCCTTTAGTTTTAAAATACCTGACGCAAAATGCAATCTGGTGGATAGAATATGCCGGATTAGGAGGATTTCGTGTAGATACTTATCCTTATAATGATAAAGAAGCAATGGCGAAATGGGCCAAAGCGATTACCGACGAATATCCCAAATTTAATATCGTAGGCGAAACCTGGCTGTATACAGCAGGGCAAATTTCAGCCTGGCAGAAAAATTCCAAAACAGGAGAAGCAGCAGGCTATAACTCCAATTTACCATCAGTAATGGATTTTATGCTGTTTGCAGATATGCCTAAAGCCTTTAAAGAGAAAGAAAGCTGGAATACAGGAATGATAAAAATTTACGATTCCTTTACCAGTGATTTCCTGTATCCGGATATTAATAATATGCTGGTATTTTTTGAAAATCATGATACCGAAAGATGGAACGAGATCTTCAATGCTGATCCTAAAGCCTATAAAATGGGTCTTGCCATGATTTCCACAGTTCGCGGAATCCCCCAGATTTATTACGGATCAGAAATAGGAATGCGTGGAGATAAAAACAAAGGAGGAGATGCAGATATCCGCAGAGATTTTCCCGGCGGATGGAAATCAGATAAACAGAATGCATTCAACCCATCTTCACAAACCGCTGAACAAAAAGAATTCTTTCAGTTCACCAGCAAATTACTGAACTGGAGAAAAGGTAAAGAGGTGATCCATAGTGGTAAAACTAAAAATTACGTTCCGCAGGATGGTATTTTTACTTATTTCAGATATAACGAAAAAGAAAGCGTAATGGTGATCGTGAATAATAATGAAAAAGATCAGACGTTAGACTTAAAACGTTTTGAAGAATCACTCAAAGGATTTTCAAAAGGAAAAGATGTTATTTCAGGAAAAGAATTTATGTTGCAAAATACGATCAATATTTCTGCAAAAACGCCATTGATCATTGAACTTGAAAAATAATTAATACATATGAAAAAACTAACGACAGCTTACATATTAATCCTCTTTGTACTGGGATTTTCTGTATTTTCTGCACAATCAAAAAATGGGTTTGAAAAAGAAAAGTCGGAAATCAGCACCATGCTGGATGCCTTTAATGTAGCAGCCGCAAAAGCAGACTATAATACCTATTTCAATTATTTTGCAGACGAATCAACATTTATTGGAACAGATGCTACCGAAATCTGGGATAAAAAGGCATTCATGGTATGGGCAAAACCTTATTTCGATAAAAAGAAAACCTGGAACTTTACTGCGCTGAAAAGAAATATATATTTCAGCAAAGACGGAAAGTTAGCCTGGTTTGATGAGTTATTGGATACTCAAATGAAAATATGCAGGGGTTCCGGAGTGGTAGAAAAAATTAATGGAAACTGGAAAGTAAAGCAATATGTTCTTTCTGTAACAGTTCCTAATGAGGTGGTAGATAAAGTGGTTGCCGAAAAAACAGCCCTTGAGGATGTGCTGATCCAACAACTGAAAACTAAATAATACCATCAAATAATGGCTAAAAAAATAAAACCGGAGCTGTCAATTAACCGGATTATCAACATGAGTATGGGATTTCTGGGAATCCAGATGGCTTTCGGACTGCAGAATGGAAATGCAAGCCGTATCCTTGCCAATTTGGGAGCCGATGTTCATGAGTTGTCATGGTTTTGGCTGGTAGCACCCATTACCGGACTGATTGTTCAACCCATTATAGGACATATGGGAGACAATACCTGGAGTCCCTTAGGAAGAAGGAAACCCTATTTCCTGATTGGAGCCGTTTTGTGTGCCATAGGATTGGTATTACTTCCTAATGCAGCTTCCGTAACTCAGATGTTTGCTGCCAATGCACTGTTGTTAGCTGTTATTTTTCTTGCTATGATGGATGCTTCTGTTAATATTGCCATGGAACCCTTCCGGGCGCTGGTGGGAGATATGCTTCCGAAACATCAGGGAACATTAGGGTTTTCCATACAGACGATTTTAATTGGTATTGGAGCGGTACTAGGCTCATACCTGCCGGATTGGTTAACCAAACTAGGCGTTTCTAACGTTGCTCCAGAAGGCTTTGTGGCAGATAATGTGATTTATTCTTTTTATGTGGGCGCAGCATTGCTCTTGGCAGCTATCCTGTATACCATTATAAGTACCCGGGAATATTCTCCTAAGGAGTTTGAAGAGTTTGAAGAAGAAGATGATAAAGAAAAAGAACATTCCAGGTTTTCAGATATTTTTAAAGATTTCGCCACCATTCCAACCCAGATGAAAAAGCTGGGTATTGTTCAGTTTTTCTCCTGGTTTGCACTGTTTACCATGTGGGTATTTACGACCAGTGCACTGGCTACTCATCACTTTGGTCTCTCCCCGGAGGATACCCATTCCAAAGAATTTAATAATGCAGGAGATTTAACCGGCAAACTATTCGGAATGTATAACCTCTGGGCAGTTCCATTTGCCTTCTTATTAACTCCTATCGCCAAATGGATTGGTAAAAAACAGACTCATGCATTGGCATTACTTTGTGGGGGGCTGGGACTGATTTCTATGTATTTTATTAAAGATGTAAACAATCTCTGGATCTCAATGATCGGCCTGGGATTTGCCTGGGCAAGTATCCTGGCAATGCCCTATGCAATGTTGATTGAGGTAATTCCACAAAAGAAAATGGGAGTTTATATGGGAATATTCAACTTCTTTATTGTAATCCCACAGATCATCAATGGCTTGTTTGGAGGACCTATCGTAAGCAATATCTTTGGAAATCAGGCAATGGATTATGTAGTAGTAGGGGGTATTTGTATGCTGATTGGAGCAGTGGTTACCATGATTTTTATTCAGTCAGACAACGAAACACCAAAAGAAATTGAAAAAGAAATTCAGCAGGTGCATTTTTAGTTAGGAGTTAGGAGTTAGGAGTTAGGAGTTAGGAGTTAGGTGGGGTGTTGTAGGAAGAACTGAAAGTACAAACAATAGAATTAATATCAATAGGAGTGGGCTTTAGCCCACTTTCTCTTTAAGGATTCATCATTTGGCTTTAGCCAAAACTTACTATTCAGAATCTATTAATCTCCCACAGATAGCACAGATGTTTGCACTTATTCATATAATCTGCTTAATCTTGGAAAAAAAGCATATTCGGGCTTGAAATTTTATCGCAGATAAAACCCTTGCCTCTTAAAAAATATCGAATGTAGAAAAATAGCGTCTTTGTGTAATCCAACATATCTATATTTTCACTTCCTCAACCATTTTACACCATAAACTTCCTTTCTTAACCTATATCAACTTTTAAAATTCAGCAAGTGCATTTTTAGTTAGGAGTTAGGAGGGTGTTGTAGGAAGAACTGAAAGCATAGCGTCTATAGTACAAACAATAGAATTAATATCATTAGGAGTGGGCTTTAGCCCACTTTCTCTTTAGATATTCATCAATTGGCTTTAGCCAAAACTTACTATTCAGAATCTATTAATCTCCCACAGATAGCACAGATGTTTGCGCTTATTCATATAATCTGCTCAATCTTTGAAAAAAAAGCATATTCGGGCTTGAAATTTTATCGCAGATAAAATCCTTGCGTCTTAAAAAAATATTGAATGTAGAAAATCGCGTCTTTGCATAATCCAACCTATCCTATATTTTCACTTCCTCAGCATTTTTACGCCATAAACTTCCTTTCTTAACCTACATCAACTTTTAAAATACCCGTATCCCGTACATTTGTACCATAAATAATCACAGAAATGAAAACAGTATATCATAAAGCAGATTCAAGAGGCCATGCCGATCATGGTTGGTTAAATTCATACCATACATTCAGTTTTGCAAACTATCAAAACAGAGAAAGAACAAACTTTGGTGTTTTGAGAGTATTGAATGATGATACCGTTTCTCAGGGAATGGGATTCGGAACACACCCGCACAGAGATATGGAAATTATATCCATTCCTTTAGAAGGAGATCTGGAACATAAAGATTCAATGGGAACTACAGCAGTGATCAAAAAAGGAGAGATTCAGGTGATGAGTGCCGGAACCGGTGTAATGCACAGCGAATACAATAAAAATAAAGATGAAGCGGTAAAATTTCTACAGATCTGGATTTTTCCTAAAGAAGTGAACGTTGAACCTAGATATGATCAGAAAAGCATTAAAGAAGGAGAAAAGATCAACGGGTTCCAACAGATTTTATCACCCAATAAAAACGATGACGGAGTTTGGATCCATCAGGATGCATGGTTTAATCTGGCTAACTTTAAAAAAGGAAACGGTAAAAACTATATGCTCAACAAGAAAGGAAACGGAGTCTATGCTTTTGTTTTAAAAGGAAGTGCTAAAGTGGGAGACCGCATCCTCAATGAAAGAGATGGTTTGGGAATCTGGGATACCCAAAGCTTTACTATCGAAGCAGTGGAAGACACGGAAGTATTATTAATGGAAGTGCCAATGGAATTGCCGGCCTATCTTAAATAAAAAACTAAATTTGTATCCTTAAAAAATAAAAATAATATGAAATTACCATCAACGAAAATTCTTGCAGATAGTGATTTTATATAACAGAAAAATAAATACTACATATGAAAATTTTAGCAATAGCGGGAAGTAATTCTGAGGCTTCAATGAACAAGCAGTTAGTGGCCTATGCATCAACATTATTTGAAAATGCAGAAGTAGAAGTAGTGGATTTGAATCCTTTCGAAATGCCTATCTATAAGCATGAGAGAGAATTAGCAGGAGGAGTTCCTAAGGAAGCTCATGATTTTGCAGCCAAAATTGATGGTGCAAACGTATTGTTGGTTTCTTTGGGAGAACATAACGGAACCTATTCCACGGCATTTAAAAATGTGTTCGATTGGGTATCGAGAATTAAAGACAGAACCGTATGGAATGAAGTACCTATGTTATTGATGTCTACATCCCCTGGAGGTAGAGGAGGAGCCGGAGTTTTGGAAGCAGCATCAAAGCGTTTCCCTTTTCACGGTGGAAATGTAGTGGAAACATTCTCACTTCCTTTCTTTAATGATAATTTTGATAAAGCGGGTCAGAAAATTTCTAACGAAGAGAAAGACAGCGAATTAAAAGAAAAAATTAAGAAGATTGCAGCCATTGAATCAATCCTTGAAAAATAGAATTTGAATATTCATTTAAAATTACTATTTTTGCAAAAAGAAAAGAGATGAAAATTCAGACCTCCTATAAACAATGTTTTTCTGATAAAGGGAAAACTGTGGGCTCTGAAATTCTGAGATAAAATAACGGCCGATAATCTGAAAAGATTGTCGGCTTTTTTGTTTTCTAAATTGAATATAAAAAGTAATTATTAAAATAAAATGTACCAATATACTCATGTACCAATTGACCAATTCTCCGGTTTCCAAAGTGAAGCTATTGTTACATTGCTAAACTGATATATTGTTACATTATTAAATTATTAAACATGAGCAACACTTACAAATCAGCAGGAGTAGACAAAGAAGAAGGATACAAAACGGTTGACAAGATCAAAAAAGCGGTCGGTGAAACCCATAATTCCAATGTACTGAATCAGTTGGGAAGCTTTGGTGCTTTCTATGAAATCGGAGGATATAAAAATCCTGTCCTTGTTTCAGGAACAGATGGAGTAGGAACAAAGCTGAAAGTAGCTTTGGATACCAAAAAATATGGCTCTATCGGTATCGACTGTTTTGCAATGTGTGCTAATGATATCCTTTGTCACGGGGCAAAACCTCTATTCTTCCTGGATTATTTAGCTTGTGGAAAGCTGGATTCAGAAATCGCAGCAGAAATCGTGCTGGGAATGGTAGAAGCTTGTAAGGACAACAACTGTGCATTAATTGGTGGGGAAACCGCTGAAATGCCGGGAATGTACCAGCCGGGAGATTATGATGTTGCCGGATTCTGCGTAGGAATTGTAGAAAAAGACCAGATTATTGACGGTTCTAAAATTAAAGCAGGTAACAAAATTATTGCATTACCAAGCTCAGGATTTCACTCAAATGGATTCTCTTTAGTAAGAAAAGTATTCCCGAACTTTGAAGAAGAGTTTGAAGGAAAACCTTTATATGAAACACTTTTAGTTCCTACAAGATTATATTATAAAGATATTCACAAAGTATTGGAAGAAGTAAAAGTAAGCGGTATTGCTCACATTACCGGCGGTGGTCTTTATGAAAATGTTCCAAGAGTCATTCCTGCAGGCTTATGTGCTTCCATTGACGCTTCCAAAGTGAAAATTCCAAGTGTTATGCTTGAACTGGAGAAAAGAGGAGGAGTGACACGTGAAGAAATGTACGGAACATTCAATATGGGTGTAGGTATGGTGATTGTAGTAGATGCTGAACATGCTGAAAAAGTATTACACCTTCTGGATGATGCTTACGAAATTGGTGAGATCACTGAAGGAGCAGAAAAAATTAATTTATCACTATAATATAGCAATATAACAATGTACCAGTGTATCAATTAAAATCATTGTTACATTGCTAAACTGATACATTGTTACATTATTAACATGAAAAATATCGTTGTCCTTGTATCCGGTTCCGGTACCAATCTGCAGAGAATCATAGATACTATTGAAGCTGGAGAAATCCAGAATGCAAAAGTAGCATTGGTAGTAGCTGACAGAGAATGCTACGGACTGGAAAGAGCAAAAAATCATAATATAGAAACCATACTGATTCCAAGAGGAAAGAATTTCAGCAGTGAATTGGCTAATGTAATCCCACAAAATACAGATCTTATTGTATTGGCAGGATTCTTATCCATTTTAAAATCTGAATTCTGTGAAAACTGGAATGGTAAAATAATCAATATTCATCCCGCATTACTTCCCAAATTTGGAGGAAAAGGAATGTGGGGAATGAACGTTCATCATGCAGTTATTGAAGCTAAAGAAGTAGAGAGTGGTGCTACGGTACATTTTGTAACGCCGGGAATTGACGAAGGAGAAGCTATTCTTCAGAAGTCTTTTGAAGTAACACCGGAAGATACTCCTGAAACCCTGGCTCAGAAAGTTCACCAGATTGAATATGAAATATTTCCGATAGCGATCAATAAGGTCCTGGGAAATTGATAATGTAACAATCTATCAATGTACCGGTTTACCAATCATTTAATTGTTACATTGTTAAACTGATACATTGCTAAATTAGCAAAAATCTAAGTAAAATAAAAGTAAGTTCGGAGGTGAAAGACCCGGACACAGTTTGAAATAGCTGTAAAAAGTAAAAAATCAAAAGTAAAATGAGTAAAAAGAGAGTTTTAATCAGTGTTTCTGACAAAAGTGGATTAATTGAATTCGCACAGTTTTTGGAAGCTCAGAATTATGAGTTGATCTCTACAGGAGGAACGTTCAAACATTTGAAAGACGCTGGTTTAAATCCCATTCAGATTGATGAGGTTACCAATTTCCCTGAAATGTTGGACGGAAGGGTGAAAACATTACACCCTAAAGTTCACGGAGGATTGCTGGCTGTTCGTACCAACGAAGAGCACATGAAAACCGTTCAGGAACACGGAATTGGTCTGATAGACATGGTTATTGTAAACCTTTATCCTTTCTTTGAAAATGTAAATAAAGACATTTCTTTACATGAAAAGGTAGAATTCATCGATATCGGAGGCCCTTCAATGCTTCGTTCGGCAGCAAAAAACTTTGACTCTGTTACTGTAATTACTGATGTGGAAGACTATACAACAGTAAAACTGGAAATGGAACAAAACGGAGATACTTACATTGAAACCCGTAAAAAGCTTGCAGGAAAAGTATTCAACCTTACTTCTGCTTATGATGCTGCTATTTCAAGAATGCTTTTAGATGAGGAATATCCTGCATACTTAAATGCATCTTATAAAAAAGTTTCTGACCTGAGATACGGTGAAAACCCTCATCAGACAGCGGCTTACTACGTGTCGACTTTCGAAAACGGTGCCATGAAAGACTTTGAACAGCTTGGAGGTAAAGAACTTTCTTTCAACAATCTTCGTGATATGGACCTTTGCTGGAAAGTTGTTACTGAGTTTAAAGAAGAAATGGCTTGTTGCGCCGTGAAACATTCTACACCTTGTGGAGTGGCGATTGGAACTTCAGCTTTGGAAACTTACCAAAAAACTTTCGAATGTGATCCTGTTTCTATCTTTGGCGGAATTGTTGCAATGAACTATAAAATTGATGCTGCAACAGCTGAAGAACTGAACAAAACATTCCTTGAGATTGTAATGGCTCCGGATTTTGACGAAGAAGCGCTGGAAGTTTTAAGAAAAAAGAAAAACGTAAGAATCATCAAAATTGTAAACCCTGTTTCTGATAAACAGACCTGGGTAAAAGTGGATGGCGGTATCCTGGTTCAGGATAACGATACCTATTTCTCTGATGATATCAAAGTAGTAACTGAAATACAGCCTACCGAAGAACAGAAAAAAGCATTGCTTTTCTCACAGAGAGTAGTAAAATACGTGAAGTCAAATGCAATTGTTGTTTCCAACGGAATTCAGGCTTTCGGAATCGGAGGAGGACAGGTCAACAGAATCTGGGCAACGCAACAGGCTATTGAAAGAGCAAAAGAAAAATTCTCAGGAGACCTTGTATTAGCTTCTGATGCGTTTTTCCCTTTCCGTGACGTAGTGGATTTCTGCGCTCAGGAAGGTATCAAAGCAATCATTCAGCCAGGAGGAAGTGTAAAAGATCAGGACAGTGTAGAAGCTGCCAATGAGCACGGTATTCCAATGATGTTTACTGGTGTGAGACACTTTTTCCACTAATTAAAATAGAATTAAAAAATAATTAGGGATTGTATTTATAGCATTCAAAATTATATATTTGTAAATTAGACTAGATAATAAATAAAGTATGAGAATATTAATCATAGGTGAAGGTGGTAGAGAATCAGCTCTGGCAGCAAAACTTCAGAATGACCCTAGAATTTCTAAAATGTTTTTTGCCAACGGGAATGCTACTACCGATGTAATTGGGAAAAATGTTCATTTATCGGAAATCAAAGAACTTAGAGATTTCGCTATTAAAGAAAAAGTTGACTTAACGATTGTAGGTCCTGAGGCTCCATTGGTAGCCGGTTTAAAGGATGAATTTAAGCAGCACGATCTTAAAGTTTTTGGTCCTACTCAAAAAGTGGCAAGCCTGGAAGGAAGTAAAGCTTTCTCTAAGAAGTTTATGCAGACCTATGATATCAAAACGGCAAAAGCTGTAGTATTTGATTCATATAACGAAGCTAAAGAATATGTACAGACACAGGAATATCCTTTAGTAATCAAAGCAAGCGGTTTAGCAGGCGGAAAAGGAGTGGTAATCTGTGATACACTTGAAGAAGCAGAAGCTACCATCCATGATTTCATGATCAGAAGAATTTATGGTGATGCCGGTATCCGTTTAGTTATTGAAGAATATTTACAAGGTTTTGAGGCTTCAATTATTGCATTCTCTAACGGAGAAAAATTATTCCCTTGTATTGCCGCAAAAGACTATAAGAAGGCTGGAAAAGGAGATACAGGCCCTAATACAGGAGGTATGGGTTCAGTAGCACCAAGCCCTGAATTTACTCAGGAGCATTATGCAGATTTCGAACAGAATATTTTAGAACCTACCGTTAAAGGTCTTAAAGCAGAAGGTTTCAGCTTTAAAGGAATCATTTTCTTCGGATTAATGATCACTAAAAAAGGAACTTACCTTCTTGAATACAACATGAGATTTGGCGATCCTGAAACTCAGGTATTGATGGCTCTTATGGAAAATAATCTTCTGGATGTAATCCAGGATTGTATGGACGGAAAAGATATTGAGCTTAAGTTTAAAGACGAAAAAGCAATATGCCTTGTCATGTGTTCAGGAGGCTATCCAAGAAATATCGAAACAGGTTTCGAGATTACAGGTGAAGATAAAGTAACGCATAGTAAGCTATTATATGCCGGTGCTATGAGAAAAGGAGATAAAGTAGTTTCCAATGGCGGCAGGGTTCTGAACATTGTTGCTACAGGAGCTACTTTCGAAGATGCCCGCAAGAAAGTTTACGAAGACGCAAGCCACGTACATTTCGATTATGGCTTCTACAGAGAAGACATCGGAAAGTTCTAATAAAAATCACGAAAAAAGATTTGGAAACATTCCAAGTCTTTTTTTGTAAAACAGTTAATATTTAGAAATAAGAGTTCAGATGCCAGATTCCAGACTTCAGACCAAAAATCTGAGACCTGATGTCTGAAATCTGATATCTTTCAAACAAATCAATCATCAAAAATGAACAACGGTATTATTATTTTAGATTTCGGATCCCAGTACAATCAGCTTATCGGAAGAAGAATCCGTGAGATGGGGGTATACTCTGAAATCTTACCTTACAATACACCTTTACAAGATATTTTAGCAAAACAGCCAAAAGGAATTATCCTTTCCGGGGGGCCAAGCTCTGTAAATGCAGAAAATGCGCACCTGGTGGAGAAAGCATTATATGAGCAGGGAGTTCCTGTATTGGGGATTTGCTACGGAATGCAGATGACAGCACACCTTTTAGGAGGTAAAGTAAATAAAGGAGAAAAAGGAGAGTACGGTAAAGCAAATCTGGAGATCGTTAAAGAAAGCTCTCTATTAAAAGGGGTTACTCAAAACTCTGTGGTTTGGATGAGCCACTTTGATGAAGTGGGAGAGCTTCCTGCAGGTTTTGAATTAAATGCAAAATCAGGAGTAATTGCTTCGATCTCTAATGAAGAAACTAAAATCTACTGTGTTCAGTTCCACCCGGAAGTTTCTCATACCGAAGAAGGAGGGAAAATGCTGGAAAACTTTGTTTTTGCAATTTGTAATGCAGAGAAAAACTGGAAGCTGACCAACTATATCGAAAAAACAGTTGAAGAAATCCGTGAGAAAGTAGGAGACCACAAAGTGATCCTTGGCCTTTCAGGAGGTGTAGACTCTTCTGTAGCTGCAGTTTTAATTCATAAAGCAATTGGTGACCAGTTGACTTGTATCTTCGTAGATACAGGATTATTGAGAAAGGACGAAGGAAGAAAAGTAATGGATCAGTATGGAGAACATTTCCATATGAACATTAAAATGGTGGATGCTCAGGAAAGATTTCTTTCAAAATTAGCGGGAGTAGATGATCCGGAAGCAAAGAGAAAACTTATCGGAAACGAGTTTATTCACGTTTTTGACGAAGAATCTCACAAAATTGAAGGTGCTAAGTTCCTTGCCCAGGGTACTATTTATCCTGACGTTATCGAAAGCCAGTCTGTAAACGGACCGTCTGCAGTAATTAAGTCTCACCATAACGTGGGAGGACTTCCTGAAGATATGGAATTCGAATTATTAGAGCCTCTAAGAGAGCTTTTCAAGGATGAAGTAAGAAAGGTAGGTGAAGAATTGGGTATTCCTCATCACCTGGTATACAGACACCCTTTCCCTGGACCTGGGTTAGGAATCAGAATATTGGGAGCTGTAGATGCTGAAAAAGTAAGAATACTTCAGGAAGCTGACGATATTTTCATTGAAGAATTATACAAAAATGATCTTTATGAGAAAGTATCTCAGGCATTCGTAGTCCTTCTACCGGTAAAATCTGTAGGAGTAATGGGAGACGAAAGAACTTACGAATACACAGCAGTAGTTCGTTCTGCCAATACCATCGACTTTATGACGGCAACATGGAGCAGACTGCCTTATGAGTTCTTAGATACTGTTTCAAGCAGAATCATCAACGAAGTAAGAGGAATCAACAGAGTAGCTTACGATATCTCAAGCAAACCACCTGCAACTATTGAGTGGGAATAACCTTAGATCATCTGTTTAAAATAAAAAAATCCTGTTTATAACTTTATAAGCAGGATTTTTTGTTATAATACATAGACAATTTTTTGAGGTTCTTAGATCCTTATTTTCAATATTTAAGTTAAAAATAGATAAGGATTGTTTATCTGTAGAATTATTATACATTTAGCGTCATAATTCTACTAAAACCTAATCTCCGGAAAATGAAAATAAAACATGTGCTAATAATGATCAGCCTTGGTTCAATACTGGCCAGTTGTATGATTTCCCATAAAAATAGATCTTCTTTAGAAAATTATTCGTGGTTCCCGTTTTCATGGTATTCTGCAAAAATTTCAGGGAAGAATTTTGATAAAGTGGCGATGCTTGTTCCTGTTAAAGTAAATGATTTAAATACTGATTTTACCCTGCAGTTTGATCTGGGAAGTGATGCAACACTGATCTACGGAAATGCAATAAATAGCTACTACACAGAAAGCGAAATAAAAAACTTTCTCATAGAAAGCTCTAAGTCTACAGATAATGGCGGAAAAACAGTATACAAGACAAAAGGACTGATCTATCAATTTGGAAAATTGTCTAAAGATAATTTGGTGTATAAAGACAATTACGGAGATAAAATACCTAAAGACTCACTGTTTACCAAGAAGCCCAAACACATGGGAACGTTGGGCGCAGATGTATTTGAAAATAAAGTATTAGTAATCGACTATCCAAATAAAAGAATGTGTATCCTTGATTCATTAGATAACTACTGGAAAAAAGTGACAATATTTGTAGATGCTAAATCTAATAATGGCAGGTTGCACATTCCACTCACTATTGCCAATAAAACCCATTGGTTCTTGTTTGATACAGGAGCAAGCTTATTTCCTATCAATACCAGCAAAGAATTGTGGACTTCATTGGTAGATCAAACCAGTAAAATAGACACTATTATTGCTAATTCATGGGGAGAAAAGGTTAAATTCTATGGACGCCCGATTAAAGAAAAAGTGTATCTGGGAAAAAGAAAACTAGAAAATGATTATGCCTGGTATAACGATAATAAGAGACTTCAGGAGTTTAATAAAGCTGAAGATGTAGATGGTCTGACGGGAAATGCTTTTTTTGTCAATAACATTGTTATATTGGACTTTAAGAATAAAAAATTCGGGGTAGTAAACTAATCCATTTGAATCTAAAAAATAGATTCAAATGAAATAATTTAGCAGAAGCAATTCAGTATTGAACTTGCTATCTAAATCCCGCCCTTTGGTGGGATTTTTTGTTACCAATCTTGTCTTAAAGCAACTCCAATGCTTAAAAAATAAATTAATATTAAAGAGTAAGGCTTGTTAAGTTACATTAAATAAAATCTTTAGCAGAAAAAGAAGTTAGGTTCTCCATATAATCAAAATAAGTATTACAAAAATGATTGTGAAAGCACTTTATCTATAAGAGCTCAAGTGAAATATTTTCCCTAAATTTAGGTAAAATTACATCAAATGCAAATAGAAACAAGACCCCTGAGCGTTCAGGATTATGATGAACTGGTTGTAACAATGAAGCGTGCCTATCCCCAGATGTCAGAATCAATCTGGTCTAAAAAAAGCATTGAAAAACTTACAAGGATATTTCCCAAAGGTCAGATCTGTATTACTGTAGATGGAAAACTGGCTGCAGTAGCACTTTCCATTATTGTGAACTATGATGAATTCGGAGATGATCACACCTATGTGGATATTACAGGGAACTATACATTTAATACCCATTTGTCAACAGGAAATGTCCTGTATGGAATTGAGGTTTTTGTAGATCCGGAGTTTCGTGAGCTGCGCCTGGGAAGAAGACTTTATGACGCCCGAAAAGAATTATGCGAGCTTCTTAATCTGAAATCAATTATTCTGGGGGGTAGAATTCCGAACTATCATAAATACAGTCATGAGCTTTCTCCAAGGGAATACATACGAAGGGTGAGAGACAAGGAAATTTATGATCCTGTATTATCTTTTCAGCTTTCCAATAACTTTCTTCCTATAAGAATTCTGAAAAAATACCTTCCCGAAGACGAGTCGTCATTGGAAAATGCCGTTCTTCTGCAATGGAATAATATCTATTACAGTAAAAAACCGAATACAATGCAGGATAGCATTATCCGGTTAGGGCTGGTACAATGGCAGATGAGGCATTTTAAGAATATTGATGCCTTTTATGAGCAGGTGGAGTTTTTTGTCAATGTAATGGGAGATTACAAATCAGACTTCGTATTATTCCCCGAACTTTTCAATACACCTTTGCTGGCGCCTTTCAATAAACTTTCAGAAAGAGACAGTATGATAGAACTGGCCAAATTAAGTGAGAGTATCAAGAATAAAATTTCCGAGCTGGCTATCAGCTATAATGTAAATATTATTTCCGGAAGTATGCCTGTTTTTGACCCTGATAATAATGATCTCTATAATGTAAGCTATCTGTTACACCGGGACGGCCGTATCGATGAATACAGAAAAATCCATATTACCCCGAATGAAAGGAAATATTATGGAATGAAGGGAGGAAATGAAATTAGAGTTTTTGATACCGACTGTGGCAAAATAGGCCTTGTTATCTGCTATGATGTAGAATTTCCGGAATTACCGAGGATTTTAGCAGACCAGGGCATGAAGATATTATTTGTACCTTATCTTACTGATACACAGAATGCTTATATCAGAGTGCGTCATTGTGCTGCTGCAAGAGCTATTGAAAATGAATGCTATGTAGCCATTGCGGGATGTGTAGGAAATCTTCCGGGAGTTAATAATATGGACATCCAGTTTGGGCAGGCTGCAGTATTTACTCCTTCAGATTTTGCTTTTCCTTCGAATGCAGTGAAAGGAGAAGCTACCCCAAACACGGAAATGACCTTAATAGTGGATGTAGACCTAAATTTACTGAAAGATCTTCATCATAACGGCTCAGTACAGGTGATGAATGACAGAAGAAAAGATCTTTATGATACTTATCTGAAATAACAATAAATAAGTATAATACATAAAACCACCTCAGTAGCAGAGGTGGTTTAAAACGAGTCTATAATAAATAAATTGGAGAAGTATAAATAGGGCGCAATTATACCTTCTTATCATGCTTTACAGCATCTATAAGTAGTTGCTCGTTGTCTTTATATGTTTTTAACTGTGATGGGCTCAGGATCGTTTCAAAATCTTTATCCACACTTTTAAATCCATCAGTGATAATGCGGCGCGCTTCCTGATCATTTGTTTTTTTATTGCTGTTATTCCTTTTATCCAGATCATTCTGCATGCCTTCCGCTGCTTTAAGATTGATCGTATAAGCTTTTGGAATCTGCTCATCAGTAAGATCCAGTAAAGAGATCATAACTAAAGTTCTATAACCGGCCAGCTCTTTGATTCTGTTGGCTTCAAACTTTGTCATTTGTTCAGGAGTTAGAATGGTCCTCAATGATTTGTCACGCTGTACCATAATTCCTATTAACTCACTGGAAATGGCTTTGTTATTCAGGATGTTAGAATTGTCTCCAACTTTCTCATCAAGGGCATCCAGAGATTCAGCAGCCACTTTATTAAAATATAAGGCTTTGTTGGTTTGGCTTTCAGTAAGATTTAAATAATCCATTTTAGAAGTCATTGCTGCAGCAATTGAATTTGTCGAGCCCATTTGTGCTTTTACCTGTGGAGCTACCATTACAAAAAAGATGGTAAGCAGACCTGCTGAAATGATTTTTCGCAACATAATTTGGTTTTTTACTATTTATTTTGTTCTGCTACAAATGTATGCTGCGGAAGAAAACCTTTTATTATCCGAAAACCTTTTTTTATTGTTCCAAATTCTCCATTTGTTGATATATATAGCTTGATGAACAAAAAACAATAAATCCGGAGAATTTTCTCCGGATTTATTAACTATTATCCTTTTCAGGACTTGAATTTACTCTTATTTTTACTTCGGACATACTACAGCCGGGCAGATTAATCCCGGACATTGAGGTCTTCCATCAGTAGGACAGCACTGGTATGAACAGTTACCGATGATGATACCATTCCCTGCAATACCTTTTAATTGTTCTCTTGATAGTTTGTTGTTACGTAAATTTTTCATTTTGTAATACTTTTATTGGTTTGTTTTATTATTTTGTACGCCGTAAATATAGAAAAATATATTATGTTTTATCACTAGTGTTAGAATTTTATTATTATGATTGATTTAAATGCAGTAAAATGTTGATTATATGTTTGAAATTTTTAATATATGCTTCAGAATGATTATATTTATTTTTTAATAAAAACTGAAAAATTATGCAAAAAGGAACTGTAAAATGGTATAACACAGAGAAAGGATATGGCTTTATTACCCTGGAAGGAAGTGAAAATACTATTTTTTGTCATCATTCAGCGATTGTCGGCTCTTTAAAATCTTTGTCAGAAGGGCAGGTTGTAGAATTTAATATTGTACAGGGCCCAAAAGGATCTCAGGCAGAAAATGTCAGGGTAGTAGATAATAACTAAAATAGAATGAAAAGATAAATAAATCTAAAAATTGAGTACAAAAAAACTGTCAGTGTTCTGGCAGTTTTTTTATTAAACACTTTTTTTTTAAATAAGGTTGGGAACAGTTTTTGGAGTAAATTGCACTTATTATTAATATATTATGTTTGACAAGCAGCAACGAAAACTGAAAAGGTCTGCCAGGCTCATTTCCGTGTTGAGTAAATACGGTTTTAAAGATATGCTGGCAAGAATGAATGGAGGAAATAAGCAGGAAGAAGTTTCAGCCAATTCAGATGAAATTATTTCAAAAGGAACAGTTTATGAAAGAATCAGATTGGTGCTGGAAGAGCTGGGCCCTACTTTTGTAAAGCTTGGGCAAACATTTAGCAGCCGGGAGGACCTTTTGCCACCAGAGCTTATTCAGGAATTACAGAAACTACAGGACAAGGTAGAAACAGTAGAAATGGATGTGGAAGATATGCTGGAAAATGAGTTTAATATTTCTGTAAAAGACCATTTTCTGGAGATTCAGAAAAAACCTCTGGCTACAGCTTCTATTGCCCAGGTCTATAAAGCGGTCTTGCAGGATGGAAGCCCGGTGATCTTAAAGCTCAGAAAGCCTGATGTACAATCTGTAATTGAAGACGACCTGCTGTTGATAAAGGATTTGGAGAAACTATTATCAGCCTATTCCGAAATAGGAGAGAAACTCAATCTGAAGCAAGCTATTTCTACTTTTGAAAAATCATTATTGGAGGAGGTTTCCCTGATTAACGAAAAAAATAATATCCAACAGTTCCGTCTTAATTTTAAAAATAATAAAGAAACCTACGTTCCCAGGATATACGAAGAATTTTCCAATAACAATATTCTTTGTATGGAATTTATTGATGGAATAAAGGTGACAGATAAATCAGCTCTTTTAGCCAATCATATTGATCCTGTAAAAGTATCTGAAGCAGGATTGAGGCTTTTTGTTTCTCAGATTTTAGATTACGGATTTTTTCATGCAGACCCGCATGCCGGAAATATTTTAGTGAAAAAGGACGGAAAAATTGTCTTTATTGATTTTGGGGCAGTGGGTAAAATTCAGCCTAATGATAAGGAGATTCTTGAAAATCTGATCGTCAGTTTTGTTGCCAAAAATCCACATAAAATAGTTCGCTATCTCAAAAAAATGGCAATAAGCTATGAGATTCCTGATGAAAGGAGATTTGAAAATGATGTTGAAGATATTCTGAACTTTGTGCACAGCTCATCTCTGCAGGAAATTAATATTCAGGTTATCATCAATAAAATGAAGGATATCCTGAAAGATAACAGGCTTTATATGCCCGATTATTTTTATCTCCTGTTTAAAGGAATCAGCCTGATAGAAGGAGTGGGCAGAAATATTAATCCCGAATTGGATATCGTTAAAAGCCTTCATCCCTACACCAAAAAAATATTCACCAAAAAGATCAATCCCAAGAATATTTTAAAAACGGGATTGGATAAAATGATGAATTTCACGGATAATGTAGATGAAATTCCCCGAGAACTCCGTTCTGTACTTCAAAAACTGGATGAAAATAAATTTACGGTCTCCAGTGAAATCAAAAATATTGAAAAAACGAATCAGCTGATAAAATCCAGTGTGACCAATCTGATTCTGGCGATGATATTGGGTGCAAATATTATTGCTACAGCCATTGTTTTTGCCTCTGAATCGGGACCGCGGATAGGAGAACTCTCTCTGGTTGCTGTGCTGGGATTTGTTTTCTCAGTCATTTTAATTTTAGTTATTTTGCTTAGAATAACAAGGAAATAGGAGAGGAGGAGTAAGGGTTGAAGTTAAGAGTTAAGAGTTAAGAGTTAAGAGGTGGGTTGAAAGTTTTTGGCTTTATCACATATGATCAATAAATTTACACTTCAAAACCAGGAGCTATGTATCCAATAAAAAAACAAAATAATCATGAAAACTAGTATTGTATCTGCTTTTATCTTCTGGAGTTCACTGTTTATGGCTCAGGTAACTTCTGAAAAAGGAGTGTTGGGAGATTTTGACGGTAACGGAACAAAAGAAAATGCCTACACTAAAGTTAATGACTGTAATGATGGCTGTGATGGAAAGTGTGAAACAACTATTTATTTCAGTGATAAAAAGATAAAGCCATTCATCATTTCTCCGGCCTATGACGGTACTTTATATAACCTGGGAGACCTTAATGGTGATAGAAAAGATGAGATGGGCTTTTATCCCGGATGGTGTACAAGCTGCTGGCACCCATTTTATGCATATACATTAAGTGAAACCGGCTGGAAACCTTTAGTTCCTCCTATCTCTACACATTGTAATCAATGGGAGGAAGAAAAATTTCCTATTAAAAAAGACCCGAAAAAGAAAGGATATGTTATCATTACCTCAAGCAAATGGGAAAATGATGATATTAAAGTGAGCAGTAAAAGCTTTAAAATAAATTAAAAATTCTCAGGTTTTTACACAGTTCTGAAATCTGAAATCTCATATCTTATATATCTTTATTCCATTTTCTAAAAACACGATCATTGGCATCAAAAGCTGCTGATTACCGGTTATACGGTCTCAAAGTCTCCATATCCCTCTTCCTCACAGCCCCTTCTGCCTGTCTCCTAAAACCTGATTTTACATTATACATTTTAATACCTATCTTTGCAAAATGGAAAAACTCACTTTTGCAGATTTTGACCTGCCGGTTAAAATTCTTGATGTTTTAGCGGATATGGAATTATTTGAACCTACTCCAATCCAGGAGAAGAGTATAAAGCCTATTCTTTCCGGAAGAGATGTAATGGGAATTGCCCAAACCGGAACCGGTAAAACATTAGCCTATCTTCTGCCAGTTCTTAAAGCTTGGAAATACAATAAAGCAGGAAATCCAACTGTTTTGGTACTTGTTCCTACAAGAGAATTAGTAGTTCAGGTAGCTGAAATTCTTGAAAAACTGACTGTAAATACTACTGCAAGAGTAATTGGAATATATGGAGGAAAAAATATCAATACCCAAAAACTGCTGTTCAATAACGGTTGTGATATTCTGGTAGGTACTCCGGGAAGGGTAATGGACCTTGCCATAGATAATGCCATTTCCCTGAAAGAAGTTCAGAGACTGATCATTGATGAATTTGATGAGATGCTTAATTTAGGTTTCAGACCACAGCTTACCCATATTTTTGAAATGATGAGAGAGAAGAGACAGAATATTCTTTTCTCTGCAACCATGACAGAAGCCGTAGATGTAATGCTGGACGAGTATTTTGCTAATCCGGTAGAAATTTCATTGGCAAAATCCGGAACTCCTCTTGAAAAAATAGAACAGACAGCTTATAAAGTTGAAAACTTCAATACCAAGATCAATTTACTTGAGCATTTATTGAAGACTAAAACAGATATGTCTAAAGTTCTGATTTTTAATAATAATAAAAGACATGCCGACCTTCTTTTTACTAAAATTGATGAGCTGTTTCCTGGGCAGTTTGACGTGATCCACTCGAATAAATCTCAGAACTATAGGCTTAAGGCAATGAAAAGCTTTGAGAATGAAGAGATTAGAGGGCTGATTACCACTGATGTAATGGCCAGAGGTCTTGATATCTCCAATATTACTCATGTGATCAATTTTGAAACGCCTGATATTCCGGAGCAGTATATCCACAGAATCGGTAGAACAGGTAGAGCGGATAAAGACGGTAAAGCAATCACTTTTGTAACGAAGAAAGAAGAGCCTTTGGTTCTTGATATCGAGCTATTGATGGATAAAGAATTGATATTTCATGACTTCCCTGAAGAAGTGAAAGTTAATCCTGCCAAAATTGCTTCTGAAAAAGATGAAGTGGTAATGAAAAACCCTGTACAGGTAAAACTGAATGAAGGAGGAGGAGCATTTCACGAGAAAAAGGATAAGAATAAAAAGGAAAACTGGGGTGGACCTTCAAAAAGAAAAGAGCCGAAAAAATTTGGAGCCAACAGAGCCCAGCAAAAGGCAATATCAAAATCTAAGAGAAAGAAATAAAAAAATAGGCTGCCTCGTTTTGAGACAGCCTATTTTTATATGTTATTCCAGGAAATATTTTATTTCATATAAGGATCCATCACCTTTTTCCAGATCTGGTATCCTTCAGGTTTAAAATGCAGCATATCTTCCACAAAAATATCTTTCCTTACCTTTCCGTTGGCATCTTCCATGGCTTTGGTAACATCAATGAATTCGGCGTTAGGCTGTTTTTTCATAAAAGCGGCAATCTTTTTATTGGCTTCTTTCATCTGTGGCCACAGTTTTTCTCTGCTCGGAGAGTACTTTATTGAGATATAATCCACTTCAATATTTGGAAACCTTTCACGGATTTTTTTGTAGAAAGCCTTGTACCGGTTAACTAATTTTTGAGCCTTCAGCTGATGATTGTCCGCAAAGTCATTTTCACCACAGTAAATAATAATCTGTTTAGGCTGATAGGGCGCTAAAAGGTCATCAGCAAAATCATTGAGGTCTGTAAGCCTTGAGCCTCCAAAACCTCTGTTGATGATTGTCTTGTCAGGAAAATAAGATGCCACATCAGTCCATTTGGTAAAAGATGAACTTCCTAAAAACAAAATAGCATCCTTAGGGGGTGGATTTTGTTGATTTTCTTTTTTGAAATTTTGGATGTCCTGCCAGAACATTGGTTTTTTTTCCTGAGAAAAGGAAATAGCAAAAAACAGCATTAGAAATGCTGAGAGAATCTTCTTCATTGTTTCAATTTTTAATTTCAGATAAAAGTAATAAAAAACTCCCGATTAATAACGGGAGTTTATCATTTATCTTTTGTAGGATACATACGTCACATCCGGAATTTTATCTCCATCCTGGTCATAGTTACCAAACTGCTGAGCCAATCTAAGTTCTGTACCGGATAATATATCAACCCTATAGTTGTTGTTCTCATCTTCATCAAACTTAATCCCTAAAATTTTAGCATCAGCATCATAGGTGTATTTTCCTTCACTCTTTCCGTTAACCTGGCAGTCTGCCCCCCCTGTGCCGGAATAAGCAGTATAACTGACATAAAAATCGGTTCTGAAGAAAAGAGTGTTTTTTTGATCGCACCCTTCTGGAGTAGAAGAAGAAAGCACCGTTTTATTATCTTTTCCGGAAATAACTTCTCTTTTGGTTTCTTTCCAATCTCCTTTAATAATATCCATTTCATAAGCTTGCATATCATCATCTTTACAAGAAGTAAGCGCCAAAGCAGAAAAGGCAAATAAAAGTAGCTGTTTTTTCATTTTCACAAATTTAAGAATATGCTAAAATATAAATAAATTTGAAATATTTATAATGAAATCATTATTTTTTAAACAAATGTTTATAAATAAGATAATTTGGAATTATGGTCTGGCTTTAAAGCTACCAAGCCGGCAGGTAGAAAAACAATTCGTTTGAAGATTCAGCATTTTATTATTAAAATTTGATAGAAAGAACTTTATTCTCCTTAGAATATATATCAAAAAATCCCCAAGAGACGAACTATTTTCAATGAACATCATCCGTATAATGTGCCTGAAGCTTTAGTAACACCTAAAAAAGCGGACTATAGCCCGCTTTTAATATCATTATTGTTTTCCTGTCTATATTAATAGCTCATTTCCACAATTTTAAAAGCATCCTGGGGAGTCAGTTTTTTATATTCTCCAAGACCCAGCCAGTTTCTGTCCGTAAAGGCTTTTTCTACTCTTTCAGCAGTACCTTTGTAGTCTTCTGTGTATTCAGAAAGTTTTGTTTTAATTTGTAGGCTATGGAAGAAGTCTTCCATTTTTTTGATTCCTGCTTCTGCTTTTTCCTCTACAGTTCCGTCTTTAATACCCCAAACTCTTTCAGCGTATTGCGCCAGTTTTCCTTTTTTATTGTCAAAATTATAACGGTAATGAGAAGGAGCAATGATCGCTAAAGTTCTTGCATGGTCAATGCCGAAATAAGCTGTCAGTTCATGTCCCATTGCGTGTACAGCCCAGTCGGTGATTACTCCTTTCTGGATCAGCCCGTTTAAGGCCATTGTACAGCACCACATAAAGTTTCCGGCAGCATCGTAGTTGAAATCATCTGCCAGTACTTTTGGAGCCGTTTCCTGCAGACTGATCAAAATACTTTCAGCAATTCTCTCCTGAAGATCAGCAGAAGACGGTGCAGTCATGTATTGTTCCAAAACATGGGTGTAAGCATCAGTAATTCCGTTAATGATCTGATTTTTAGGAATTGACCTGATTACTTCAGGATCTAAAACAGAAAACTGTGGGAATAGTCCCGGACCACCGGAAGATAATTTTTCGTTGGTTTCCCTTCTGGAAATTACATAGCCGGAATTCATCTCAGAACCTGTAGCAGGAAGCGTTAAAATACTTCCGAAAGGCATTCCTTCCCCTTCAAAAGTTCTTACCTGTTTTTTCAGTATTTCCCAAGGCTCTCCGTTATAGTTAGCGGCTGCAGAAATGAATTTGGTACCGTCAATTACAGAACCACCTCCTACAGCAAGAAGATAAGTAATGTTGTTCTCTTTGATGAAACTTATAGCTTTAATCAGCACTTCATATTCCGGATTGGCAGGAACACCGCCGAACTCATATAAGTCATGATCTTTTAAAGCGTCTTTCACCTGATCATAAATGCCATTGCTTTTGATACTTCCTCCACCATAGATCATTAATATTTTGGCGTCTTTAGGAATTTCCCTGGAAATTTTAGCGATTTCACCTTTTCCGAAAAGTATTTTAGTTGGGTTTTTAAACTCGAAATTAAGCATTCTTTGTAAATTTTTTTATAAGTCAAATTTACAAAATGCAAAAAGAAATTAAAGTTAAGAAAGTGGTAAAATTATGACGATTAAGCGGTCAGGAAAATTATTTTGAAGACCGGGATTTTATTTCGTTGTTGATCTGCCCAAGATTGATAAAGCTTGGTAGAAGTGTAATTAAAGATCCCACGCCTGCAGCTATAAGTACCGGATTTTTACTTTTTACAGATAAAAATAGAAGAATAGCAAAGGCTATCAGGATTACAATGCCAAATCCAATGGTGATATTCTGTAAAATTTTTCTCTTTGTCTGTAATTCTTCCAAAGATAAATGACTTAATTTGTTGTTTTTCATGTTTTTAAGTTATATAACGAAATTACAGAAAAATATGATGTAAACTTATTATAAATTAAAAAGATCTTTAAAAGCTGAAGCTAAATGACAATGTTTTTTAAGAGGAACTATTACCGGAACCTTTAGATTGCGGAGTATATTTAAAAAACCATTTGAAGACGAAATAGTCCGTTTAATTTTTATCGAAGATAAAATCCTTGCGTCTTATAGCATTAAATTTTGTAAATAACTTTGCGGCCTTGCGTTTTTCCAACAGGTTATAAGACCGATCAGTCTTCGCTTTTGGAATAAAATTAAAAATGATTCTTTAATAACAGGATAACCTTTGTAAATAACTTTGCGGCCTTGCGTTTTTTCAACAGGTTATAAGACCGAGCAGTCTTCATTTTTGGAATAGATTCCGTTACTTTTTGCTTCTATTTTTCCGGTTTTCCTATTGATTGTAAGTAAAAATGATTCATTAATAACAGGACAACCTTTAGATTGTAAAGCATATAGTGAAATATAACGGTCTTCTATTTTATAAGAGCCTGTGAATCTATTCTTTGTGTCAATTAAATATCCATACGTTTTTGCCAATAAAATAGCTTCAGGAAGATTATCTATACTTCCAATAAAATCTCTGAGCTGCTGTTCGCTGGAAAAATATACAGATCTTTCGTTTTTACAAGCCAGAATGTATGAAAAACAGTTATTACCAATGCATTTCTGAAAGAAACCTTTCTCGGGAACAGGTTCATTAATGGTCATAAAATCCGGCATCTGACTTTCATAAATAACAGCCTTTTCATAGTCAGTATCATTGCTGAGCACACGCCAGTATTGGTATTCTTTATCAGGAACAATAAACGGGTACAAATAATCGGCAGTATCCAGGATATCCGGAATTTTTTTATAATCATCCGGAACCGTGATCTGGGCAAAAAACAGATTGGATAGGATCAGGGAAAAGGCGATGATTATTTTCATAAAGGAAAGTGCTTTCCTGCAAATTTAGGAATTAACAATTGATCTGGAGAATTTCATTGCTATAAAAATTTCATTGGATATCCTGAAGTAACCTTTCCGTCAGCAATCTTTTTCAGCTTAGATTCTATCATCTTCTTTGTGAGGGGCTTCAGGCAGTCGGTGTATAAAATTCCCTGAGTATGGTCATATTCATGCTGAATAATTCTGGCGGTAAGTCCTATATAGTTTTTGGTCTGTAGCAAAAAATTTTCATCCAGATATTCGATGGTGATCTCCCATGGTCTTTTTACTTTTTGAGAAAGACCGGGAATACTTAAGCATCCTTCATAGTCTTCCCATGTTTCTGCTGAGCTATTGATTATTTTAGCATTGATGAAAGTTTCTTTTATTCCCTTGTCATTTTTACCAAAGTAGAGTATCTGCTCTTCACTACCCAGGTTTTCAAAAACAATTTTACTGTCAACGATGAAAAGCTGTAAGGCTTTTCCTATTTGTGAAGATGACAAACCACAGCCATTGGCATTTTCCATGGTTTCCCACATGTCGGTTATGAGCTTCTGAATTTCCGGGGTATCCCTTTCTGTTTTCGAACATTTTTGTTTTAAAATAGCGTTGCCATATGCCCAAATAGATAATTTCATTGTCATATTTTTCTGCAAAGTTCTGCAGTAGCATGCAGGTATACAATGAACCTATGTTAATTAATCTGTCTGCGAATTCGGCTTAAGGCCTGTGGAGTGATTCCAATATAAGAAGCAATATATTTTAAAGGAACACGTTTCACCATTTCAGGCTGCTCGGTGAATAATTTTAAGTAACGCTCTTTGGCAGTAAGTTTTAGTAAAGAAAGTTCTCTTTTACTCTTAGCTAAAAATAATTTCTCAGAAGCAAAACGGCCCAGGTGATTTCCAACGTTGGTGTGGCTGTAAATTTTCTGTAAATCATCATAAGAAATCTGCCATACCACAGTTTCTGTTAAAGCCTGCATTTCGTATTCAGAAGGGGTTTGGGTAAGGAAAGAATCATAAGCACAGGTAAATTCCTTTTCAAAACCAAAACTGAAGGTATACCCATATTCATCATCAGGAATATAAAATCTTACCAATCCCGATTCTATAAAGGATAAAAATTCTTCGATACCTTTGTGCTGGGTAATAATTTCATTTTTGGCATATACTTTTCTGTGGAAATGCCCTGCAATAAATGCCCATTCCGATTCCTGCAATTTGACAATCTGTTCGTAATATGCTCTGATGTAACCCATAGTCTTAAATATTTGATAAATGTAATGCTTTAAATAAGGTAAATGCTTATTGTGTCATTGAAATGTATCAATTAAGGATATAGTTTCTATTCGTAAGATTATTCATTATCTTTTAAATAATTAGCAGCATTGGTATTAGCAGGATTAAGGAGTAATGATTTTTTATAACTCACAATAGCTTCTTTTTTATGTCCTAATACATCCAGTATTTCTCCATAGCTGTCATATACATTTGAGCTGTTAGGAAAAAGTATTGTATTGAATTTAAAAATTTGAAGAGCTTTATCTTTTAGATTTCTACCCATAAACTGGTAGCCCCAGGCATTAATTTCATCTTCAGATGCTGTGAAATTTTTCTGTTTTTTCTTTATCTTCTGATAGGCTTTTTCAATATTCTGAAATCCATCCTGTGTGGTCTGATGATAAAGAAGTTTCATATTAGGGCTTAGTCCAAAACCATTTTCAATTTTCATATCAGGAATGTAATATCCTGCAATTTCATCAATAAACCATTCAGGATTTGCTCCCTGCAGATTGGTTAAAACAATAACTGATAAACGATCCTCAGGATATACAAAAAGTGCTGAACGCATACCGCCCACAGGAGCTGCGGCAGGATGTTCAGATCTTACAACTGTTGGCCATCCCAAAGCATATCCATTTGTCAATTTGTTGAAACCTCCAATACTTCCATCATTGAGCTTTACTGTGGTGAAAAGTTCTTTTAGGCTTTTTTCACTTTGAAATAATTTTCCATCCTGTAATGCTATAAGCCACTTGCTGATATCTTCAGCAGAAGAAAGAATTCCCGTAGCCGTCCGGAAAAAAATGGGGAAATTGACAAATACATTGTGAAGATTTCTGTCATTAATCCATTTGCCGTCTTTATTAATTATAGTAGAATATGCTCCTGCACTATTCTCAATAATATCGTTGGAGTCTCCAAATTGCGTAATAAGCATTTGGCAGCGTTTGAATTGATTTTCTTCAATAAATTTTGTGAAATGTTTTCCACTAAGTTGTGTGATTATTGTTCCTAAAATATAATAACCGGTTTGATTATAGCTGAACCTACTTCCGGGAATAGACTCCATAGGAAGCTTCCTCACCATTTCCCAGTTCTTTTCTTCTGTTCCATCACCCAATACCTGCTCTTTCTCATCAATGTTATTAGGGAGCCCGGATGTATTACTCAATAATTGTTTAATAGTAATTGTTTTCCATTTCTCGGGGATATCATTAAGGTATTTTGAAATTGGGTCATCTGTTTTTAATTTTCCCTGTTCCTGTAGCTGTAATATGGCAACCCCTACGAATGCCTTGGTCATGGAATTGATGGAAAAGACAGTCTGGTTCTGTGTCACGGCATGATGTTCAATGTTAGCAAACCCATAACTGGTAATTTTCTCAAGTTTTCCATTTCTGATAATCCCCAACTGAAGTCCGGGAATTCTCAGCTGTTCCATTTTACTTTTAATAAAGATATCTATACTGTCGGAGGTATTTCGTGCTGCTTGTCCCGAAAATAGAGATGCATTTAATAATAATGAAAAAAATACTGAGGTTATTAGAATCTTCATGTGAATTGATTTATAAGTAAACACTCTGGAAACCGACTTTATTACAATCCTTCTGTAAATAAATATAAATGGTCAATATATTACTTATATTTCAAATTATCCGATCTGTTTACTTGTGCTGGAATTGAAGTTTATTATATAAATATACAATGGCACTTAAACCAATTGATTTTTAAGCAAAAAATAACATTAATTTTTACTTTTTATTCTTAAATTTTTTGTCATTTGTCAATTAATTTAATACCAAAATCACTTACATTTGTTATATGATACACGACCAACGCGCAGAAAAATTCAGGCAGATTGTGGAGAATAAATTCCAGATTTACAATTCATTATTTATGAGCCTGCCTTACGATAAAATGACCAATATCGGGATGCTTCTTCCGTTTCTTTATGAAGAAAGCAGAACCGGCTATGAAGCAGGAAAAACTCCTGAGGAAATTGTAGAAGAATTTTTTAAGAATCATACAGACCTTCAGACGGAGGAACAAAAACTGGAGCTTCTTTTTAAAATCATTCAATATATAGAAAGACAGGTTGTTTTGTTTGACAGTATTGAGGACGCTGCCTTTCCTAACCTTCATTCCGAAAGTGACAGCGGAACAGTGACCAACCTTTTTGAACGTTCTTTCCAGGATCATAAAATTGAAAAGGTACGCGAAAAATTAAAGGATTTTACGGTCAAGGTTGTATTTACAGCTCACCCTACGCAATTTTATCCGAGCTCAGTACAGAGAATTATTCAGGATTTAAGAGGAGCGATCACCAGTGATTCTGTCACACAGATTGATACCCTTTTGCAGCAGCTTGGAAAAACACCTTTTGTTAATAAGGAAAAACCAACGCCCATAGATGAGGCTCTGAGTATTATTTCCTATTTAAGATATGTGTATTATGATACCATTGGTGAACTGTTTACGAAGATCAAAAAAACTTTCGGAAACGGACATTTTCACCTGCATGAAGATATTATCCAGCTTGGTTTCTGGCCGGGAGGAGATAGAGACGGGAATCCTTTTGTAACAGCTAATGTTACCAAAAGAGTATCGGAAGAACTTCGCTCTGCAATTTTAAAATCCTATTACAGCCATTTGAAATTTATCAGAAGAAGATTGAGTTTTAGAGGGGTTTCGGAGGTTTTGACTCAGCTAAGTGAAGAGTTGTATACTGCTATTTTTGATGGTAAAAGTATTACGGCAGAAGATATTTTAAAAAGAGCCGATGAAGCAGAGAAAATATTAATTAATGATCATAATTCTCTGTTTTTAGACCTTTTGGCGAACTTCAGGGACCGTGTGAAAATTTTTGGAACTCACTTTGCAACTTTAGATATCAGACAAGATAGCAGGATCCATCAGAAGGTAATAGATGATGTTTTTGCCAAAATATATGGAAATGAAGAAGCTGATTCGGAAAAGAAATTCAATACACTGATTCAGATCCCGGAGAAAGTAAATGCAGATGATTTTGAAGATATTGTAAAGGATACTCTGCTAACGGTATCACAGGTTTCGGAGATTCAGCGTCTGAATGGATTAAGAGGAATGAACCGTTATATTATTTCCAATTCTGATGCGGTGAAAGATGTCATGAACGTATATGCTTTCTTTAAAATTTGTGGATACAGAGATGAAGAGATCAATATGGATATTGTTCCGCTTTTTGAGACCATGGAAGGTCTTGCCAACGCTAAAAATGTAATGAGCGAGCTATATCAGAATCCAGTTTATAAAAAGCATCTTGAAAAAAGAGGAAACCAACAGACTATTATGCTTGGATTTTCTGATGGCACAAAAGACGGTGGTTATCTGAAAGCAAACTGGGAAATCTACCAGGCAAAAGAACTTCTTACGAAACTCTCTGAAGAGAATAATATCAAAGTTGTATTTTTTGACGGAAGAGGAGGTCCGCCGGCAAGAGGAGGAGGGAAGACCCATGACTTCTACGCTTCGCAGGGGAAAACAATTGCCAACAATAAAATTGAACTCACTATTCAGGGGCAAACCATTACCAGTATTTTTGGAAACAAAGAACAGGCAAAATACAACTTCGAACAGCTTCTGACCGCCGGAGTTGAAAATGATGTATTTAAAAATGCAAAAAAAGACCTTACCGAAAAAGAAAGAGCATTAATTATTGAACTGGCCAATATGAGCTATCAGAAATATTCAGATCTTAAGGCCCATCCCATGTTTGTTCCCTATCTGCAGGAAATGAGTACTCTGGAATATTATGGAAAAACAAATATAGGAAGCCGTCCTTCCAAAAGAGGAAATGGAAACGAACTGAAATTTGAAGATTTAAGAGCCATTCCGTTTGTGGGATCATGGTCACAATTAAAGCAAAATGTTCCCGGATTCTTTGGTTTTGGATATGCTATGCAGCAGATGAAAGAGAAGGGAAGGTTTGAAGAAGTAAGAGAACTGTATAAAGGTTCTGATTTCTTTAAAACTTTAGTGTTAAACTCTATGATGAGTATGAACAAGTCTTATTTTCCTTTAACCTATTATATTAAAAATAATCCTAAATTCGGTGCATTCTGGAATGTTTTGTTTGACGAGTATGAACTTTCAAAAGAGATTATGCTGGAGTTAACAGGTTTTAAAATGCTTCAGGAGGAAGATCCTTTATCCAGAAAGTCGGTTAAAATCCGTGAAAAAATTGTACTTCCGCTGCTAAGTATTCAGCAGTATGCTTTAATGAAAATCCAGAAAGGGGAAGGCAATAAAGAAGCCTATGAAAAGCTGGTGACCCGTTCCTTATTCGGAAATATTAATGCAAGCAGAAATTCAGCGTAATGTAATTTTTCACAATACAATGAAAATAGATATCAAAAAACGGGCTTATGTCCGTTTTTTTGATTTTTAACCTAGACCTAATGGTTTCAGCCGTAATTTAATTTCTATAATAAGGCAGGACGATATTTATAAGCATTACAGATTAAAAAAATATTATTCTTTTATGAATTTTTCAAAATGAAACCTGTCTTTCAACTGAATTTTAAGGTAATAAACCCCTTTTGCAAAATCTTCCACCTTTATAGATTTTTGTTTATTGTTTTTCCTGATCAGTCTTCCCAAATGATCATAAACTTCCAATGAGGTTACTTCATTTTCAGTTCTTACATTCAGGATATTTTTAGCAGGGTTCGGATAGATGATAAAGTTGTCTTTTTTGGCAGTTTCCGAAGTGCTTAATACTGAATTATATAAACTTCCGAAATTCAGAATACCATATCCCATCTGATCGGTGTGGTTGGGGTAAAGAGAAGCTGTTTGTCTCAGCTTTGTCCTCATCAGATCTCTGTCCATCGTTGGGAATGCCTGAATGAAACAAGCGGTACCACCTGCTGCAATGGGGGTCGCAATAGAAGTTCCGTTGAGAATAATAGTGGTATTATTATTAACTGTAGTGGTGGCTGTACCCTGGGCACTTCCATCAGGTTTTATTGTTCCCGAAGAATTAGGCCCGTAAGAAGAAAATCCTGAAGAGTTTCCCGAAGAGTCTACAGCTCCAACTGTGAATACTTTCGCATTGTCTGCCGGTGTTAACAGATAATGCCAGGGTTCCAGCCCGGAATTTCCAGCTGCAGCAAGAACAAATATTCCTTTTTCGGCAGCTATTTGTGCCGCTCTTGCAATAAAAGAAGTTGTTCCGTTCATATCTGCATACGTGTAATTGTATTGGGAATCATCAAAAACACTATATCCCAGAGATGAGGTGATCATTTCTACGCCCTTTCTGTCTGCTTCCTCAGCAGCCTCAATCCAATATACTTCTTCTTCCGGGATTTCTACTCCAGCCTTTTCACTGCGGTAAAGATAAAAATCAGCATCCGGAGCAGATCCTACAAATGTATTTTCCAAATAACCTCCCATAGCACCCAAAACCACAGAACCATGCTCACTTAAAGAAATATTATAAATGTCATTGGTTTTAGTCACAAAATCATAACCTCCTTTTATATGATTATTGGTCCGCAGCCTTGAGAATGCAGATCCGGTATCTACAAAAGGAAATCCTGCATCAATAACAGCTATGGAAATTCCTGTTCCTGTATATCCTGCCAGATGAAGGGGTCTTATATTGAGCTGGTCTATCTGTGCTGTTCCTGATCCATAATCAAAAGTTGTAAGTGTTTTACCGGTGCCAGAAGTATTTTTCCATTTATCAACAGGCTTTATTTTAGGAACTCCGGAACTGTTTCTTGCAAAACTTTGAACCGATAAAACAAAAGGCTGTGCCTGTAAAGTTGCTATTTGAGCTGGAGTGGCATTCACAGCGGCTCCGTTCAGCCATTTGGAATAATCGGTAACCGTGAATCCCAGATTTTGCAGATTCTGGAGATAAGAAAGTTCAATAGGAGCGTCCTTATCATCAAGCGATATTCCCAGTGCAGTACGTCTGTCAAGGGATTTTTGAGAAAGTTCTGAAAGTGGATTGGCAAAAAAAGAGGCTTTATTGGGCTTATCTGTGAAATATACAAAAACGAGCTGTGTTTGGGCCTGAGAAATGGAATAACCTGCTAATAAACAAAAGAGTAAAATTTTATTCATCGTATTATTTTGTATAAAGATAAAAACAAAATCAATAAAATTTTTGATAGGATTTTAAAATCCTTATTTTTACACAAATATTTATTTATGAAAAAAATTCAGATGGTTGACTTGCAAAGTCAGTATTACAAAATAAAAAATGATGTAGACAATGCAGTTTTAAATGTAATGGATTCTGCGGCTTTTATCAACGGACCTGAAGTAAAGTCTTTCCAGAATGAATTGGAGTCTTATTTAGACGTAAAACATGTGATTCCATGTGCGAATGGGACGGATGCTTTACAGATTGCCCTGATGGCATTGGATCTGAAAGAAGGGGATGAGGTCATTACTGCTGATTTTACCTTTGCAGCAACGGTGGAAGTGATACACCTCCTTAAATTAAAATCTGTTTTGGTAGATGTTGATTATGACACTTTTACAATCTCAACAGAAGAATTGAGAAAAGCCATTACGCCAAAAACAAAGGCCATTATTCCTGTACATTTATTTGGACAGTGTGCCAATATGGAAGAAATTTTAAAAATTGCTGAAGAGCATAATTTATATGTTATTGAAGACAATGCACAGGCAATAGGTGCAGAATATACATTCTCTGACGGTACAGTAAAGTATGCAGGAACCATGTCTACAGTGGGAACAACATCTTTCTTTCCTTCAAAAAACCTGGGATGCTATGGTGACGGTGGTGCTATTTTCACCAATAATGATGAGCTGGCACACCGTTTAAGAGGAATTGTAAACCATGGTATGTATGAAAGATACTATCACGATGAAGTAGGTGTGAATTCCCGTTTAGACAGTATTCAGGCGGCTGTTTTAAGAAAAAAACTTCCTCACCTGGATTCTTACAACGAAGCGAGAAGAAAAGCCGCGGATTACTATGATGAAGCATTTGCAGGAAATCCCAATATTCTTACTCCCAAAAGATCCGAAAACTCTACTCATGTTTTCCACCAATATACATTAAGAATCCTGAATGGAAAACGTAATGAACTTCAGAAATTCTTAACGGAGAAAGAAATTCCGGCTATGATCTATTATCCGGTAGCATTGAGAAAGCAGAAAGCCTATTTCCAGGAAAGCAATGATGCTGATTTTGTGAATACAGACAAGCTTTTGGATCAGGTAGTTTCTCTGCCAATGCATACAGAATTAGACGAAGAGCAACTGAAGTATATTACAGATGCTGTGCTTGAGTTTATGAAGTAATGAAAAAAAAGATATTTAAATATAGGCTGGTTTATTACTTAGCGGTAGCAATGAGTCTATTATTTTTTATAATATCATCATTTTCAATTCTGAATTTATTTGATGATTTCAGCATATTTAAAACGATGTTTATTGGTACTTCAATTGTTATTAATTTATTTGCATTTATTAATTTGATTGAAAAATATAATAAAGCTGTTTTATTTCTAAATCTTAGCTTATCTTTAGCTATAGTTGCGCTGGGATATCCTATACTATTAGTGGCTTTAAGTGGAAGATATTATGATGTATGGAATTTCAGATTTAAATTTTGGATTTTATTTATTCTTATTTTAGCCATTGTCAATATATTTAAAGTGAGAGTAAACAGCGGAATTAACGAAATAGAAAACATAGGAAAACACGAAGATTAAAAAATAAAAATGGCAATACTTGTAACAGGAGGACTTGGATATATTGGTTCCCACACAGTGGTAGAACTTCTTAATAATGGCTTTGAGGTCATTATTGTAGACGATTTGTCCCATTCAGAGAGATTTATTTTAAATAATATTGAGGAAATTACAGGTAAAAAGCCGGTTTTTTATCCTTTTGATTTAAAAAGAAAAGAACTGCTTCATCAGGTTTTTGAGGCTCACCCTATTGAGGGCTGTATTAATTTTGCTGCTTATAAAGCGGTGGGAGAAAGCCAGGTAAAACCTGTGGATTATTATGAGAATAATCTGTTTACTCTTATTAATATCCTTCAGGAGTTTAAAGATAGAGAAATTTCCAATTTTATTTTCAGTTCATCCTGTACAGTGTATGGGCAAGCTGATGTAATGCCAATTGATGAAAATACTCCTTTAAAAATGCCTGAAAGTGTATATGGCAAAACAAAACAAATGGGTGAGGAAATCCTGATTGATTTTGCAAAGGCCTACCACAGAAAAATATCATTATTGAGGTATTTTAATCCCATTGGAGCACATCCCTCTGCAAAACTTGGCGAACTGCCTATTGGAGTTCCCAATAATTTAGTCCCGTACGTTATGCAGACTGCTTCAGGAATCCGTGAGAAACTAAGCGTGTGGGGAGATGATTATCCAACAGAAGACGGAACTGCGGTTCGTGATTATATCTATGTAGTTGATCTTGCAAAAGCCCATGTTTCTGCCTTAAGAAAACTGATAGAAAATCAATCCGAAGAAGCCGTGATAGATATTTATAATTTGGGAACGGGAAGAGGATCATCTGTTTTGGAAGTTGTCAAAGCTTTTGAAACAGCAAATGATGTAAAAGTTCCTTATCAGATATGTGCCAGAAGAGAAGGTGATATTACAATTGCCTATGCTGATCCGGGTAAAGCCGAGAAAGAGCTTGGATGGAAGTCTGAAACATCCCTGGAAGAATCTCTACGGACAACCTGGGAATGGCAGAAGTACCTGAATTCTAGAAATTAACTCTTAAAATCACATACTATGGCCTGGAATCCTGAAGTGTATGACCAGTTTAAAGATGAGCGTTCAGCTCCCTTTATTGATTTACTGAAACTCGTTGAGTCAAGATCAGGTTTATCCGTTATAGATTTAGGTTGCGGTACCGGAGAACTTACTTCTAAGCTTTTAGATTATCTTGAAGATTCCAAGGTGTTGGGAATAGACTCTTCTGAAGAGATGCTGGAGAAAGCTGCTCATTTTGAAACAAGCAGACTGAGATTTGAGAAAAAGAGTATCGAAGATCAGCTTCATCTTTCCGAGAGGTATGATCTGATTATTTCCAATGCAGCGATTCAATGGTGTGATAACCATAAGGAGCTTTTTCCAAGGATTATAAGTAAAATTAAAGAAGGTGGCCAATTAGCTGTACAGATTCCATCCAATCATGAATATGTAGTGCATCAGCTGCTTAGAAAAACAGCAGGCAGGGAGCCTTATAAAACAGCATACAATTCCTGGGAAAGAGCATATACAGTTTTACCTATTGAAGACTATGCAAGAATATTATTTGATCATAAAGGCAGAGAAATCACCGTTTATGAAAAGGTATTCCCTCATGTTCTGGCCAATGCCGATGCTGTATTTACATGGGCTTCAGGAACAGCTATGCTTCCTTATATTGAGAGGCTTCCCGATGATATGAAAGAACAATTTAAAAACGATTATAAAACCGAATTACAAAACATCTTCCCTGAATCACCGGTCTTTTATCCATTTAAAAGAACATTTATTTCAGCGAAGTTTTAATTTTAAAATTAATATGAAGACACAGAGAATAGGTATTACATTTTCCTCATTTGATTTATTACACGCTGGGCATATTAAGATGCTTGAAGAAGCTAAAACAGTATGCGATTATTTGATCGTTGGGCTTCAGATTGATCCGTCCCACGACCGTCCGAACAAAAATAAGCCAAGTCAGACTATCGTTGAACGATATATTCAGCTGAAGGCTGTGAATGCTGTAGATGAGATTATCCCTTATTATACAGAAGAAGATCTGTTGGATATTTTGAAATCTTTTGTTATCGATGTAAGAATTATCGGAGACGATTATATGGATAGAGATTTTACCGGGAAAACTTATTGTGAAGAAAAAGGAATAGAGATCTTTTATAACAAAAGAGACCACCGGTTTTCTACCAGCGACCTTAGACGAAGAATTTATGAAGCCGAAAAAGAAAAAGATACAAAGACAGAATCTGTAAAATAAAACAATAAAAAATCCCGAAAAGTGCTTTTCGGGATTTTGTTTGTATTACATCGGACCACCTTGCTGGTCATCGCCGGTTTCATTGGCATTGATGTCTTTTTTCTTCTTAGTCTGTTCTATTTTTTCTCCCTGCTTAAATCTATAGGTTAAAGAGATAGAAAACTGTCTTGGCTGCCACTGCATATAGCTGCTACGGGTATAGTCATTACTGTAGTTAAATGTCTCCATACCTCTTGTATTAAAGATATCCTGAATGTTGAAGGAAATAGTTCCGTCACCTTTCCAGATCGTTTTAGATGCTCCCAGGTTTAATGCGTACATATCCTGTCTGTTCTGGCTGGCTGTTTTTTGTCCTCCTCTGTAGAAACCTTGCAGCTGTACACTTAATGTCTTATCAAGTTTAAATGTGGTATTAAGACGTAACCTTGTAGAGAAACCACTTCCTGTAAAATCCAGTGAGCGTACCTGCTTAAGACCGTTGATGTCTCTTGTTTCATAAGATGCGATTCCGGTCGTTTTATATCCGAAAAGATCTACACTACCCATAATCTTGAACCAGGCAAAAGGATCATAGGTAAAGTTCAGGTCCAAACCATAGCGGTCATCATTACCCAGGTTTTCCGGCTTTGTATAGAAAACTCTCTGTCTTTCATCCGGTCTGTATACCAGCATCTTTGTATCATCTGTTGAATGCCTGTAATATAGGGTAGGGTTGATGGTAAATTTCTTTCTGGTAATATTATAACCTACTTCATAAGAATCTACGTATGATGGGTTAAGGTCGATATTTCCTTCAAAAATATTCTGGTTATTGGTATAGTTGGGGAAAGGAACCATAAAGAATGATCTCGGTCTGTCTATTCTTCGGGAATAGTTTACTAAGATCTGGTTATTCTTGGATATATCATAGCTTAAGAATACACTTGGAAATAGATTATTGTAATTCTTGTTTTTATTTAATGGAGGCTTATCAAGGTTCTGACTGATGTAATTGATTTTAACATTTGAAAGCTCGTCTCTTAATCCTACCTGATAACTAAGACTTCCTATTTTACTTTTAAACTGTAAATAGAAAGCATTGAACATCTCCCTGTAATCCGTATTGTTATTATAATTCGGAATAAGAGGGTTATTAGAAGTACTGCTTACAAAATTATCATAAGTATTATCATTGATATCCAATCTGTAGCCGGCTTCAAGTTTGGAGTTTTCTCCTATTGGTAATTCATAGTCTGCTTTACCTATGATGGTTTTGCTTACAGAATGTCTTCTGGTAATATCCTGCACAGAAGGTACGTAATCAACACTTTCCAGAATATCAGCATTATTATTGCTTCTGTTTCTTTGTAAACTTACAGATAATGATAAATTTTGCCCTTTATCGTCAAACTTATGGTCTAAACCTACATCTCCCTGGAAGGCAAGATTGTTAAAGGTTGTCTTGGAATCTCTCAGGGTATAAGGATTCTTGAGATTCCAAAGATTAGAAGCGTCTCCTGTATATCTGTAAAAAGTATCGTAAGTGTTTACAAGTTCATTTCCGTCACCGTCAAAAGTTCTCACTAATCCTGTCAGATTTAATGATGTTTTTTCAGAAATATCATATACAAAACCGGCACTTATATTATAGTTTTTGTTGTAAGTTTTGTTGACAGAGTTTTGCTGCTGATGTACAGGTACATCCTTTGGTGCTACACCAGGAACTATATCAGGGAATACAATATTATGATAGGTTGTTTCCGAGTTACTCTTGGTTTTGTTTTCTGTGTAGCCTCCGCCACCGTTCATAAACCAGGTCCAGTTATTTTTTCTCCAGCTTAAATTGGCATTCAGAGATGTTCTTGGGAAATATCCTAAAGCCCCCACTACACTTCCGTTAAATCCTACTTTTTTACTCTTTTTAAGAATAATATTTAAAATACCCGAAGTTCCGCTTGCTTCAAATTTTGATGAAGGGTTGGTAATGACTTCAATTCTTTCGATCTGATCAGCAGGAATACTCTGTAATGCATTAGCTCCGTCATCAATTCCCAGAAGAGAAGAAGGCTTTCCGTTAATGAGGAATTTTACATTGGTACTTCCTCTCATAGAAACCGTTCCATCCGTATCTACGGTAACAGAAGGAACATTACTTAAAACATCCTGAAGACTTCCTCCCTTACTTACGATATCCTGTGATGGGTCATAAGTCTTTTTATCCAGCTCTACTTTATAGGCTTTAGTGGCTGCTGCTGTAATAACAACACCCTGCAGCTCCTGAGTTTTGCCATCCAGAGTAGTAGTTGCTTCAGGTTCTATGGAGAGTGCACCAATATTTCCGTTTGCTGCTATATTTTTACTGACTATACTTTTCTTATAGTCTATTGCTTCTACTGTAATGTCATACTCTCCGGGAACAAGCTGCAGCTTATATTGCCCTTTTTCATCAGTGAGTACAGCGTCGCTTAATGTTTTATTAGCTTTATTGCTAAAAGTTACAGAAGCATAAGGTACAGGCTGGTTCTTCTTATTGACAATAATTCCTGAAATATCTGATTTCTCCTGAGCAAAAGCCATAGCAGCTGCCGAAAGAACCAGAGTAAGCCCTAGTGTTTTTTTTGTGAAAATATTGACAATTTCCGTCTTATTCATAGGTTATTTTTTGTATAAAAATCATGAAGGGATACCCCTAATACCATAGATCTTCAGATTGCTCTGATTCTCATGATATTATGATTTGTGTATTATTTTTTTACTGTTTAAAGTTTTTAAATGCTTGCTTTGCCTATTTTATATTTTTTGAATTAAGCCAATCCTGATAGGCTTTTGCATTTACAGCATGCTCTTCTGCACTTGCCGTAAATTTGTGATATCCAAATCTTGCAGGATCAGCACACATAAATATATAATTATTGTTTTCTGCGTTTAAAACAGCATCTACAGAATTCTTGTCCACCACACAGATAGGCCCCGGAGGGATACCTGCATTCGCGTAGGTATTATATGGAGAAGGAGTTGATAAATGCTTATATAAAACCCTTTTAATAGGTTCTTTAAAATTAGTCTGCTTATTGATGGCATAGATTACCGTAGGGTCAGACTGAAGCTTCATTCCTTTTCGGTAACGGTTCAGGTATAATCCTGCTATCGTTTTCATTTCATCCTTCTTTCCTCCGGATTCTTTATACACAATAGACGCCAGTGCATAGATCTGATCTCTTGTTAAAGCAGACTGCTGCTCCTTATTTTTTCTTTCACCGGTCCAGAATTCATTATACTGATCTTCAAATTTTGCAAAAAACTCTCTTGGGCTTACCGTCCAGAAGAAGTTATAAGTATCTATGAAAAAATATTTTTTTAAATCTTCAACATTTTTATACCCTTTTTCCTGTGAAATACCATCAAGGTCTTTTACGAAATGTAAAGAATCCAGTTCCGTTTTTTTAGTCACTTTGCCAATCATCTGGTACATATCTCCAAAATCTCCGATTCTGAAAGAATTGGCTGTTTGATTACCTGCTTTAATCATGTTCACAAGATCAGAGTTGCCTTTACCCTCCTGAATATGATAACGCCCGGCTTTAAAAGCGGTAGTAAGACCTTTATCTTTAGCCACTGCTTCAAAAGACTCCCTATCTTTTAAGTGGGGAGCAATAGAGTCCATGATCTGTTTGAAATCCGCTTTATGAGGAATCAATACATATCCGTCTTTTTCTACGTTGTTTCCGAAGTACTTATTATAAAATCTCAATCCAAAAAAACCTGCGATTACAAAAACCAGCAGAATGACAATGAGAATAGCTTTTTTCATTCTTATACTATTGATTAAAAGTTTATGGTTTCTAAAGAATATCTATCTTACCTTTAAAAACCTGCTTTGCAGGACCTTCCAGCCAGATGCTTTGAAAGGAGTCTCCGTTTTTTTCAGCATATACCTTCAGATTTCCTCCTAACGTTTTAACTTTTACAGAAGTTAGATTGTCTTTTTGTAGAAAAGTTAAAGCAGAAGCTGTAACTCCTGTTCCGCAGCTGTAAGTTTCATCCTCAACGCCTCGTTCATAGGTTCTTACAAAAATTTCATTATCGGAAATTTTTTCCACAAAGTTGACATTAATTCCTTTTTCTTTATAATTTTCTGAATTTCTGATCCCGTTCCCTTCGGCATACACCTTATAATTTGCTAAATCCTCTACATATCTTACATAATGAGGAGAACCGGTATTAAGAACAGAATCATTGCCGTCATGAGAAATGGTATTTACATCAATCATTTTTAATTTAACGATCCCGTTATGGATTTCCGCTTCATGCTCACCATCTATAGCAATAAACTTACATTTATCTTCAAAAATATCCAGGAAAAAAGCAAATGCTACCAGGCATCTTCCTCCGTTTCCACACATGGTACTTTCTCCACCATCAGAATTATAATATACCATTTTGAAATCGTAATGATCATCGTTTTCCAATAAGATAAGGCCATCAGCACCAATTCCAAAACGTCTGTCACATAGTTTTTCAATATTCTTTTTGTCTTTAGGAAACTGAAGGTCACGGTTATCTACCATCACAAAATCATTTCCAGTACCCTGATATTTATAAAATTCCATACCTTTTTATCTAATTTAAAGAAGCAAAATTAATATATTTAAAATGAAAAACGAACAGTGTTAACTGTTCGTTTTCTTATTTATAATCGTTTTACCTAACCGTTTTTATCTAAATCCTCCGTTGTTCTGTCTGTTTGTGCTGCCTGAACTATTTGAATTGCCCGAGCTGCTGCTGTTACTGGAACTTCCTCTGAAGCCTCCGCTATTTGAAGAAGGTGGAGGCGTACTGTTGTTGCTTCCTGAACTTCTGAATCCACCGCTGTTTGAGCTTCTCTGAGGAGCCTGATAAGTGTTGTTCTGATTTCTGAACCCTCCGGAATTGTTGGTATTTTGATTTCCCTGATTATTCTGGCTGCTGTTGTTTCTGAAGCCTCCACTGCTTTGGTTTCTAGTACCCTGATTATTGTTATTCTGGGAATTGTTGTTTCTGAAACCACTGTTATTGTTATTATTACGGTCGTAATAAGGCTCTCCTCTGAATCCGGTATTCGGTCTTGTAGAGTTATTATCTGATCTCCTTTCTACATATACCTTTCTTCTTGAGTTATTCGCATTATAGTAATAATAAGGGACACCATTGTCATAGTAATAATTAACATTGTCCCTGTAATAATACCCATCATTACCATAATATCCACCATTTCCATAGTATCCGGATGGTGCATAATAATATCCATTATTATAATATGGATCACCATAACCGCCATTATTGGCATATCCGTCTGAGTATGCTAAACAAGATGTCAAACTTGCAAATGCAACAATACTAGCTGCTATTTTTAATAAATTTTTCATGACTTTATTGTACTTTTTTCTCTTTAAAACTTTTTTTCCAATTAAGGTATCCTAAGATAGCCATTATAGTAAATACCAAATATTGAACCGAAGTGATGCCAAGTCCCTTAAAAATCATCATAGGCATGCAAATAAAATCTCCGATAATCCAGAAAATCCAGTTCTCAATGCGCTGTTTGGCCATAAACCACATTCCTACTAAAAATATGGAAGTGGTAAAAATATCCAGCCAATTTGCCCAATCCAAATGATATAATCCGAAATTGGTTTCTTCCATTTGGTCAATATAAGGCTTATAATAATAAATCAAAGTAACCAGCGCTAAACTAAGGATAAAAAGAATACCCGCATAGATCCATTCCTTTTTTGTGGCCCAGGTAACTTCTATATGAATATGATCTTTAGAATTCTTAGACCATAATATCCATCCGTAGATACTCATTACAGTATAATAGACATTGATCAGGCAGTCTCCCAATAATCCGAAATTAAAAAGAATATAAACATAGATCAATGTAGAGATAATGCCGGTAGGGTATACCCAGATATTTTTTTTGATAGAAAAATAAACGCTTAAAATACCAAAAACAGCCCCCGAAGACTCCAGCAAAATCTGTGCTGCTGTATAGTTTTCATACGGCTTCACAAAAAGATCATATAAATTCATGTGATCAAAAATAAACAAAATTTAACACGTAATAAAATACTTTGAATAATGTGTCGGTCAGGTTTTTAGATTTTTTTATTTAAAATAAATGACGAAAGTTTGTCAATAAACATGAGAGTACGTAAAATTTTTATATTTTCGTAAATCCTTAATAAATAAAAAAACATGTCTAAAATTTGGGTTAAGAAGCCGCTAAGTGCCTATGAGGCTGATATGAAGAAAAGTGAGCTGAAGAAAGTCCTTGGAAAATGGAGTTTAACAGCAATTGGAGTAGGTGCTATCATTGGTGGTGGAATCTTTGTACTTACCGGAACCGGAGCTTATTATCATGCAGGGCCGGCTCTTGCAATCTCTTTTATCATAGCAGGTATAGCCTGTGTTTTCGCAGCATTATGTTATGCGGAATTTGCTTCCATCATTCCTGTTGAAGGGTCTGCTTATGCATATGCGTATGGAACGGTAGGGGAAATTTTTGCCTGGGCAATGGGGTGGTGTCTCATTCTGGAGTATGCCATGGCGAGTATGGCGGTTTCCGTGAGTTGGTCCGGGTACTTTACCAAATTTTTAAAAATATTTGGCGTTCATTTGCCAACATATCTTACTTCAGATCCTGCCAGCTATACAGGAGATGGTTTTTCAATGAATCTTCCTGCTTTTATCCTTGTATTACTGATTACCGCATTGCTGGTAAAAGGGACTAAGGAAGCTGCCGGCGCAAATAACCTGATCGTATTAATGAAAACTTCTGCCGTTATTTTCGTAATCATTGCAGGTGTTTATATTATCTTCTCTAATACAAATCTTTACAATGCTGTAGATGGAGTGAAAAACTGGAATCCTTTTATCCCAGATCCGATAAAAATTAAAAATTCTGAAGGAGATCTGGTCTCTGCATATGGTATAAAAGGAATTATTTCCGGAGCAGCAGCTATCTTCTTTGCGTATATAGGTTTTGATGCTGTCTCTACACAGGCAGGGGAAGCTATTAACCCTAAAAAAGATGTGCCTTTCGCCATTATTGCTTCATTATTGGTTTGTACTGCATTATATATTTGTGTATCTCTTGTATTGACAGGGATGATGCACTATACAGACTTTAACCCTGAAGGAAAATATCCTGATGCAATTAAAGCACCGGTAGCGTATGCTTTTGAAATTGCCGGAAAACACTGGGCAAGTAATGTGGTAACGATTGCTGCTACAGTAGGTTTGATTTCTGTAGTAATGGTAATGATGATGGGACAGTCCAGAATCTTTATCGGAATGGCAAAAGACGGTTTGATTCCTAAATTTTTCGGAGAACTTCACCCAAAAACAAAAACTCCTTACAAAGGAATTATCCTGCTAGGAATAATAGTAGCGCTTATCGCTGCATTTACCCCAATTTCAACATTGGCAGATATGACCAGTTTCGGAACTCTGTTTGCATTTACATTGGTTTGTATTGCGGTTTGGGTGATGAGAAAGAAAGAACCGAATTTAATCAGACCTTTCAAGGTTCCTGCGTATAAAATCGTTGTAGGATTAGGAGTATTTATCAATATATATTTAATATTTAACTTAAGTGCTCATGCATTGGAACTTTCTGCTGTATGGCTTTTCTTGGGAGGGTTAGTATATTTCCTTTATGGAAAATCAAACAGTAAACTTAATAATCCGGAAAAATATAAAGACGTAGATTAATTTAATATAAAACCGCTTCGGCGGTTTTTTTGTTTGTATAGCTTATGAAAAAGATTTTCTCTATTCTATTCCTTTGTGCAGGAATTTGTGCATTTTCCCAGCAGGTGGAAAGCATTGAAAACATTTTTAATGATAAAATAAGTATCAGAGCTCTTGAGCTGTATGATAACAAAGTCTGGTATAGTGGTACAGACTCCAAATTTGGGTTTGTGGATGTAAAAGATCCGAAGAATCAAAAACAGATCAGATTATCAGAAGACAAGCTTCAGTTTCGAACACTGGCACAGGATCAACATTCTTTTTATGCCATTAATATTGAAAGCCCTGCTCACTTCTTTAGAATTGATAAGAAAGATTTAAAAGCTCAGGTTGTTTTTACAGATACTACGAAAACTGCATTCTATGATGCGCTGCATTTTGTAAATGATAAACTGGCTTATACTTTCAGTGATGCAGATAAAGATCATGCCCTGAAGTTAGCGGTGTACAAAGAAGGGAAGTGGAGTATGCTTAAAAATACCATAATGTTGAATGAAGGAGAGGCAGCTTTTGCAGCCAGTAACACCAATATCTCTTCCACCAAAAATTTTGTATGGATTGCAACAGGAGGTAAGGCTTCGAGAATTATAAGACTGAATTTAAAGAATGAAAAATTTGAAGTGTTCAATACCCCATTTATACAGGGGGAATCTTCGCAGGGAATGTATTCTTTAGATTTTACTGATGACCGTTTCGGAATTGCAGTGGGAGGAGATTATACAAAGCAGGATGCCAATATCAATACTATTGCTACTACAAATGATGGAGGTAAAACCTGGCAGATTCAGGCATCAGGACAGAATGCAGGATATACTACCTGTGTGAAAATTAAACCCGGCTCAAAAGGAAAAGATATTATTGCAGCAGGAGATCAGCACATCAGTTATTCCTCAGATTTTGGGAAAACATGGAAGAAGATTTCTGATGAAAAAGGCTTTTTTGTCTGCCAGTGGATAGATCGTAACACTGTTGTCTTTGCAGGAAAAGACAGAATTGCGGTGATGAAATTGAAATAGTAAAGGATTTAATAAAAATAATAAAATACTAAACGCAAGAAGGATCTTCTTGAGAAATGGATACATCTAAAAAATAAATAGTATATATAGAATTTATCATTATTAACGAAAGGGCTTACAGACGGTATTTAGACTCATTATAAAATAAAACCTAATATATTTCATAGGTCAAAATTCATAACTTATAGTTAATTTTGTACAATGAAGTTATAAGATTCTTAAATTTCATGACCTTATAAAATTTTAATTTTCGAAATGAATTCTTTAATAGATAAGTATAATATTCCCGGACCACGCTACACCTCTTATCCTACAGTTCCATATTGGGATGAAAGTACATTCTCACCGGAAAAGTGGAAAGAAAGCGTAATCAGGTCCTTTCACGAAACCAATGCAGAGGAGGGGATTTCTATTTATATCCATTTGCCTTTTTGCGAGGCATTATGTACATTCTGTGCGTGCCATAAACGTATTACAAAACAGCATAGTGTTGAAGTTCCATATCTGGAAAGTGTTTTAAAAGAATGGAACCTTTACCTTGATCTTTTCAACGAAAGACCCAAACTGAAAGAATTACACCTGGGAGGAGGAACCCCTACGTTTTTTTCGCCTGAAAATCTGAAAAAACTTCTGGAAGGGATCTTTGAAACCGTAGATATTGCTGAACATCCTGAATTTTCTTTTGAAGGACACCCGAATAATACAACGAAGGAACACCTTCAGACATTGTATAATCTGGGCTTTAGAAGAGTAAGTTTTGGTGTTCAGGATTACGATCCTAAGGTACAGAAAGCGATCAATAGAATTCAGCCTTTTGAAAACGTGAGAAATGTTACCGAATGGGCTAAAGAAATTGGTTATAGAGGAATCAGCCATGACTTGGTTTTCGGGCTTCCGCATCAGAACTGGGAAGCGATGGAAAATACCATCAGAAAGACTATGGAGCTAAAACCGGACAGGCTTGCCTTTTACTCATATGCACACGTTCCATGGGTGAAAGGAGTTGGCCAGAGAGGATTTGATGAAAATGACCTGCCTAGTGGAGAAGAAAAACGAAGATTATACGAAGATGGTAAAAAACTGCTTCAGGACTTAGGCTATATTGAAGTAGGGATGGATCATTTTTCCCTTGAACATGATGATCTCTACCAGTCTTTGATTCATAAAAAGCTTCACAGGAACTTTATGGGCTATACTTCAAGCAATACTCAGCTAATGATAGGACTTGGAATGTCTGCTATTTCAGATTCTTGGTACGCTTTTGGGCAGAATGTAAAAACGGTGGAAGACTATCAAAGATCTGTAGAAGAAGGGGAAATTCCTGTGGTGAAAGGCCATGTCCTGGATGAAGAGGATTTGAAGGTAAGAAGACATATCCTTAACCTGATGTGTCAGCTTGAAACCACTTTCCATACTCATAACTCTTTCCCGGGACTTGAAAACGCGCTGGAAATGCTGAAGGAAATGGAAAAAGACGGATTGGTTGAAATTAATGGCCATGAAGTTAAAATTACAGAAGCCGGAAGAGCATTCACAAGAAATGTTGCCATGGTTTTTGACCTTAGGATGATGAGAAATAAACCCGAAACGAGAATTTTCTCGATGACGATATAAAATAAAAAAGCGGTTCAGTTTTGAACCGCTTTTTTAATGTATTTAAAATTTTAGTTGAAATACTTTTTATGAAATTTTTATTCAGTTTGTATGAATCTTTTGCGGCATATTGCATTAAAAGTATAGCTGATAGAGTATGTTAATATAATATTCCTTATTTAATAATTAATTTCTGACTGTACGATTTCAGGTTTCCTGATTTTATATTGATGAAATAAACTCCGGCAGGCAGGGTGGAAATATCAATACTTTTATCATTGATCACTTTATCAGTTTCCCAAATTTTTCGTCCTTCTGCACTCATAATTTCTGCACTTACTTTTTTATCTTTAACACCAGTAATAAAGATCTCTTTGGATGCGGGATTAGGGTAGATGTTTATTTTACCTAAAGAATTTTCTTCCTGTACACCTAAAGTTCCCGTTGAGATTTTAAAAATTTTTCCACTGCTGACAGCTGCTACATACAGTTCCTTTTGAGAATCCTGCCCGAAGGTAGAAAAATTATTTCCACTGTAAGCAGACGACCATGTGATAGCATTGTTGGTATCCAGCACACCGATTTGTGCAGAGCAGTAATCAGCAAAGAAATATTTGCCCTGAAGAGACGGATATTGGGATCCCCTGTAAACATATCCTCCTGTGATGGAACATTTCCCCCCGGAATGATCATATACAGCGATGGGGAATGTCATAGTTCCGGTACCTGGGCATCCTGCAGTATTATAAGCTGTATTTCCTTCATAGCAGCGCCATCCGTAATTAAGCCCGGCCTGGGTGATGGGCATTCGATTGATCTCCTCGATTGCTCCCTGGCCTACATCAGCAATTAAAGCATTCCCATTGGTTAGGTCAAAAGAAAATTTCCATGCATTTCGGAGTCCATATGCCCATATCTCATCAGCACCGTCAATACCTACAAAAGGATTGTCTGCAGGAATATTGTAAGGACCGGTAGCGTCTACATCAATTCTCAGCATTTTTCCCAGCAGTGAATTTTTATTTTGTGCATTATTATTGGGGTCTCCGGCACTTCCTCCGTCTCCGGTAATGATCCAGAGCTTTCCATCCGGTGCAAAATGAATGCTTCCTCCGTTATGGTTCGCAAAAGGTTTGGGAATATTCAATAAGATTTTTTCGGAGTTAGGATCGGCAATGTCCGGGTCCGCTGCACTTACACTGTATCTTGCTACAATAATATTTCCTGCAGGGTTATTATAATAAACAAAAAAATACCCATTGGTAGAGTATTGAGGATGAAATGCAAGTCCCAACAGACCTCTTTCTCCGCCAAAAATAATTTTTGAAGCGATATTCAGAAAAGGAGTGGTATTAATAATTCCCGTTGGCTGGATAATTTTAATAATACCATTCTGCTGTACTACGAAAAGACGGCTGTCATTAGCGTTTGTAATCTCTACCGGGCTGGTAAGTCCGGTCACAAATTCTTCCAAATTAATACTTTGAGAATTAACGAATAAGGAAGAAAGGATACTCATAGTAAAAAGTAACTTTTTCATAATATTGTGATAGTTAGCGTGTTGATGAATGAATGAAAATTTTATACCAATCAAAATTTGAAAACTTCACTAAGATACCATGAAATAATTGTTAAATCTTAAATAGAAGTCGAAATACCAATATATCTGAAAATAAACCATTTCTGTTGTTAAAAATTCATAAAATACCAGAAAATCATTATATTTGCCGACTTAATTTAACGTAGTTATAACAAAATGCAAGGAAAAGGACTTATTACAATTGTTGCTATTGTCCTGGGGTTGATTTGCTTAAATGAGCTATTACCAACCTGGTACGCCAGCAAAATTGAATCGCAGATAGAAGCTGCGAAAGGAAACGAGAAAGAGATCAAACGCATCAAGGAAGATACTCTTAATCTTGGGTATACAAAGCTTTATTATTCAAAAGCTAAAGACAAGGAGATGAAGCTTGGTCTTGACTTAAAAGGAGGGATCAACGTTCTTTTGGAAATTAACCAAAGAGATCTGGTAAATGATTTAACTAATTATTCTACCAATCCTATCCTTATTGAGGCTTTAAACAAGACTGATGAAGTTCAGAAAAGCTCAATAAAATCTTACATCGACAACTTTTTTGAGCAGTTCGATGCCATCAACAAAGCGAAAGGTACAAACCTGAAGCTTGCAGATCCGGATCTTTTCGGAAATACAAATTTATCTGAAATCAAGTATAACACTACTGATGAGCAGGTAAGAAGTATTGTAAAAAGAAGAATTGATCTTTCTGTAGGTACAGCTTTCGAAGTAATCAGAACAAGAATAGATAAGCTTGGAGCTATCCAGCCAAATGTTCAGAGAGTACCTGGTACTGCTAGAATTTCTGTAGAAATGCCTGGTATGAAGGATATTGACAAGGTTAAGAAAATGCTTCAGACTTCTGCAAAACTTCAGTTCTGGGAAGTACAGCAGGTTCCTGAAATTGCGCCTTATTTCCAGACTTTGACAACTATGACTGCTGCAAAAGGAGATTCTATGGGAGTGGCAAAAAATGTCAATTTCATGAAGCTTATTCAGCTTGACAAATTAAGAAGTAATGGTGTTGCTAATGTGAAGTTATCTGATACTGCGGTTGTTAATAAAATTTTAAACAGCAAAGTAGGTCAGGCTTTACGTCCTGCAAACATTAAATATACACAGTTCATGTGGGGTTACAAACCTGAAGCTACAAGTCCGGACGATTTGGTATTGTATGCAATCAGAAGTAACATCAATCAAAAAGCTCCGGTAGACGGTGCTGTAGAAACGGCAAGCATCAGCTATGACGAACTTGGAAGAGTAGTGGTAGACATGCAGATGGATTCTAAAGGAGCTAAAGAGTGGAAAACTCTGACAGAGAAAAACGTTGGAAAGCCGGTTGCGGTAACTCTTGACGGCAGAGTATATACTGCTCCTAATGTGGTAAATGCTATTCCTAACGGTAGAACTCAAATCTCTGGTAACTTCTCTCAGGAAGAAGCTAAAGAACTAGTTGACGTTTTAGGAGCTGGTAAATTGCCTGCTGGTGCTAAAGTAGTTCAGGCTACGCAGGTAGGTCCGTCTTTAGGACAGGAATCTATCAACGCGGGTATGATTTCATTTGCTATTGCATTTTTAATTATCATTGTTTATATCATTTTCTATTATGGTGGTGCGGGAGTATACGCTGTAATTGCAATGGTTATTAACCTTTTCTATATTTTCGGAATTATGGATTCCGGAGACTTTACGCTTACCCTTCCTGGTATTGCCGGTATCGTATTGACGATGGCCATGGCAGTGGATACAAACGTAATTATTTATGAAAGAACAAAAGAAGAATTATTTGCCGGTAAGAATATCTTAGAAGCTTATAGAGACGGTTTCAAACACGCATTAAGTGCGATTATTGATGGTCACTCAACTACGTTACTGACCGCTGTTGTGTTATTCTTCTTCGGTACAGGACCTATCAAAGGATTTGCTTTGACATTGATGATCGGTATTATCATGACATTATTTACTTCGGTATTACTTTCAAGAGTAATGATCTTCAGTAGATTAAATAAAGGAAAACACCTTTCAGTATGGACGCCTCCAACGAAAAACCTATTCAGAAATACATGGATTGATTTTATCGGAAAGAGAAAATATGCTTACATTATCTCTGCAGTTTTAACAGTGATCTGTCTTGGTTCTATGTTTACCAACGGATTCAAATATGGTATTGACTTTACAGGAGGTAGAAACTATATCGTAAGATTTGATAAAGATGTTAATGCTAATGATGTTGAAGAAAAATTAGTAAAGATTTTCAAAACTGAAGATGGTAAAAACTCTTCTGTAGAGGCTAAAACTTTTGGAAATGCAAATCAGCTGAAAATTTCTACAGATTACCTTATTGAAGATGAGTCTTTAAAAGCTGACCAGACTATTGAGCAGAAATTATTTGAAGGGTTAAAAGGAGATCTTCCGGCTACTCTTACACTTCAGGATTTTAAATCTGCGGATAAAGACCATGCAGGGATTATTTCATCTGAAAAAGTAGGCCCTACAGTAGCTGATGATATTCAGACACATGGTATTCTTGCCGTTGTTGCTGCTCTTGCAGGTATCTTCATCTATATCTTGTTCAGATTTAGAAAATGGCAGTTCTCTTTAGGTGCTGTAGCAGCGTTATTCCATGATGCGGTTATTATTTTAGGAATGTATTCATTACTTCACAAATACATGCCGTTCAATATGGAAATCAACCAGGATTTCATTGCTGCAATCCTTACAGTATTAGGATACTCTATTAATGACACGGTAATTATCTTCGACAGAATCAGAGAATATCTGAGAGAGAAGAAAGCGTTAACATTGGCAGGATTATTCGATGATTCTATTTCAAGTACTTTAGGTAGAACATTTAACACTTCATTTACTACGATTTTGGTGATCCTTGCGATTTTCATTTTCGGTGGTGATAACTTGAGAGGATTTATGTTTGCGATGTTAATCGGTATTGGATTCGGTACTTATTCATCCATCTTTATTGCATCTGCAATTGCTTATGATTTCCTGAAAAAAGGAAAAGAAGAAGAGGTACACGGAAAAAGTACTTCTGAAAAAGAAGTGCTTGCTTCAAAGTAATACAAACTACAATAAATAAGTAAAAAGCCTTTCGGAAGAAAGGCTTTTTTGTTTTTTGGCAATGGCCCGGCAAACGAATTTTAAAGTTGGGGATAATATAACTTACACCAATACAGATTTTGATGAAGCTCACTCTTTATATCGCTTGTTCAGCGGCAAAGTGGCCATTCTTTGTTTTCTTAAAATAGAACATCCGAATGATTATTCCTTTTGCGTTAAAGTAAAAAGTTATTTTCATCCATTTCTCAAGTCAAATAAAATCACATATTTTATTTTAATGCATCAGATTTCTGAATGTCATCCAAACAAGAGGCTTTATATTTAATTCAATTTGCTTAGCCCGAATTTATAACCTGATCCATTTAATTAAATAACTCAGAAAGTCTTTTTATAAAATGGGTACCCAGCTTTTTGTTTATTATTAAACTTTTTGGATGGCTAGTTTCATATTTAAAGTATTTTTTTTAATAACTGGGATTGCAGTGTTAAAAATTTTCATATTATGAGTGGTAAAAATATATTTTTTATAGGTTTTTCACGTGTTTTTGTATTTTAATGAAAAAAAAGTAAAGTAATATGTAAATGTGCATTAAATTATTATATATTTGCAAAAAACAAAGCAAATATGAAATTTAAAAAATTATTCATTGCTGCGGCATTAATTGCCAGCAGCATTACCTTTGCGCAGGTAGGTATTGGTATTGCTAATCCTGATAAAAGCGCAATGTTAGATGTCACTGGTTCTAATAAAGGAGTATTAATCCCCCGAATTTCTGATCTTACCACAATACCCACTCCCGCGAATGGTTTATTGGTCTATGATCTTAAAAGGCAGGCTTTAGCTCAGAATATTGGAACACCTGCCAGCCCGAACTGGGTTCCGATCAGTGGAAATATAGTGAAGTTCTTCTATATGCCATCCATCAGTATTGATACCTCAACTACCGGAACAGGCAGAACGCTGGATTTATACCAATTGTATAAAACACAGTTTTCAACCCCGAAAGTTGTAAGTGCGGGAGCCCCCGCTGCTATTCCTTTTTTCTTGAATGCTTCGGATCTGTATTATTATGTAACAGATTTTGATGCTACTGTTTTAAGGAATGTGAGTATTGATGCCAATGGAATATTACGCTATGATGTCATTGGAACGGCTACAGCATGTTCTTTCGTTAATATTGTATTTGTAATCAAGTAATTTTAAGTGACATAACGTCACGCTATCATCCTTACACAAGGGTGAGTATTCTTCCGTGTATAATTAATTGCTTAAAATTATTAATGATGAAAACAAGTTCGATATTACGCTATATTTTTATAGCAATATGCCTTTTTGTGTCTGGCAAAATGGCATCTCAGGAGATGGTTTCCCTTCCGAATGGCGGTTGTGGCAGGCTGCTGGATACTAATACTTCCAGTGCCAACAATGGTGGACTGCTATGCTTCCGGCTGGGAAAAGAAGCAGCTAATCCTGCTAATATGACAGATATTGATGTAAACTCTTTTGCGTCTTTAAAACCGGGTACAGGAGCAGGTCTTTTTTGTAGTATGCATGTGGGCGTAGGAACAACAGGAGCCGATTTTCCGGCCAATAAACCTATTTATATAGATTTTGCTTCAGATGGATTCAACTTTAATCCCAGTTTTAACGGTGGTGAGTTTGTTTTTTACAGCAATGGTCAGGAGATCTATCGTACAGGTGTTAACGGACATTTTTTCTTTGATTTCGGAGACAACCAGGAGCGGCGGATCATCAAAGTAATTCCTCCTGTAGCATGGGATGAAGTACGGTTAACGTTTGCAGAGGTGATAGGTATTGGGTTTTCATTTAGCCAAATGAGAGTTTATAATATACTTTCAGAATATTACATAGATCCTATGACCTATTTGTCTCAGCCTTCTGATAAAACTGTGGCAGTGGGTGGATCTACCACTATGACTGCGGTTATTAACAATACTCCTACAGATGAGACCCCTGAAAATGTTACTTACCAATGGCAGGTCCTGAATGGAAGCACATGGACAGATCTTGCGAATGGTCCTAACTATAGTAATGTGACGTCTTCAACGCTTACTATCAACAATGTTCCGATAGGTTTTAACAATAATCAGTACAGGGTGGTTGCAAAATCAAGTTTTTATACCTGTTCCTTCCAGGCCATTTCTAGTATAGGAAGACTTTTTGTAAATTCGGTAAATAATCCCGGAACTATTGCTGCAGATCAGACATTATGTAGGGATATCAACAATGATCCGGCAGCATTTACGCAGGTTTCAGCTGCCCAGGTGACCGGAACTGCCGAATACCAATGGCAGAGTTCCACAGATAATATAACATTTGTAAATGTGGCTAATGCAACTTCTGCAACGTATGATGCTCCACCAGTTACGCAGACCACTTATTACCGTCGCGGTGTGAGGTCTGTTCTCAATGGAAATGTAACGGCCTATCAGTTTACCAATGTAGTTAAGATTACAGTTAAGCAGAGCTGTTTGATTAAATGTATTATAACCAACAGGATGATTTATACAAAGCTTAACAGCAACTAATACAGTATTCACAACTTTTATAATAACCTATTTCATACGGATGTTGAAATAGGTTTTTTTATCATCTGTTGCTGAAAATATTTATTCTTTTTCTGCTAATCATTAAGATAAAAGCTTTTTTAGGTACTCATCTATTGTTCAGGAGTATATTTATTTAATATAATGAAATTTAGAATCATTATTTTTAAGATTTGATTAATTTTGCAGAATCATGGAAAAATCAAAAAAAAATACAGCGATAAGCTTTATATTTATTACGTTACTTATTGATATTACAGGCTGGGGAATCATTATTCCCGTTGTTCCAAAGCTAATAGAGGAGCTTATTCATGCCGATATCAGTGAGGCTGCAAAATATGGAGGATGGCTGGGATTTGCCTATGCATTTACACAATTTATATTTTCTCCGATTGTAGGAAATCTGAGTGATAAATATGGACGCAGGCCTATTATTTTGATTTCTCTTTTTGGGTTTGCGGTGGATTATATCTTTCTGGCATTAGCCCCAAGTATCTGGTGGCTGTTTTTAGGAAGAATCATTGCAGGGGTTACAGGAGCCAGTATTACAACTGCCAGTGCCTATATTGCAGATATTTCAACAGATGAAAACAGAGCTAAAAACTTTGGAATGATAGGAGCTGCATTCGGGCTCGGATTTATTATTGGTCCTGTTCTGGGAGGTGTATTAGGACACTACGGAGCCAGAGTTCCTTTTTATGCGGCGGCGGGTTTATGTCTGCTTAATTTCCTTTATGGCTATTTTATTCTTCCTGAAAGTTTGAGCAAAGATAAAAGAAGGGAATTTGACTGGAAGCGTGCAAATCCTGTAGGTTCATTCAAGTTCCTGGGAAAGCATGCTGAAATTTCAGGATTGGTATTTGCACTGATTCTAATTTATATTGCAGGCCATGCTGTACAGAGCAACTGGAGTTTTTTCACCATGTATAAATTTGACTGGACAGAAAGAATGGTAGGGATTTCCCTGGGAGTAGTAGGTCTATTGGTAGGGTTGGTACAGGGAGGTTTAATCAGATGGACTACTCCAAGGCTGGGAGAGGAGAAAAGTATTTACTATGGATTGGCTTTTTATGCTGTGGGAATGCTTTTATTTGCTTTCGCATCTGAAGGGTGGATGATGTTTGTATTTTTGATTCCATATTGTTTGGGAGGAATCTGTGGACCCGCTCTGCAATCAGTTATCACAAAGAGTGTTCCAGCTAACGAACAGGGCGAGCTTCAGGGAGCATTAACGAGTCTGATGAGTGCCACTTCAATTATAGGACCTCCGATGATGACCAACCTGTTCTATTTTTTCACCCATGATGAAGCTCCGTTCAAATTTTCCGGAGCACCATTTTTCTTAGCATTTATCTTGATGGCTATCAGTGTAATTGTTACTTATTCTGTTTTTCATAAAAAAAAGAAAATCTAAAACTTTGCATTTTTAAGAGAAGGCCGGAAGGAATAAATCATTACTTTTAAGATATGAAGCGTATTCCTCAATATAAGCCGGATGAATTTAAACCGATCCTTAATCTGGACTGGGCAGGGAAGGCTATGTTGAAAAAAGGGCTGAACGAATTCTTTATAGAGCCACTTCAGGTTCTCAGCGAAGCAAAAACTCCTTCCCAGCCACATCGTAAAACGGTAAACGATTTTGTGTTTATAAAAAAAGGATTTCTTGAAAAAATGGTTTGTTCAGATACGTTTTCTGTACAGGAAAATATGATGATCCTTCTTCCTCCGTATAAGATCCGTACATTTCTTAAAAATACACCGGATATTGAAGGGTTCTACTGTCATTTTTCCGATGATTTTATTGCAGAAGGTCCCGGGTTGAAATATCTGCAGGATATTCTGAGTTATACAGAGGTTAAAAACAATCCTACACTATATCTGGATGAACAACATCAGGAAAGGATTTACCTGATTCTGCAGCAGATGGAAAGCCTTTATGCAGCCACTGATAATATGGAACTGCTGAGGCTATATCTTTTTACCCTATTGGGAGAGATCCGGCATTTTATAGAAAAGCTTCCGAAGCAGAATCTCTCGATTAATGAAACCATTGCGCTAAAATTTAGGAGGTTGATAACCAGTCAGATTCAGAATTTACATGCTGTAAAAGAATATGCCGATCTGCTTAATGTTTCTCCTAATCATTTGAATAAAACAATAAAAAAATCAACCGGAAAAACGGCCTCTGAGATTATCACTGAAGCTCTTTTGATGGAAGCAAAGGCTTTACTCTCCTTACCGCAATATACTGTTTCTGAAGTCGCTATGGCCTTAGGAATAGAAGATATTTCTTATTTTTCCCGTCTATTTAAAAAGCATACCGGTATCAGTCCTTCAGATTATCGGAAAGGGATTGATTTATCCTACTAATGGATGCATCTGTTCTAACCTTATCTTATTGTATTTAAGAATTTTGTAAGTACAATTATGATGGTTTAGAAAATGAAACAAATATTACTTTTCAGTATTGGATTGGCACCCTTATTATTTTTTTCTCAAAATAATAAACAAGTTCCCAATCCTCCCGTTGTCTTTGAAGCTTTAGCTGGTAATAAGGGAATTGCTACCCAGATGACCATTAATAAAGGTTTTCAGGATATTAGAGGATTGGGGTTTTTTAGTGCTGCCAATATTTCTTCAAAATGGAATGAAGACCGTTCCAATGATGCGATGATTCAGGTGAATATAACTTATGAGGTGATAAGAAATATCCGGGTGCTGGGTGGAATGCATTACACGCCTACTACCGGGCTTAGACCCACCGCAGGATTATTATACTCATTAAGCACTCCCGAATTTTTACTGATTGTCAATCCCCGATTCATTGGGTTTTCCGAAAAGAGTATTGCAGAAGGGATGATGTTATTGGAATATAAGCCCGCAATCAACAAAAACTGGAAAGGATATTCGCGGGTTCAGGCCCTTTATTCGGAAACTATAAAAGATGGAGCACATGCCCGCAGCTATCTGATGCTTCGGCTTGGTGTAAGTTATAAACCCCTCACTTTTGGACTTGGCGCCAATTGGGATCGCTATGGACCCTTTAAGGAAAGTAAACAGAACTTTGGGGTATTTGCCGCCATCAGGCTATTTAACTAAAATATATACATTTTTACTCTAATTATTTTATTCTTATTACTATGAAACATTTAATTTTTCAAACGAATAATACCTGGACCGGGACTTTGCTGAGATGGACAATAGGTATTGTATTTATACCTCACGGGCTGCAAAAAACGTTGGGTTTATTTGGAGGAATGGGATGGAGCAAAACAATGGATTTTTTTACAGAAAGCTTACATCTTCCATATTTTGTAGCGTTTACGGTTATTTTGGTGGAATTTTTGGGCTCAGTATCACTGTTACTGGGTTGGGGAACCAGATTCTGGGCTTTATCATTTATAGGATTACTGACCGGAATTATGTTTACTTCTCATTGGGATAACGGATTTTTTATGAACTGGTTTGGTACCCAAAAAGGTGAAGGATGTCAGTTTGATATTCTTGCGATTGGAATAGTTGTAGCTTTGCTTATTGAAGGAGGAGGAAAATTATCCGTAGACCATTGGATTTCTTCTAAAAATATCCTGAACAAAGAATCATAAATGAAAGTCATGAATCAGTTAAAATTAGAAAAATATCTGGAAAGAATCCATTTTTCCGGAATCCCGGAAATGAATATGGAAACACTGAAAAGAATCCATCAGCTTCACCCTCAGTACATTCCTTTTGAGAATATTGATCCCTATACCGGAAATGTTCCGTCTCTGAATCCGGACGATATTTTTAACAAATTGGTAAATGAATCAAGAGGAGGCTACTGCTATGAGCAAAATTTACTTTTAAAGGAAGTTTTAACTTTTCTTGGATTTACGGTTGAGCTGCAGCTAGGAAGAGTGTTATGGAAGAGAGAGGAAAATGCTAAGTCTGCCAAAACACATGCATTGCTGACTGCTGAAATTGACAATCAAAAATATATTGTAGACTGTGGTTTCGGAATAGTAACACTTACAGCTCCCTTGCTTCTAAATAATAAAGAGCCCCAGGAAACCTCGAATGGTTTGTTTAAGGTTTCTCAGAAAGATGGATCTTATATGCTTTGGATATGGAAAGAAAAATGGCTTCCGATCTATCGTTTTGCTCTGGAAAATGTAGAACCTTTAGATTGGGAGATTGCCAACTGGTATCTCTCTACTTATCCCGAATCTATGTTTAAGAAAAACCTTGTACTCTCAAAAGTGGATGAAGAGGCAAGATATACTTTTAGCGATCACACATTGAATATACGGAGAGAAACAGAAGAAAAAGAATCAGTAGCCATAGAAAGTGATGAACAGTTATTTCAGATATTGAAAGACATTTTCGGATTACAAGAAAATGCAGTGAAGCTTTTAAAACAAAAAATAACTAGTGAATAATTTACAGAGCAAAAGGAAGTCCATGGACTTCCTTTTACCTTTTAAAAATTGAATTCTTATGAAAATTAAGGGTAGAGTGATTTTGTACCATTGCTTACAATATTGCTTCCCAATCCTGAAAAGGATACTGAGAAATTGCTTGTATTAAAACTTAAAGACCCGGTAGGAGTACAAAGACCTAAAGCATACCGACATTGCCCATATGCCCCGGTTCTTTTAATAACTTTACTTTCGCTTTTTGCTTTTCCTAAACTGATATTCCCCCAGTCGCTTACATCAACATTTGAAACAGTGGAACCTGAATAATAGATAGTAATCTGATATCCGATTTCTCCTCTTTTAGAGCCCCAAAGCCAGTTGGCTGTCCACCATTGTTTATACCATTTGGAAACCACTCTTGCCGTTGAGCTGTTTGATACCTCAGAATTTCCTCTTGTATCCATCAGGACCAATCCACCAAAGACATTATCCCAGACAATACCCGAGTCATTATAAAAACAGAGTGTAGTAAATTTTCCATTTTTACCATCCCATGACACTTCCATGACATTAATACCTGCTTTTATCTCATCGGTAGCCATTTCTTTTAATCCTTTCTGAGCAGTGATCAGGGGATCTCCTGAATATAAGTCTCCAATTTTACCAATTTTTACAGAAGAAGGATCCGCAATATTTCCCAACCCAATAAACTGATCCTTATCAGAAATCAGATTTTGAGAGATTTCAAGACCTTTTTGGGTGGAAATTTTCCCCAGAACACTAATTCCTGTGATCTGAAGGTCATTGTTTAAATGTTTTGCAAGATTTTTTTTGGATTCATCAAGCTGTATCTGCACCGTTTGGGGAACAGCCTGTACACCGGGAATAATTTCTTTCTTAAGATCAGTTACAGAGATTTTAGCCTGAGCTGTTTCCTGTTGTGAAACTTCATTGCTTTCATTCTGGCAGCTGCTCAGAGCCAAGACTGACAAAACAGCAAAAAATTTAAAGGGAGTTAGTAATTTTTTCATATAAAAAGTATTTAGATTGTGTAGGGTAAATATACTAAAACAGACATTAAATCTCGTTATTTTGAATTAATTATTTGTTAATATGTTGTTCTCAGGGCGAAATAATTCAGGAATCGGAAATTGAATGCGACGGGAGGAGACAAGAGATTAAGAGACCAGGAGACGTAGAGAGTGGAGATAAGAGAGATGAGAGGGTGAGTGTAGCTGATATCTATAAATTTCAAACTTTAAATAATGAACGTTAGGATATGAAATCTTAAAATTTGTTTAAAATTTTAAATTACATTAAAGAGATGTTATAATCTTTCGTAATTTTACAGCATGGAATTAAGCATTGGAGAAATGGCACTCATTGCCATTGCAATCGTTGTATTATTCGGACCGGATAAACTTCCTCAGATTGCACGTGATTTAGGATCAGGTGTAAGAAAAATGCGTGGAGCAGTGGAAGATATCAAAACTGAGATTATGAAAGAAACGGATAATCCTGTTTCCGAGATCAAACGTGAAATTGAAAAGGTAAAAGATGCTGCCAAAGATTTCAACCCGGTTAATGATATCAAGAAAGATATTTTAACAGAACCTCTTGCATCTAATGAGCCTCCAAAACTAAAGCCTTCTGAAGATGAAACTTATGAAGGACCTGTAAGCAGATAAGGTATGGAGGAAATTATTCAGGAAGATAAAACGGTATTTCTGTACCTTAATAATTTGGGAGACCCTTCTTTCGATCAGCTCTGGATGTTGATTTCCAGTACCTGGATCTGGGTACCTCTTTATATTATATTCCTTTATTTTTTATACAAAAACTATAAGCTGAGATCTTTAGTTTTTATCCTGATATTTTTGGCATTGGGAGCAACGGTTTCTGACCAGCTGGCTAATGTTTTCAAATTTGGGGTTGCCAGGCTGAGACCTTGTCATGATCCTACGCTGGAACATTCTATGAGAATTGTGAAATGTGGAGGGCAGTATGGATTTTATTCTGCACATGCTTCCAATACCTTCTTTCTAGCGGCTTATCTGGGAATTTTATTAAAAAAGAAAATTAAATGGTTCCCATATGCTATATTTGTATGGGCTATAGTGGTTTCCTACAGCCGAATTTATTTAGGAGTGCATTTTCCGATAGATATTTTGGTGGGGGCGTTTGCTGGTTCTTTATTGGGAGTGATATTTGGTGCACTCGCCAAAAAAGTGATCAACAAACAAAATATAACACCATGAAAAAACCTTTATTACTTTTAGCTTCTATTTGTTTCTCCCTCAATTTCTATGCCCAGGATAAAAAAATAGCTGAGGAATGCTTTAAAAAAGCGGATTATAAATGTGCTGAGGAACAGTATTCAAAATTAGCAGAAAAAGAACAGATTCAGAAATTTCAATCCGAGTATTACAATAACCTGGGAACAGCACAAAGAAGGCTGGGAAAGGCTACAATGGCTTTTAAATCCTATGAATCTGCACTGATTGCCAATCCTATGTCTGCTCCTGTATATGCCAACCTGGCGTCATTACACAGCCAGAAAGGAAATAAAGCAAAAGCACTGGAATATGTGGATAAAGGTCTTCAGGTAGACCCTGAAAATACGGATCTGTACCTGACACGTTCCAAAATCTACGACAGCCAGGGAAAAAAGGATCTGGCTATTAAAGATCTTAATCAAATTCTGACCTTTGCACCGGATAATATTTTTGCGAAAACGGGATTGGCAAATCTGAAGAAGAGCAGTGGCGATCTTGACGGGGCTTTAAAAGATTATAACCAGCTTATTGCTGAAAAGCCGGAATCACTTTTGTACAATGGACGCGCAGATGTGTATCTTAAAATGAAAAAATACAAAGAATCCCTTACAGATGCCAATAAAGCAATTTCCATTGATCCCAAATTTGCCCAATCTTATGTAACCAAAGCATTGGTCTTATTTGATACTGCCAAACCTAAAGAAGCTTGTGAGAATCTTGATAAAGCAGTGACCTTTGGGTATGAAAAAGCTGTATTGGCAGATTATTACGCTAAATGCATCAGGAAATCATAATAATTTCAATATAAATTTTCGTTTTCCATCATGCATTATGATCGGTTTGATTAATAATTCATCTAGCCTGTTTAATAAATTAAAATTGAGTCACAAATGCTGAGTGAAATGCTATAAACACTTTAGTTTATTTTAAGTTTAAGCTGATTGAAAATAAAGAGTACACTTAAGCAAAACATCTTTGATTTTTTTTAAAACTTACGTGAGCTTTAGTAAGCTTATTTTCACAGCTTTATTAAGTGTTCAAGAAACGTTGTGATTTTTGACTACGTCGAAATAACATTCATCGACTGAAAGGAGATAATCTTCGATTTGTGGTTAAAATAAAATTCATCAATAATAAAGTGTACTTCTGAAAAGTGAATGAAGTAGATAAAGAAAAATAAATGTTAAATATTGTTTTAGTAGAACCCGAAATACCCAATAATACGGGTAACATAGGAAGATTATGTGTAGGAACGGAAAGTAAATTACATTTGGTTCATCCTTTTGGATTTGTGATTAATGATAAAAACCTGAAACGTTCAGGATTGGATTATTGGATGCATCTTGATGTTTCCGAATATGCAGATGTAGAAGAATGGATAAAAAATATTCCGGATCTTTCACGGGTCTTCCTGATGAGCTCACATGCCGAAAAATCCTATCTGGAAACTGATTTTCAGGATGGCGACTGGCTGGTTTTCGGAAAGGAAAGCAAAGGCCTAAGTAAAGAAGTTCTGGACCGTTTTGAGAATCATTTAACGATTCCTATGTCAAAATTAATCAGGAGTTTTAATATTGCCAATTCTGTTGCCTTTGTAGTAGGTGAGGCCAAAAGGCAGATTAACTCAAAAGCATAATATATTTCTTGTAAAAGTTATAATAAAGCTGTTGTTTACTGAAAAAACTAAAAAATGTTTCTACAATAGACCATTTTAGTCATTGTGATAGGGTTTTCCCTGCAGGATCTGATCAGCCCTGTAAAGCTGTTCAACAATAAATAACCGGATCATCTGATGGGTAAATGTCATTTTAGATAATGACATTTTTTCATTGGCCCTGCTGTACATTTCTTCTGAAAAACCGTAAGCACCACCAATCAGGATATGTACTTTTTTCACAGAGGAATTCATCCAGTTATCAATTTTCTGAGAAAATTCACGGCTGGTAAACTGTTTTCCTTTTTCATCAAGGATGACAACAAGGTCGTTTTTGTCTATATGGTTGAAGAACAACTTAGCCTCTTCTTTTTTTAGAAGATCTGCAGATAAGTTTTTTGCATTTTTAACATCCGGGATTTCTGTAATTTCAAAATTCCAATGCTTGGGCAGGCGATTGAGATAGTAATTGATCAGGGAAGTAATTTCTTTATCGTCCGTCTTGCCGATACAAAGTAAACTGATTCGCATTATAAGAAGTTTGAGGCCGCAAAGATATGCCTTTTTAATTTATCCGGGATTCTGATGCTATCTCTTACGCTGTAAACTCCTGCTAACAACCCATTACTTTCACACCTCCAGTCCCATATCTTCAGTCTCCAATCTCAAGGTCTCCTGTCTTTACTCTCATTCCACATCAATCCATAACACGGCTTTTATATCTGTTCCTGTAATCTGCGGGGGTTAATCCTGTAACTTTTTTAAACAGGGTTCTGAATGTTTTCAAATCATTATAACCGATACTGTAGGTGACATCAGCAATATTACCTTCGCCGGACTCCAATGCCTTTTTTGCTGCCTCTACTTTTATCCGTTGAATGTATTCTATAGGATTCAATGTAGTAGCGGTTTTAAACCTTCGGATAAAGTTCCGTTTGCTCATATTTACCTGGTGGGCAATATGCTCAACAGAAATATCTGTTTTGAATTTTTTTTCGATATAGGTTTGTGCCTGATGAATTTCATGATCATTATGAAGACGCTGCCCCGAAAAAATGGTAAAAATGCTTTGAGAGGTCCGTCCGTAATCCAAAGCATAATACTTACTGAGTTCTATAGCAATTTCTTTGCTGCAATTTTTTTCGATGAAATATAACATGGCATTTAATGAGGAAAAGCCCCCGCCCCCGGTAATAATTGCTTTGGAGTGAGTAACTACATGATCGGGTTTAAAATCTATCTGTGGATACCTCTTTTGTAAATCTTCCATAGCTCCCCAATGTGAAGTAGCCGGCATGCCATTGAGCAAACCGCATTCAGCCAAAAAGTAAGCACCGGTACATAAGCTGATAATCTCGGCTTTTTCCTGATATTTTTTTTCTATCCAACCGATCAGTGAATGGTTTTGCGCAAGCAATACATCTATTTGCTGAAGGTCCATACTTGTTGGCGGAATAATAATGACATCAGTATCAAAATCATCTGATATTGTTTTTGAACACTGAAATTGTATGGGAAGATTGGATTGTACTGTTTTCTGATGAACTCCAATTAATTCTATAAGAAAAGGAGCAGGCATACCTCTTTCTACCGCAGCTTCGTTTGCACTGGACAATAATGCTGCTGTAGTGGATACGGCAGTAGACATGATATGATCATACACTATGATTGAAATATGTTTCATGATAGGATGAATAGATATCTTAAAAATAAGCAAATTTTGGCACAAAATACACTACAGAATGTCATTTTAACGTAGGGACAGTCTTTAAGAGGTGTTGTAATTTTACAAAAAGATATATTATGAAAACTATATTTAACAAACCGGAAAGGGAAGAGCTGATGGAAAGAATCAATACACTGAATTCCCAAAATACGGCCCAATGGGGTAAGATGAACCTGTATCAGATGATGAAACACTGTACCTGCTGGAATGACTGGGTATTGGGAAACGGAGCGTATTCTTACAAACAGGAGTTTTTGGGAAAGCTGTTTGGAAAAATGGTTTTAAAAGGGATGGTAAAAGATGATAAGCCAATGAAAAAGAATTCGCCTGCCGGTATTTTTACAGTTAAAGAACAAAGTGGAGATATACAGCATCAGAAAAAGATATGGCTTGAGCAGATGGCTGCTTATGAAAACTTTTCAAATCCGGAATTTATCCATGATTTTTTTGGCAAAATGAAAACAGAGGATATCGGTATTTTTGTGTACAAGCACATGGATCATCATTTAAGACAGTTTAACGCCTGAGGCTAAAACGTGATTTGTATTATTTCAAATCCTTTTTGCTTGGGTTAAAAAGTATTGCATCAATAACGATGAATATTTTATGATTTTAATACTTCTTGTTTATCAACCTCAGTTCTATACAATTCAGTGTTGGAAGCAGGAGGCAGAAAATGTTTATATTTGTAATGAGAGATGGATGAAATTTATGAGATACTTATTAAAATGAGTGTTTCAGTTTTTTATTGCTTTCTTAATTACCAAATTATAACATAGATGAGTATAAAGGTTCCCAAATTTATCCTGAAAGTTCAAGAGTTTTTTGATGACATTCATATTCCTGTTTTGGGAATATCGCTGTGGCAGATGTTTCAGATTTACATCTCAGGAATTTTTAAAGGTAAAATAGGCAGAAAAGCAGCTGCTATTTCCTGGAGCTTTACCATCAGTTTATTTCCGTTTCTTCTGTTTTTGCTTTCGGTTTTACCCTATATGCCGCATTATGATAAGCTTCAGTTTTATATTTTTGAAGTATTGATGCATAATGTTTTTCCTTCCAATATGGAAGGGGATGTCAGGGGATATATAGAAACCAACATTATTCCCAATATGAAGGGTATCAGTAATCTTACCATTGTATTGGCGTTGGTTTTTGCTACCAACGGTACATTTTCCCTTATCAACGGATTTAATGAAAATACGGATGAAAAGCTCAGTGATGTTAAAGAATTTATTCTTTCATTTTTTATCACCATTGGCTTTATTACCATCGTATTTCTGGCTCTGTTTGGAGTTTATTATGTGGAAGTGGTGATGAAACTTTTCACACCTGCCTATGATGTTACGTGGCTGGTGGATAACCTTTCCAGTATTATTGGATTTGTGTCCTTCCCTCTGTTTTATTTTATTCTACTCACCTTATTTTACTGGCTGGGCACAGTGAAAATTACCCGTTTCAGACAGGCGGTTCCCGGAGCGGTTCTCACAACGATATTATTTGTCCTTACGACTTATATTTTTGCTATTTACGTCAAAGATATAGCCCGTTACAATGTGCTTTACGGTTCCATTGGAAGTATGATCCTGCTGATGGTTTGGGTGAATGTGAATGTCTATCTTCTCCTGTTCGGAAACGAACTGAATATGGCTATCAGAAAGCTTAGAATAGAGAAGCTGTTGTCTGATGAAATTCAAAAAGAGACCACTCATTATCACAGCCAGATTACAGAACCTGATTTTGAGAATAATAAGGAACACCAATGGAAAATGGAAAACCGGAAGAAAGATTAATTTTCTTCCAGTTCCGGATGTTCTTTAGAGCTCATGCTTAATATGGTATATCCTAACACTGCAGCTAAGAATGAAGCGATCAGAATAGCAAATTTAGCTTCATCCTGGATCGGAATTTCGTTTTTAAAGGACAGCAATGCTATAAAAATAGACATGGTAAATCCGATTCCGGCCAGTAAACCTACACCAATCATTTGAGTCCAGTTGCTGTTCTGAGGTAAGGAACTCAATTTCATTTTGATCGCAATGAAGGAAAATAAGTTTATTCCAATCAGCTTTCCTAAGATCAGCCCACAGATAATTCCCAGTCCCAGAGTACTTGTAATGCCGGCAACCATTTCGCTGGAGAAAGTAATATTGGTATTGGTTAATGCAAAAATAGGCATGATCAGAAAACTTACAGGGACATGGAGCTGGTGCTCAAGCTTTTCCAGAGGTGAAATATCTACATTGGAAGCATTCGTAGGAATTGAAAATGCAAGTAAAACTCCCGCTATCGTTGCATGGATACCCGAATGATGGAGAAAATACCATAAAAATAATCCCGGAATAATATAAAATATAATGCGGGTAACTTTTAAAAAGTTTAGCAGGAAAAGGAGAGCCGTTACTCCCAGTGATAACAGAAGATAGCTCCAATGGATTTGCTCTGTATAAAAGATGGCGATGACAAGGATGGCTCCAAGATCATCTACAATAGCTAATGCCGCAAGAAATATCTTAATTGAATTGGGAATTCTCTTTCCCAACATTGAAATAATAGCCAGTGAGAACGCAATGTCTGTAGCCATAGGAATACCCCAGCCGCTGCCATATTCCGTTCCTGAATTGAACAGACTGTAAATAGCTGCCGGAACCAGCATCCCGCCTACCGCAGCAAAAATAGGCAGTGAAGCATTCTTAAAAGAGGATAGCTCGCCTTCTACAAGCTCTCTTTTTATTTCAAGACCTACCAAAAGAAAAAATACAGCCATCAGACCATCATTGATCCAGATGCTGACAGGATATTCCAGTCCAAATAGGTGAGTTCCCACTTCCTTGTCTAAAAAGTGCTGAAAAGCTTCTGCAGTTGATGAGTTAGCAATTAATAATGAAATAAGCACACAGAAAATAAGAATAATTCCTGAAGCTTGGCTGTTGTTGAAAAATTTTTTAAAATAAAGAGATAAATTCATATTTATGATTGAAGGCGTCTTACAATGGAAACGCCGTTAATATTTTTAAGTTTTTTGAAAGTTTCTTCCAGCTGACCCTTGTTTTTTACTTCAAGGTTGATATTTCCTGTAAAAACTCCGTTGTTCGATTCAATAGACATGCTTTTCATATCCATTCCCATACTTCCACTGATGACAGCAGTAATATCATTAATCATTCCCATCCTGTCTAGCCCTTCAATTTCGATCTTCACTCTGTCTTTGAAGCTTTCTGCATTCACCCATTTGGCAGGGATCACACGGTAATCGTATTGGGCTCTCAGGTTGATGGCATTTGGACAGTTGTCACTGTGCACTTTGATTCCGTCAGAAATGGTAATAAATCCGAAAATTTTGTCACCGGGAATTACTGTACAGCATTTTGCGTAGCTGTAGTTCAGTTTTTCTTCATCCTTACCAAAAACAATCATGTCCAGATTTTGCTCTTTCGGCTCTTCGAAATGTAGATTTTTTGTCGGAGATTTTCTGAATCTTGAAAGTAAATTATTGAATACATTTTTACTTTCAATATATTTTCTTAAGCTGCTTACATCCAGTTCATTACTTTGGAATTTAAGGAAGAGCTCCTGTGATGATTTTAAATTAAAGAATTTTTGAAGTTTATTGATTTCTTCATCATTAAAGTTGATCTTCGCATGGCGCAGTTTTCTTTGTAAAATTTCTTTTCCATCTTCTACCAGCTGGTTTTTCTGGGAATTCAGGTAACTTTTAATCTTGGATTTGGCCTTGGAAGTCACTACAAATTCCAGCCAGTCAGATTTTGGTTTCTGATTTTGTGAAGAAAGGATATCTACCTGATCACCGTTTTGAAGGGTGTAAGAAATCGGAACCAGTTTCCCATTAATCTTAGCTCCCAGGCATTTCATCCCTAAATCCGAGTGAACGGAAAAAGCAAAATCCAAAGCGGTCGCATTAGTCGGAAGAATCTTGATTTCTCCTTTTGGCGTAAATACAAATACCTCTTTAGAATATAAATTAAGCTTAATATTATCCAAAAGTTCAGAAGTAGAAAGGTTCTGCTGCTGTTCCAGCACATCGCGGATCTCCGTTACCCATTTTTCAAAATTCCTGTCATCGGAGCTTTGTTTATAGCCCTCTTTGTATTTGTAGTGGGCAGCAACTCCTTTTTCAGCAATTTCATCCATCCTTTCTGAACGGATCTGCACTTCGATCCATTTTTTATCAGGCCCCAGAACAGTCAAATGTAAACTTTCGTAGCCCGTGGAACGCGGTTGTGTAATCCAGTCCCGCATTCTTGACGGATTACTGTGGTATACATCGGTAACGATAGAATAAATCTTCCAGGCCAGGAATTTTTCGTTTTTGGCATCAGATTTATAAATAATTCTGATCGCATAGTTATCAAAAACCTCTTCAAAAGAAACCCCCTGCTTCAGCATTTTCCTGTAAATAGAGGAGATTGCTTTCGCACGGCCTTTGATAGTGAAATTTAGACCTTCTTCCTTGAGTCTTTCTGAAACCTCGGTCTTGAATTCTTCAATATATCTTTCACGGTTTTCCTTAGCCAGTTCCAGCTTTTCTGTAATTTCGTTATATACCTCCGGATTGTTGTACTTTAATGAAAGATCTTCCAGCTCAGATTTAATGTTATATAAACCTAAACGGTGGGCCATTGGAGCATAAATATAAACTGTTTCTGAAGCTATTTTTTTCTGCTTATCCGGAGCCATGCTTTCCAGGGTCCGCATATTGTGAAGACGGTCCGCAATTTTAATCAGAATTACCCTGAAATCTTCAGACAGTGTCAGTAAAAGTTTTCTGTAATTTTCAGACTGTACAGAGATGTTCTGATGGTTCATGATGGATATTTTGGTCAATCCATTCACGATACCTGCGATTTTTTCTCCAAAGATTTTCTTCAGATCTTCATAGGTATAATCGGAATCTTCAATAACGTCATGAAGAAGAGCACAGGCAATGGAGGTAGCTCCCAGGCCTATTTCAGTCGCTACAATTTTAGCAACGGCAATAGGGTGGTAGATATAAGGTTCTCCGGATTTTCTCCTTTGATCTTTATGGGCATCCAATGCAATGTCGAAGGCTTTTCGAATGAGTTTGTTGTTTTCCTCATCCAAAGTCCTGTAGGTGTTAGAAATCAGATCTTTATATCTCGCAAGGATTTCTTTATTCTCTTGTTCTAAGTCGTAACTCATTTGTGTAAATACCTATATTTAGACGAAAATACGAAAAATTTTACGTTTTTCAAGCATAAAAAATCCGTAGAATATTTCTACGGATTCCCGGTTACTAGGTTTTATGTTGATTAGAACTTCACTTCAGAATTCATACCGTCACTTGACATTTTGAACTTAATGTCAGGACTGTTATGAATTTCAGCCCTGTTTCTTGCATCTATATATTTTTTTATAGTATCGTAATGGGCCTGATCGATGCTCATATTTTCAAACAAATACGTCTTTAAGACAATGTGCTGGTCGAAAATATTCCGGGCGCTGTCTGTCTGGCTGCTATCTTTCACCGCCACACTTGCCAGATATTGTGCGTGATTATTTTCATTGTTAAGGTATATGATATAATCCGAATTTTCGAATCCTGAGTTTTCCAGATCATTTTCCAGTTTTTTGTAATCGCTGTTGTGCTCAAATAGCCCAGCTAATATATTTGACATAATTAATGGGTTTTAAAGTTGTTATTAAAGTTAGTAATAATTTTCCGATTTATTTGAATAAAAATCAATAAAATTTATCTATTATTATTTTATCTATAAAACATTGTTAAAATATTTGAGGATATCTATTGAACGCGTGTTTAATATTGTGATTGAAATAATGAAATAGCTCAGGGTAATTAAAAAAAACGCAAGGCTCGCCAAGTTCACCCCTTGGTATGTTTTTTATTTTCGATCGCAAAGGCACTTCGTTCAGCAATGTGATGCATTCTTAGCTAAATGTCATGGCTTTGCGATCTTTTTTACAGTAATTTTTTTGTAAAACTCTTAGCGTTTCTCTGCGTTTAGAAATAAAATATAAATAACCTGAAAAGTTTAAGGTAAGCAATATAAAAAGAGACCGGTTCGATGGTTGAAACGGTCTCTCTATTTATGTTCTGAAAGTAATTAAATTCTTTCATTCTTAATTTCCTCTACAATCTCCGGGTTCAGTAAAGTACTGATGTCTCCGAAATTGCTGAAGTCACCTTCTGCAATTTTTCTCAGTATTCTACGCATAATTTTTCCGGAACGGGTTTTAGGAAGTCCTGAAACGAATTGTATCTTATCGAGCTTGGCAATAGGCCCAATCTGATCTGAAATCAATTGGTTGATTTCTTTCTTAAGGTTTTCCTTATCACGGCCTTCTCCTGTTTCTTTAAGGGTTACATACCCATAAAGTGCATTTCCTTTGATATCATGCGGATACCCTACTATTGCTGATTCTGCAACGGCAGGATGCTGGTTGATACTGTCTTCAATCGGTGCTGTTCCCAAATTATGGCCGGAAACAATGATCACATCATCCACACGGCCTGTAATTCTGTAATATCCCACCTCATCTCTCAAAGCACCATCTCCGGTAAAATATTTTCCGGGGAAAGCTGTAAAATAAGTTTCTTTATACCTTTGGTGGTCTCCCCAGATTGTTCTTGCGATTCCCGGCCATGGAAAGCGTATGCAGAGGTTTCCTGTCACCTGATTTCCTGTAATTTCGTTGCGCTTGTCGTCCATTAAAACCGGCTGTATTCCAGGTAAAGGAAGAGTAGCATACGTAGGTTTTGTAGGAGTTACAAATGGAAGAGGCGAAATCATAATTCCTCCTGTTTCAGTTTGCCACCAGGTATCCACAATCGGACATTTTTTCTTTCCAACATGATCATTAAACCAGTGCCATGCTTCATCATTAATAGGTTCACCTACAGAGCCTATTACTTTTAAAGAGCTTAAATCATGCTTGTCTACCCATTCTGCACTTTCTTTGGCTAAAGAACGGATAGCTGTAGGGGCGGTATAGAACTGGGTGATCTTATGTTTTTCAATCACTTCCCAGAAACGGTCCGGTTCAGGGTAGGTGGGAACTCCTTCAAAGATAACGGTAGTGGCTCCGTTTAACAGCGGTCCGTAAAGAATATAAGAATGTCCTGTGATCCATCCAATATCTGCTGTACACCAGTAAATATCATTTTCTTTATAGTTGAATACATTTTTAAAAGTATAGGCGGTGTATACCATATAACCGGCGCAGGTATGAAGCATTCCTTTTGGCTTTCCTGTAGATCCGGAAGTATAAAGAATGAAAAGAGGATCTTCGGAATCCATAATGACAGTCACGAAATCAGGAGATGCTTTTTCGTACAGGTCGGCCAGCCAATGATCTCTGCCGTCCTTCATTTTAATCTCGTTATGGGTTCTCTTTACTACCAGTACATTCTCTACAGTTGGAGTTTTTTCCAATGCTTCATCTACAATGCTTTTTAAATCCAAAACTTTATTCCCTCTGTAGCTTCCATCCGAAGTAATAACCATTTTAGCGCCACAGTCATTCACCCTTGAGGCCACAGCAGAAGCAGAGAATCCAGCGAAAATAACAGAATGAACAGCTCCTAATTTGGCGCAGGCCAGCATGGTAACCGCTAATTCAGGAATCATAGGAAGGTAAATACAGACTCTGTCTCCTTTTTCAATTCCCATATCCCGTAAAACATTGGCTGTTTTATTGACTTTGGTGTAGAGTTCATTATAAGATATATGCTGTGCTTCTTCTTTAGGATCATTAGGTTCCCAGATTATAGCTGTTTTGTCTCCTCTTACGGCAAGATGTCTGTCTATGCAGTTTTTAGTGATATTGAGTTTGGCATTTTTGAACCATGTGATCTTAGCTTCATTCATATCGTACTTAACAACCTTGCTCCATCGCTGATACCACACGAAGTTTTGATCAGCTACCTTGTCCCAGAATTTTTTAGGATTTTTGATAGACTTTTTATAATCTTCAAAATATTGTGGTAAATCTTCTATTAAGTAATTTCTCATATCCCTTTCGTTTTTTTGAAATTTTATTATACTTTAAATTTATGTTTAAATTATCGTTTAAGCTTTATAAGCCTCAATTTTTTCCTGAATTTCTTCAATAATTTTCTCATCGTCAATGGTAGATGGAATCTGAAAATCTTTCCCGTCAAGCAATGTTCTGATAAGCTTTCTTAAAATCTTTCCAGATCGTGTTTTGGGTAATCGCTTGACCACCATAGCGTTCTTTAAAAAGGCAACCGCACCAATCTTTTCACGAACCATTCGGATGATTTCTTTTTCTATTTCTTCTTCTGATACCGCTGTTCCGTTTTTTAAAACCACTGTTGCAAAAGGAATCTGACCCTTTAAATCATCGTCAATGCCCACGACGGCACATTCTGCTACATCGGGATGGGAGGAAACAATTTCTTCCATTTCCGAAGTAGAAAGCCTGTGTCCGGCAACATTGATTACATCATCCACTCTTCCGGTAATAAAAATGTAACCGTCTTCATCCTGGATAGCGCCGTCTCCCGAAAAATAATAACCGCTGTATTGGGATAAATAACTGTCCTCAAAGCGTTCATGATCTTTCCATATTCCGAGTAAAGCACCCGGAGGAAGGGGAAGCTTGATTACAAGGTAGCCTTCATGATGTGGGCCAAGTTCCAATCCGTTTTCATCAAAAATTTTAATATCATATCCCGGAATAGGTTTTCCTGCAGAAGCTCTTTTGATGGTGTACTGATCTGAGGTCAGTAATCCCAGCATAGGCCATCCTGATTCTGTTTGCCACCAATGATCAATGGCCGGAACTCCTATATGCTCTGCAAACCAGTCCAGTGTTGCTACGTCACAGCGCTCACCTGCTAAAAACTGTTTTTTAAAATGGGAAAGATCATATTTTTTGACTAATTCCCCATTGGGGTCTTCTTTCTTGATAGCTCTGATAGCGGTAGGAGCCGTAAACATAGCGGAAACCTTATATTCTGAAATAATCCTCCAGAAAGTTCCTGCATCAGGTGTCATGATGGGTTTTCCTTCAAAAATAATAGTCGTATTTCTATTGATTAGCGGCCCATACACAGAGAAACTATGCCCAACGGCCCATCCGAAATCCGAGGCTGCCCAGTAGGTTTCTCCCGGTTCAACTCCATACACATATTTCATAGAGAATTGTAGGGCTGTAGCATAGCCCCCGGTATCACGGACGATCCCTTTAGGTTTTCCCGTAGTTCCGGATGTATAAAGAAGGTAAAGAGGGTGGGTAGATTCCACTGAAATACAATCAGCCGGTGCTGACTTCTGTACAAGCTCTTCATAATCAGTCAATCCGTCAAACATTTCATGCTGATTATCCACTAGTTTTCTATTGTAAACGATAATATGTTCCACTTTATCCTGTGCCAGTTCAATTGCTTTTTCTACCAGAGGAAGATAAGGGATTCTTTTAGCGATTTCTATGCCTGCTGTTGCGGTGATTAGCACTTTAGGTTTGCAGTCGTCAATTCTTACCACCAATTCATGAGGGGCAAAACCCCCGAAAACCACATTATGAATGACCCCAATTCTTGCACAAGCCAGCATGGCAAAAAGAGTTTGTGGAATCATGGGCATGTAGATTACTGCAGTGTCTCTTTTTTTTAATCCTAAAGAAGATAATCCTCCTGCAAGCTTTGAAATTTCTTCCTTGGCCTGGTTGAAAGTATAGGTTTTCTTTACACCTGTTACGGGTGAATCATAAACAATGGCATCCTGATCCCCAAAACCATCTTCAATATGCCTGTCAATGCATAAATAACACATATTGAGTTTTCCGTCAGAAAACCATTGAGGATAGCCGTTACTATCTTTTGAAAGGATCTTTTGCGGGAACTCAAACCATTGTATTTCTGCGGCCTGGTCTTTCCAGAAGCTTTCTTTATCTTCTATGCTTTGTTTAAATAACGTATCTGTTTTCATAAGAATAGTCGTGTGTTTGGTTTAATACGCTTGTCAAGGTTTTAAACCTTGACAAGCGTAAGTAGTCGTTTTAGTGTGATCTAAAGGTGAAACAGTCCCTTCTTTTCATCTCATGTCTCTTATCTCTTATCTGAAATCCGGCATCTCACCTCTATCCAAACATTTCCTCAATCTGCTGCATCAGTTTCTTAATCGAATAAGGTTTCGTTACATAGGCGTCAGCTCCCATTTCAAGACCTTTTTCAATGTCTCTCGGGTTATTTTTGGCGCTGAGAAAGATGACTTTTGTGTCTTTCATTTTGTCATCCTGTTTGATGAGATCCAGCGTGCTGTATCCATCAAGGTTCGGCATCATGATATCGAGAAGAATCACATCGGGAATCATTGTCTTTAAAAATTCCAGAACTTCTGTTCCGTCGCGTGCAATATAGACGTCATATCCGTTTTTCTTAAAGCTGTATTCCAGCGACATTAATATTTTGTGTTCGTCATCTGCAATGATTATCTTTTTCATAGGTGCTTTTTAAGAATGTTCAACTTCATTTTTAATCTCTTTTATTATCTCGGGAATGCTGATGGTGAAAGTGACACCAAGTCCGCTGTTTTCAGCTTTGATACTTCCGCCGTGAGCCTGTACAATTTTTTTAGAAATAGCGAGCCCAAGTCCGCTTCCCGTAGGCTTTAAAATATTCTGGTTTTTGGATTGATAAAACTTGTCAAAGATCATTTCCAGGTCTTCCTCAGGAATATGTTTTCCTGTGTTGAAAATAGAAATGATTAACTGGTCTTCCTTTTCAAAAAGTTTGGTTTGTATAGTACCTTGTTCATCAGTGAATTTCAATGCATTTCCCCAAATATTCTGAAAAAGCTGGATCATCCTTGCTTCATCATATTCAAATATAAACTGATTCAGAAGATTTACTTCACTTAAATGAATATTTTTCTGCTGTATCAGATGGAGGAGAGGGTTCAATGCTTTTTTATAAGTCTCGATGATGTTATTTTCCTGAATACTTAGCAGGATTTCTCCATGTTGTAGCTTATCAAGATAAAGAATATCGTTGATGATTTCACTTAATCTGTCAGATTCTGTGATGATATTATTTAAAAACTCCTGTTTGATATCAAAAGGGATATCGTCGTCATCCGCTAAAATCTCTCCGGCGGAACGGATAGCTGTAATCGGAGTTCTCAGTTCATGGGCAACAGAATCCAGAAAATCGTCTTTCTGGCGGTCTTTGACAATCAGGCTTTCGTTGGCGGTACGCAGATCATCAGAAAGTTTCTGGAGTTCCTCAGACTGCTCTGTCAATTTTTTATTTAAGCTGATGTTTTCCTGGGATTCCTCCAGAATATTCAATACCTCTTTTAGAGATATTTTATCTTCTTTGGTTACACCTTCAATCAAAATTTTTGCTGACGCAGTGCCTATTCTTCCTGCTAAAAGATTTTCCGAGAATTTAATAAACCTTGAGTCTGCCGTTTCTGTATTAGAATCGATATTGTATTTCAGGTTGAAAATCCTTAGAGCCTGCTCTGTTTTACTTTTACCTAAAAACCTTTCGAGGATATTCTGAATGTCGGAAATATAGGCTGTTCCCCGCCATATAAAAGCGTTTTCGTGATTTTGAATATATTTGTCGATATCTACATACAGTTCCGCAAAGTTTCTTTCTCTGTAATTCCCTTTGGTGCTCACTGAAATAATGGTGAATAAGCCTGTATTTACCAAAATTGACCAGAAAAAAATCTGTGGAATTCTTCCTAAATAAGGGATGGTGAAAAAACCGAAAGCATCATACATATCTCTCAATACACCTTTGAACTCCTGGTTGTACGAAAAATAATATTGAGGAATAATCAATCCGAAATAACAGATTGCCAATCCGGCGATAAGCCCAATGACAGCACCTTTATAGCTCCCTCTTCTCCAGAATAGAGCACCAAAAAATGAAGGTGCCAGCTGGCCGATCACTACAAATGAAATTAAGCCTACAGAATCAAGAGAGGTCTTCAGTATAAAATATTTATAGAAGGCAAAAGCCATGATAATCAGTGCGAAAATGCTGAATTTCCTGATGTTGGTAATATTTCTTGTATTCTGCTCTTCACTTTCGGATTTGAACTTTCCAAGCAAGCCATAAGGAATGATCAGGTTATTGGATAACATGATGGATAAAGTAATGGCTGAGATAATGATCATTGAAATGCAGGAGCTTAACCCGCCAAGGAAAACCAAGACCGTAATCAATGTGTTGTCAAAATGTTGTGGAATTAAAATAGAGTAGAACTCCGGATTTACTTTCTGTCCATCAAAAATCAACCTTCCGCCCCAGGCGATTGGGAAGATAAATACAGTGAAAATCAACAGGTAAAGAGGGAAAAACCAAATAGCCGTTTTAATGTGTTTTTCCTGTCTGTTCTCTACAATAGCAGTATGGAATTGTCTGGGCAAAATACAGATGGCTGTAGCGGAAATCATGCACAGAAGCATCCAGTTCATAGCGCCCTCAGTTCCGTTGAATGTATTTTTTTCTTTAAAATCTTTAAACTGGCTTGCCTTCTGATAGATATCTGAAAAACCATCAAATACATAATAAATGACAAAAAATCCAAGAATGATAATGAAGAATAATTTTAAAAAACTTTCCAGGGCAATGGCTGAAATAATTCCCAGCCTTTTTTCTGAGGCATCTACGTATCTTGTTCCGTAATATGAGGCAAATAAAGCAATTAAAACAACCACAAAAGTAGCGTTGTCCGTAAGGATGTCTTTTGACATCGGTGTTTCTGTAACCAAATGGAAGGTCTCGGAAATCGCTTTAATCTGCAGTCCGATATAAGGAACAATACCAAGAAGGCACACTATTGTAATAATAGCACTGAAGCTTCTGCTGTTTCCATATCGCAATGAAATAAAATCTGCAAGACTGCTGATTTTATTGACTCTTGAAATCCTTACAATTCGTGTATTGATATAAATCCACGCAGGAATAATCATGATGGGACCGATGTAGATCGGTAAATAGTTTAATCCGCTTGTAGCTGCTACACCAATACTTCCATAGTAAGTCCATGCCGTACAGTATACAGCAAGAGACAAAGCATAAATGTAAGGATTGTTGATCCAGATCTTGCTTTTCTTCTTCTCTGCCAGATAGGCAACTAAGAACAAAAGGGCCAGATAAAACAAGACTACAAAAAATAAAGCGAAACTACTCATCATACTTTTTTACGATTACAAAAGATATCACGATGGAAATCATCCAGACCGTAAACAGGTAGATCAGAATCATAGGGTAGCCCAAAACACTTTTCTCACTGTTGAAAATCAATGAAATGGGAATGCTGAAAGCAATCATCAGCCCGATGCTTAAGATAATAAGTTTCTGTTCGTGTCTTTTTTTCATAAATGATGATTGATAAAAGATAATTGATGAATGCTGCATCCATCAATTATCCATATTATTTTTTAAATTTTGTCGTCCGAATATTCTCCCGTTAACGCATAATAACCGAAAACGGCCATTCCACCCGAGACAATGGGCATCAGTACAAACAAAATGATGATGCCGAAAACCAGGTCTTCCTGTTTTCCGGAAGTGATTTTGGGAATTCCCATTACCGTGGTTCCGAAATATCCTACGATCACAGCAATTGCGATCCAGAGAATGCCTAATATTTTTTTTAGTCCGTTCATTTTAATAGTTTTAAAATTAATAAAAATTTGAGTGATTCCATGCCTAATCGTGAAGATTATTGTTCTTATTTTTAAGATAAATTAATCCGATGAACAGACAGACTGCTGCCACTCCGATGGGATACCACAGTCCTTCAAGATACCATGTTGCATGCCCTGCTTCTTTTCCTGTAGTCACCAGATACGTGGCAACTGCCGGAAGAAGGCCTCCAAATACCCCATTTCCAATATGATACGGCAGAGACATGGAAGTATAGCGGATTCTTACAGGGAACATTTCCACAAGGAATGCGGCAATAGGCCCATAAACCATGGTTACAAATATCACCTGAATAAACACAAGGAAGACCAGGTACCATTTCGTGTCATCACTTAATTTTACGGTTTGAGAAACTTTTGCTTCCTCAGCTTTTCCGTCTTTCATAACCGGACCGTTTGGCGACCAGTGAACAATACTGTCTTTTTTAACCAAAGTTCCGTCTGTAAAAAGGGTCTCTTTATGAATGGTAACCAAGCTGTCTGTAGCAATATCATTATGGATTTTGGCCGTTCTTTTTTCTGTAATTCCATTAGCCGCTACTGTTTTATTTTCAAGATTTACGCTTTTAAACATGCTGTCGTATATTGGTCTGTATGCTAAAATAGCGACAAGCATTCCGGTCATCATGACTGCTTTTCGGCCTATTTTATCAGAGAGCCAACCGAAAAATACAAAGAAAGGAGTTCCTAAAAGCAAGGCTGTTGCCATCAGTAAATCTACCTGGGAAGATTCCACATTCATTACCTTTTGTAAAAAGCTCATAGCATAGAACTGCCCGGTGTACCAGATGACCCCTTGTCCCATTGCAGCTCCAAATAAGGCAAGCAGAACAAATTTGAAGTTAAACTTATTGCCAAAACTTTCTTTTAAAGGATTTTTGGACGTTTTTCCCTCGCTCTTGGCCTTGGCAAAAAGCGGAGATTCTTTCATATTTTTTCTGATGATATAAGAAACCCCAACCATGAGAATAGAAATCCAGAAAGGAACCCTCCATCCCCAAGTGTCGAAATCTTCAGGAGAAAGAGTTTTTCTTGTGATCAAAATAACAATTAAAGAAATGAAAAGTCCGGCAGTAGCTGTAGTTTGGATCCATGAAGTCCAGTAACCTCTTCGATGAGGCTGTGCATATTCTGCGACATACGTTGCTGCACCTCCATATTCACCTCCAAGCGCTAAACCCTGTAGTAGTCTTAAGATTAAAACTAAAACCGGAGCCATAAATCCAATGGTTTCATAACTTGGGATACATCCGATAAGGAAAGTGGAAAACCCCATAATCAGTAAAGTTACCAGGAAGGTATATTTTCTTCCGATAAGATCTCCCAGTCTTCCGAAGAATAAAGCACCGAAAGGCCTTACCACAAATCCGGCAGCAAATGTTGCCAATGTAGATAAAAAGGCAGCGGTGGGATTATCTGCAGGGAAAAATTTTGTTGCTAAAACGATGGCTAAACTTCCGAAAATGTAAAAGTCATACCATTCTATCAGGGTTCCAAGGGATGAGGCGGTAATAACGCTCCATATGGTGCGGTTTTTCTGCCTGTCGGTCATATTTTCGTAGCTTTCGTAGTGCTTTTCGCTCATATTGATTAGTTTTTGATGTTAGTAGAAAATGATAATAATTCAGTGAAATTTTTTATCAGGTTATATTGTTTTCATTGCCTTAATGCTGTACTGTGTTGGCGGTGGATTATAGATAAATCTGAAACTGTACAATGAACTCACCTTTTGAAGAAGGACTTTCCGTGGGGCTTGTATAGACCGGTCGTGTTGAATACTGTGTGGTGATTTTTGCATGATGACCATCGATAAACCAGTTGGCTCCAACATCAAACTGGGAGGAAGACTTGTCAAATGCTTCAAAACTTTTGTGTGTGTAAGCTGCAAAAGGCTGTATTCTGATTTTTGGTTTCTCAGCCTGGCTGGGTAAAAGTAAACCAGCCTGAGCGTAGATAATATTACCTGTTCCAATAGTAGGCTGTAAGTTTCCCGGTCCTGCAATGGCTTTGTTACCTATAAAATTGGGGTCTGTGGCGGCAATGTTCATTGTTCCCAGATTTCTTATATAATTGGGTCCGAAATTGTAGTTGTAATATCCGGCATACGCAGAAACGGCCATTTTATTTTTGGCTTCTCCCAATGGAATATCTGCAAAAGCATCTACAGCGAAAAGAGTGATATCGTGTTTCTCAATATTAGAATTAACGGAAGTTCTTGTTCCGTCTGCCTGATGATAAAACCCAGCCCCTACATTGAAAACTTTCTTTGTTCCCAGATAAGAACCTACTTTGAAAGGTAGTGTATTGGACTCTTCATCAAGGAATTGATATTCAAGATAACCTGCCTTTGAAAAACTTGGATTTCCATTATTATCTACCGCTACAGCTCTCGCAGGATCAGTGACATTCACTGGTGTCAGATCTGTTGCAAAAGGTTTATTTAAGCTGAGGCGATATTCCAGTTTTCCATATTTTCCCTTGGCAAACATTCCAAGCTGTCTGGCAAACTGGTCTGAATTGTCAATCAGAGGCCATGAAAAAACAGGGGAGTCTACAGTCAGGAAATTAAGGGTAGAAGCCATCGTCATTCGGGAAAGTCCCATATAGTAATGGAGCCCTGCCCCTAAAGATAAACTGAATTTTCCCGCTTCTCCAGGTAAAATAACTGCATATTCATTCCAGGCATCATGGAAAAACAGCTGGGTTTTCTTTCCGTTTCCGTAACCTCCTGTTCCTGAAGTTCCTGTTGCACCTCCGTTGATGAAGGTCTGATTGTTAATTCCGAAATGAAGGAGGATCATATATCTTTTGGAGATCTGAGCATACGTTAAAGCCCGTAATCTTCTGTTTCCTATGCTCCAGGAATTGTCTGTGGGTTCACTTCCCACCATACTCCCGGGGTTCATAGAGGTGTTTCTTAACCAGAGCTGGTCCCATAAAATAAATCTGATGAACTTGTCTCCGTCCGGGTTGAGGTTGACTTTTAATCCGCTGCCGTAATCAGGAGAACCTTGCGAGTATAAAGAACTGCTGATTAAGGCTACTCCAATGAATGTAAGTAATTTCTTCATAAATTATCAATTTTTGGCGTTGTTTTTTGTGAATGCCAAATTGGAATTAATAATTTATTTATAAAAATTTAATATATATTAGTGGTAATGATATAGTTTTTTTTGGTAAAAGGCTGACGGTTATGAGTTATGAGTTATGAGTTAAGGGTTAAGGGTTAAGGGTTATTAGTTAGGGGGGTAGGTGTTTATTGAAATGTAATAATTTGTAAATCAATAAATTTAGGGTCTCAAGTCTCCTGTTTAATACCTGATGTCTTTATTCTTGGTTCTTGGTTCTTGGTTCTCTTCTCTTCTCTTCTCTTCTCTACTTCTTAAATCTCTCCCATTTGATCAGCATGTACTTATCGGCAAACTGGGTGATGATAATTCCGGAGTTTTTAATGTTTTCTTCCTGGGCAATGTATTCAATTAATTCATTCTGTTTTAATATTTTATAAACAGGATGGAATTCAGAATGGGGAGGTCTGGTAATATTGTATTTTTTGATCCATGAGCTGATCGTAACATGGGAAACCCCGATAATTCTTTCGATTTCACGGTAGCTTAGACCTTCCAGGTAGAGCTGTAAAGCTTTGGTTACATAGTAGTCGTCAATCTGCTTTCCCAGTTTTTTAACCGTGAAATAATACTTGCAGTTCTTACAGTGGAACCGTTGTTTTTCATTGATGATCCCGCTTTTAACTATTTTATTACTACTGCATTTAGGACATGTATTTTCCATAGCTATACTTTTTTAGCAAATATATAATAAATTAGCAAATATATAATTTCTGATAAAGATAATTTTACCTGTATAATTTTTTAAAACAAAAAAATTATCTTTTTTATTTGGTTTTTATAGAAATTATATTTTAAATTTGCCAAAAAAATTAGATAAATAAATGGAAATAGAAATTTCCTCATGCGAACATCTAATGTATGTGAGTGAAATACAGCAGGAAATGTATGATTCTGCACAGCGCAGAGGAACGGGTATCGCAAAACGTTCCATCGAATATTTAAGTAAAAAGATTTCAGATGGCAATGCTGTGGTAGCTACTGAAAACGGCGAGTGGGTGGGTTTCTGCTATATAGAGACCTGGTCGCATGGGAAGTTTGTTGCCAACTCAGGATTAATTGTATCTCCGAAATTCAGGAATGGAGGAGTAGCGACGCAGATCAAACATAGAGTGTTCCAGTTATCTAGAGAAAAGTATCCGGAAGCTAAAGTATTTGGGCTGACTACAGGTCTGGCGGTAATGAAAATAAATAGTGATTTAGGATACAAACCGGTTATCTATTCTGAACTGACTCAGGATGAGGAATTTTGGAGCGGTTGTAAAAATTGTGTCAATTACGAAATTTTAATGAAAAAGGAACGTAAAAACTGCCTGTGTACGGCAATGTTGTTTGTTCCGGAAAATATAACAAAAAATGAGGCTGTGAATGATCAGCCTAACAATAAATATGATGAAATAAACCAAACGGGATTGGGGTATTCTGCTCAAAATTCTCCTGGTGAATTTCATCTGGCCATTAACAAAAATAAAAAGAATTCAGATGAAAAAGAAGGTCATCTTAGCGTTTAGCGGAGGTTTAGATACTTCCTACTGTGCGAAATATCTTAATGAAACACTGGGGTATGATGTATATGCAGTAACTGTAAACACCGGAGGTTTTTCTAAAGAAGAAGAAAAGGAACTGGAGAAAAAAGCCCTTAATCTAGGGGTGAAAGCATACAGGTGCGTAGATGCTCAGGAAGATTATTATAATTCTTGTGTGAAGTATTTGATTTTTGGGAATGTATTGAAAAATAATACCTATCCTCTTTCTGTAAGTGCTGAGCGCACTATTCAGGCACAGGAGATTGCAAAATATGCAATTGAAGTTGAGGCAGATGCTATTGCTCATGGAAGTACAGGGGCCGGAAATGATCAGGTTCGTTTTGATTTGATATTTCAGGTAATGTGTCCAGATGTGGAGATCATTACCCCGATCCGGGATATGGCTTTATCCCGTGAAGAGGAGATTGAGTTTTTGAAAAGCCATGGCTATGAAATGGAGTTTCATAAAGCGCAATATTCAGTGAATAAAGGCCTTTGGGGAACTTCTGTAGGAGGAAAGGAGACTTTGACATCAAGAAATTACCTGCCGGAAGAAGCATTTCCTTCCCAAATTCAGGAAACTCAGGCTTCAGAACTGGAGATCGAATTTAAAAACGGAGAAGTGGTTGCTGTGAATGGGGAGAGTTTTGAACATTCCGTATATGCTATTCAGAAAATAGAAAAATTAGCTTCTGTGTATGGTATCGGCCGGGATATCCATGTTGGGGATACTATTGTAGGGATAAAAGGAAGAGTAGGTTTTGAAGCAGCAGCAGCTTCAGTAATTATTAAAGCACACCATTTATTGGAAAAGCATACCCTTTCAAAATACCAGCAGATGATGAAATCTCAATTGTCCGATTGGTATGGAAACTGGCTTCATGAAGCATTGTTTTTAGACCCTGTGATGAGAAATATTGAATCTTTCTTAGTAGATTCTCAAAAAACAGTAAGTGGAAAGGTATTTGTAACCCTTCATCCTTACAGATTTGTTTTAAATGGAATTGAATCTGTTCACGATTTAATGTCTGATCAATTTGGAAGCTATGGAGAAGCGAACAGAGCTTGGACAGGAGAAGATGTAAAAGGGTATACAAAAATTGTAAGCAACTCTTTAAATATATACCACCAAATTAACCAAAATATCAACAACTAGTTCCGAAGGAACGATTTAACCCAAGATAGGATGTAGTCCTATTAGTTTGAATATGAAGAAAACAGTAGGAATTGTAGGAGCCAACGGCTATACAGGAAGTGAGTTGATACGCTTACTGGCTTTTCATCCCCATGTGACATTGAGTTTTTTATATAGTCGTTCGAATTCGGGAACAAGAATATCGGATTTGTACCCGGATTTGACGACGGTTTGCGAACAGGTTTTAACAGATCAGCCTGAAGAGGTGGATATTCTTTTTCTGTGTCTTCCCCATAAGGAAAGCCAGAATTGGTTAACCCAGAATCCTGTGAAAGAGGAGACTTTGGTGATTGATCTGGGAAATGACTTCCGTTTGCAAGGAGATTTCGGAAACAGAGATTTTATCTACGGATTGCCTGAAATCAATAAAAAACAACTGTCAGGGTCAAAGAGTATTGCCAATCCGGGATGTTTTGCAACCGCGATTCAGTTAGCTCTTTTACCATTAGCTGAAAAAGAATTGCTGGATGAGGTTTTTACAACAGGAATTACAGGATCTACAGGAGCAGGGCAGTCTTTACAGGCGACTACGCATTTTACCTGGAGAAACGATAATGTCTCTTCTTACAAAACTTTATCTCATCAGCATGTAGATGAAATTTTACAACAAATAGTTTTGTTTAATCATAAAGAGGTCAGCCTGAATTTTGTACCATGGAGAGGGGATTTTGCAAGAGGAATTTTTACAAGTTCTACGGTAAAAACAGATTGGGGACTTTCTGACCTCTATCAGTTGTATCAGGATTTTTATGCAGGAGAGCCTTTTGTAAAGGTAAGTGAAAAAGCAATTGATTTAAAACAAGTTGTCAATACCAATCGCTGTGTGATTCAGATCGAAAAATGTGGAAATGTAGTAGTGATCCACTCAGCGATTGACAATTTGTTGAAAGGCGCTTCAGGACAGGCAGTACAGAATATGAATATTGCCATGGGCTGGGAAGAAAATGAAGGACTGAATCTGAAGCCGATAGCTTTTTAATGTACAATGCATAAAGTACAATGTATAATGTTACAAAGTAAAATGTATTAATGAGGTGGCAGATCCTATTAACTCTCAACCATCAACTAACAACTAGCAACAAAAAATGAATTTATTTAACGTATATCCATTATTTAATATAAACCCGGTTAAAGCTCAGGGATCTTTCCTTTGGGATGATAAGGGAGAACAATATCTTGACTTTTACGGAGGTCATGCGGTAATTTCCATTGGACATAATCATCCTCATTATCAGACAAAACTAAAAGAGCAGTTAGAGAAAATTTCTTTTTATTCTAATTCTGTTCAGAATGAATTGCAGACTGAGCTGGCAGAGAAACTTGGGAAGCTTTCAGGCTATGAAGATTACAGTCTTTTTTTATGTAATTCCGGAGCTGAGGCGAATGAGAATGCCTTAAAACTAGCTTCTTTTCACAATGGAAAAAGCAAAGTGCTTTACTTCTCCGGATCATTTCACGGAAGAACTTCTGCAGCGGTTTCTGTAACCGATAATCCCAAAATTGTGGCACCGGTTAACTTTTCAGAACGATTTATCAAATCGGAATGGAATGATATCGAACAGCTTGAAAAGACTTTTGAAGTATCTGGAAATGAAATCTCTTCTGTAATTATCGAAGGAATTCAGGGTGTGGGAGGAATTATGATTCCAACGGCGGAGTTTCTATCTAAAATTAAAGAATTGTGTGATAAGTATGACAGTGTTTTGATTTTAGATGAGGTACAATCCGGATACGGAAGAAGCGGATATTTCTTTGCGCATCAGGAATTCGGAATACAACCGGATATGATTACCACAGCAAAAGGAATGGGGAACGGTTTTCCGGTGGGAGGTGTTTTAATTCATCCTAAATTTCAGACAAGCTATGGTTTGTTGGGAACAACATTTGGCGGAAATCACCTGGCTTGTGCAGCGTCTATTGCAGTTCTGGATGTTATGAAGGAGGAAAACCTTATCGAAAATGCTCAGCAAATGGGCGAATATATTGAAAATGAAATTAAGGATTTACCACATATTAAATCAATCCGAAGGAAAGGACTGATGATCGGAATAGAACTCGACAGGGACTGTTCGGAAATAAGGAAAAGCCTGCTGTATGATCATCATATTTTTACAGGAAACTCAAATGATAAAAGTGTTTTAAGGATTCTTCCGGCACTTACTATCAAAGAAGAGGAAACCGACCTTTTCATCAATGCTTTGAAAATAGTATTGGAAAAAATTTAAACAAAACTGCAGAGAGCAAAATTGCAAAAAGCCTAAGATCCAAATTATAATGCAAGTTTGTCATTCCGTAGGAATCTAGGCGAAATAGTCAAAACTTGAATTGAAAATATGTTAACCACAAAAGTCACAAAAGACTTAACACTTTAGTGATTTTAAGTAACAACTAAGCGTTAATAAGAACATTTAAGTTCTTTGAAAATCTTTGATTTTCATCTTATGTAAACTTTAATGTTTTCAAGGTGTTAAACTTTTTAAAATTAAGTGTTTAAATAAAAAACTTTTGTGTCTTTTGTGGTTTAAGTTATCACAATTAATAGGTCAATCAATTTTTAAAACATTCATTCAATGAAGAATTTTACCGCTGTAAGTGATGTTGAAAACTTACAGGAAATCATAAAAAAAGCTTTAGAGATAAAAGCAAACCCGCTTTCAGAAACAGAAAAAGGAAAGGGGAAAACTATAGGACTTGTATTTTTAAACTCAAGTTTAAGAACCCGTTTGAGCAGCCAGATTGCAGCGCAAAATTTAGGGTTAAATGTTTTGACACTGAATGCAGCACAGGAAGCATGGAATCTTGAATTTGCTGATGGAGCGGTAATGAACGGAGATACAGTGGAGCATATCAAAGATGCTATTGAGGTATTAAATCAATATTGCGATATTATTGCTGTGCGTTGTTTTGCAGGAATGAAAAGCAAAGAAGATGATGTCAATGAAAGTATTTTAAGCCAGTTTCAGCAGCATGCAAAAGTTCCTGTTATCTCTTTGGAATCAGCAACCCGTCATCCGTTGCAAAGTTTGGCAGACTGTATTACCATCACCGAAAACTGGAAAAAAGATCATAAACCAAAAGTAGTGCTTACATGGGCTCCGCATATCAAACCCATTGCTCAGGCTGTAGGAAACTCTTTTGCAGAATGGATGCAGGAAATGGATGTTGAATTGGTGATTGCAAATCCTGAAGGCTATGATCTGGATAAAAATTTCACAAAAGATGTAAAAGTAATCCATGATCAGAATGAAGCATTAAAGGATGCTGATTTTATCTATGTGAAAAACTGGTCTTCTTTTGATGATTATGCAGCCATGCCGGAAGTACAGGAAGATTGGATGCTGACGAATGAAAAACTGGCGAATACCAATCAGGCAAAAGTAATGCACTGTCTCCCTGTTCGCCGTAATGTAGAGCTGAGTGATGAAGTGATGGACGGAGAGCATTCTATTATCTACCAACAGGCAAAGAACCGTATTTTCTCGGCGCAGGCAGTATTCAGCGAAATTTTAGATGAATTAAAAGCCAAATAATCCTTGTCAAGGTTTTAAGCCTTGACAAGGATCAAAAAGAGCAAGTGTCTCAAAACGTTTACAAAATGAAGGAAAAGTTATACATCATAAAAATTGGAGGAGCTTTAATTGATGATGAGGAATTATTAACTCAATTCTTAGAACAATTTTCTGAAATCCAGGAAAAGAAAATCCTTGTTCACGGCGGTGGTAAATTGGCAACAACTTTGGCTGATAAACTGGGTATTGAGCAGAAGATGATTAATGGAAGACGGATTACGGATAAAGATACATTGGATATTGTAACGATGGTATATGCGGGAGGGATCAATAAGAATATTGTTGAAAAACTGCAACAAAAAAACTGTAATGCAATAGGCTTTTCCGGTGCGGATGGCAATTTGATTAAAGCTAAAAAAAGAGAACATCCGGATATTGATTTTGGTTTTGTAGGGGATATTAATAAAAAAAGTGTGAATAAGAAATTGGTTTCAAAATTCATGAAGCTCGACCTTATTCCTGTATTTTCAGCGATTACCCACGACAAAAAAGGAAATCTTTTCAATACCAATGCAGATACCATTGCATCAGTGATGGCGCAGGCTTTATCATCGAAATTTGAGGTCGAATTATTATACTGTTTTGATAAAGAAGGAGTGCTTGAAAATGTAGATGATCCGGAATCATTGATCAAAAGTATGAACGGTGAAGATTTTGATGTGTTGAAAAAAGAAGGAAAGCTGCATAAAGGGATTTTACCCAAACTTGAAAATGCTCTTGGAGCGATAAAAAATAACGTAAATAAGGTGTTTCTGATTAAAGAAACCCAATTGAAAAATCATATAGAGAATCATCATGCAGGAACTGAAATCTGTTTATAATAAAGAAGAATTGCTGAATAATGCAGTTGAATTGCTGAAAAATCTGATTGAAATTCCTTCATTCAGTAAAGATGAATTCAATACATCGGTGGAGATTGAAAATTTCTTCAAAAAACATCAGATTCCGACCAAGCGTTTTAAAAATAATATTTGGGCAGTCAATAAAAATTTTGATGCAGGTAAACCCTCTGTTTTACTGAATACCCATCATGATACAGTAAAACCTAATAACGCCTATACTTTGGATCCGTTTGTGCCGATCGAAAAAGACGGGAAACTTTATGGTTTGGGAAGCAATGATGCCGGAGCTTCTCTGGTTTCTATGGCACAGGTTTTCCTGTATTTTTATGATAAAGAAGATTTAAAATATAATCTGGTAATTGCTTTAACTGCAGAGGAGGAGATTTCAGGATTTGATGGAATAGAAGCTTTATTTCCACAGTTACCCAACATAGAATTTGCCATTGTAGGAGAACCCACACAGATGAATTTGGCGATTGCCGAAAAAGGACTGCTTGTGATTGATGGGGAAATGAAGGGAACTCCTTCCCATGCTGCTCATCCTAATAATGATAACTCGATTATAAAATGTATGCAGGATCTGCAGCATATTTTAGAATTTAAATTCCCAAAAGTTTCAGAATATCTGGGAGAGGTAAAAGTGACTTTATCAGGCATTAATGCCGGAGTACAGCATAATGTGGTACCTGAATCCTGTCATTTTACACTGGATGTAAGGGTGACAGATGAATACTCCAATAAAGAAGCTTTTGAAATGATTCAGTCTCAAATGGAATCAACACTTACAGCGAGATCTTTCAGACTCAATTCTTCGAAAATTGAAATGGATCACCCGTTTGTACAGGCAGGTCTTGAAATTGGCAGGACAACATATGGTTCTCCCACCTCTTCGGATCAGGCCATTATTCCATGTACATCAGTGAAAATAGGCCCCGGAGACAGTAGGCGCTCTCACACTGCGGATGAATTCATCTATGTTCATGAAATAGAAGAAGGGATTGCGGTCTACATCCAAATTCTGGAAAAAGTGTTATAAAGATATCAGATACTAAATCTCAGATCTCAGATACAAAGAGTCTGGCATTTGAATATCTAAAAATATATGTTTTGACAACGCTCAGCAGGTAGAAAGTTTAAGTTTTTAATAAGGATTTATGCAAAAAAGAAAATTAAAAACGGAAACTTTTATTGAGGAAATGTTTTTTTATAGTTAATAGTAATTTTAAGGAATGCCTGCTGGGCATGTCAAAACCAATTAATATTTTAAATAGTTACATATGAAAAAGATATGGCAGAAGGATAACCTTGCCACCAATATATTAGTCAATCAGTTCACCGTAGGAAAAGATCTTGACTTTGATGAGCGTTTGGCAAAATACGATGTAAAAGGCTCTATGGCCCATTGTAAAATGCTTGCAGAAACAGGGATTATTTCCGATGAAGAATCAGAGCAGATGTTATTTGTTTTGAATGAAATTTTAGAAAAAATTGAAAAAGGTAGTTTTGAAATTGATAAAGAAGCTGAGGATATCCATTCTCAGATAGAAGCTATTCTCATTGAAGAATTAGGCGATACAGGAAAGAAAATCCATACTGCAAGATCAAGAAATGATCAGGTGTTGCTGGATATCAAACTCTATTTACTGGATGAGATCCGTGAGATAACGGCGCTTACAGATGAGTTTTTTCAGATTTTAATCAAACTGGCAGATCAGCATAAGGATGTTTTACTGCCCGGATATACTCATCTTCAGATTGCTATGCCTTCGTCTTTCGGGCTTTGGTTTGGAGCTTATGCAGAAGCACTTTTAGATGATGTTGAAATGCTGTTTTCAGTGAAAAATATCATCAATAAAAATCCATTGGGATCTGCAGCAGGTTATGGTTCGTCTTTTCCTATTAACCGTGAGAGTACAACGTATAATTTAGGCTTTCAGTCGATGAACTATAACTCAGTGTATGCACAGATGACCCGTGGGAAATCAGAAAAATTACTGGCAATGTCAATGGCAACATTGGCAGGAACACTGGGGAAGTTTGCTTATGATGTTTGTCTGTATTTGAATCAGAATTTTGATTTTATAAGTTTTCCAAAAGAATTTACAACGGGCAGCAGTATTATGCCCCATAAAAAGAATCCGGATATCTTTGAATTGGTTCGTGCAAGATGTAACAGAATACAGTCTCTTCCGAATGAGCTTATCCTGCTAACGAATAATCTTCCGTCGGGATATCACAGAGATGTACAGCTGACTAAGGAAATTCTTTTCCCGGCGATTGACTCTCTGAAAGAATGTCTGGAGATTTTAAGCTATACCTTACCCAATATCCAGGTAAAAGACGGGATTCTGGAAGATGAAAAATATAAATATCTTTTCAGCGTAGAAAAGATCAATGAAGAAGTGAAAAATGGAAGTTCTTTCCGTGACGCCTATGTGAAAGTAGGACAGGAGATTGAAAATAATGCATTCGATTTTGAACCGGGAAATCTTGATCATACGCATCAGGGGAGTATAGGAAACCTCTGTCTGGATAAAATAGAATATCAGTTCAATAAACTGAAAAATAAATTATTGGGTTAGAATCTAAGCCATTGAGGTCATCAAAAACTTAAGCAAAAAAATCAGTAGAATTTCTAAAATTATTTTAGCCTGCTGCCTTTTCGTTGTGAAACCTTAATCTTATAAATCTTACCTGCTTAAATGATCTTAATGGTTAGATTTTATTCCGCTCTTTGAATTTGATGATTGATTTTAAAACTTTGAAACTATTGAGTATAGTTGGAAATTAAGAAATTTTATCGGAGATAAAATCTTTGCGCCTTATAGCATAAAGGATATAAATTTCTTTTGCGTCTTTGCGTTTTTCTAACAAAATAAGAGATTATAAAAACCAAAAAATGTTGGTATACGCAAAGACGCAAGGAATAATAAGTATTATTTTTAAGGTGCAAGAAAATCAAAGATTTCAGCAAGTGAAATTAATTTAAGTTTAAAAATGAAAAAATTATTCCAGGTCAATTTTGAATTTAGTGGATTTTTTTACCTCATGAAGAACAATGGAGCTATGGTATTGTCCGATATTGGGAAGGTTTGAGATGACATTGACTGCAAATTCATTATAGGAGTTAATGTCTTTTGCAATGATCTTTAGCATATAGTCATATTCCCCGGAAAGGCTGGTGATTTCCTGTACTTCATCATATTTTCCGATGTTTTTCTCAAAGGTTTCCAATACTTTCTTGGATTGCTCTTTAAGACGGACATTACAATAAACTATGATATTCAAACCCAGTTTTTCACGGTTTAAAAGACCTACATATTTTTCAATAATTCCGTGCTTCTCCAGCTGTTTGATCCGCTCATAGGTTGGAGTAAAGGTAAGGCCTATCTTTTCTGAAATTTCCTTAACAGATAGAGTAGAGTCTTCCTGAATAATGCTGAGAATCATTTTGTCTTTTAAATCCATAAACTAATTTGAGTGATAACAAAAATATTAATTTAAAATGAGAATAGGAAAATACTGAGGTTTTAAATTTTTTTGAAACTTTGTTTTTGTAGATTCGTAAAAATACTGTATCTTTGCACCTAATGAATAAAAAAGCATTTATATCATTAGATTTACCGGGCGAAAGCGCCCTTTACGATATTTATTGTTATTAAGCGAAGATCTTGTCTTCGCTTTTTTTATGCTCAAAAATTAAAGAATTATGTTTACGATTACAGAACTAAGCACCGAGAGAATCAACAGTATACTGACAGAAGCAATGGCTTTTGCGAATGGAAAAACTGCTAAAATTGAAGGAGAAGTTTTTTGCTCAAACCTTTTCTTTGAAGACAGTACAAGAACAAAGACGAGCTTTGATATTGCAGAAAGAAAGCTGGGACTTCAGGTTGTTCCTTTTGATGCTTCACACAGTTCGGTAAACAAAGGCGAGAGCCTTTATGATACGGTGAAGACCATTGAAAGTATAGGGGTAAACTTAGTAGTGATCCGCGATAAAAAGGACAGGTACTTTGAGGAATTGAAAAATATTAAGATTCCTGTGATCAATGGAGGAGACGGAACAGGAAATCACCCTTCACAGTGTATGCTGGATCTGATGACGATCTATCAGGAATTCGGAAGGTTCGAAGGATTAAAAGTAGGGATTGTAGGGGATGTAAAACACAGCCGTGTTGCCAATTCAAATGCTGAAGCCCTAAGAAGATTAGGAGCTAAAGTATACTTCTCAGGACCGGAACAATGGTTTGATGAAGGAGCTTTGATTAACGGAACTTACCTTTCAGTAGATGAACTGATTGCTGATGTAGATGTTCTGATGCTCTTAAGAATACAACACGAAAGACATGATGACGCGATGAGCTTTACAGCTTCCGACTATCATAAAAGATATGGCCTCACCAAAGAAAGGGAACGAGCGATGAAAAAAGAAGCAATTATTATGCATCCTGCACCTATCAACAGAGGGGTAGAAATAGATTCGGATCTTGTAGAATGTGAACGTTCAAGAGTTTTTAAACAAATGCAGAACGGCGTTTTCGCAAGAATGGCGATCCTGAAGGAAGCGCTGGAAGAAAAAGGATTTACGTTTAAGTAAATTGTAAAAAGTATAATGTACAAAGTAAAATGTACAAAATACAGATCGGAGAAAAGTACATTATACATTGTACACCCGACATTGTACAAAAAAAAATAATATAGAACAAGGAAGTCTGACTTCTAAGTTTTAAAATCTAATATCTAATTTTTAAAAATGAAGAAAAAATTAATACTGGAGTCCGGTGAAGTGTTTCATGGAGAAGGTTTCGGAGCAGAGTTGGAAACTGCAGGAGAAGTAGTTTTCAATACCGGAATGACAGGGTATCAGGAATTGATTTCTGACCCGTCGTACTGCGGTCAGATAGTTTGTATGACCTATCCGCTTATCGGAAATTATGGTATTAACCGTGATGATTATGAAAGTATCGAGCCTGCAATTAAAGGACTTATCGTAAAAGAACTTTGCGATCTTCCTTCTAATTTCCGTACTCAGATTACTTTAGATGAATTATTTAAAAAGAAAAACCTTTCAGGAATCTCAGGAATTGACACCAGAAGACTGACAAGAATTCTTCGTAACTATGGAGTAGTGAAAGGTAAAATTGTAAATGCTGATGCTGATGAAAGTGCAGTTGCTGCAGAACTAAAAACTACAAGTTTCCCTATCAACCAGGTGGAAACAGTTTCTACAAAAACACCTTATGCTAACCCTAATCGTGGGTTCAAAGTAGTCTTAGTAGATTTTGGAGCTAAACTGGGGATCATCAGAGAGCTGTCACAAAGAAATTGCGACATTATCGTTGTTTCTCAGGATACAACAGCAGAAGAGATCTTACTGATGAATCCTGATGGAATTATGCTGTCAAATGGTCCTGGAGATCCGGAAGATGTACCACACGCTTTGGATATGATCCGAGGTTTACTGGGGAAAGTTCCCATCTTTGGAATCTGTTTAGGACACCAGCTGATCGGATTAGCTTGCGGAGCAAAAACCTTCAAACTAAAATTCGGACACAGAGGAGGAAACCACCCGGTATTGGATCTGGAGAAAAACAAAGTGGCTATTACTTCTCAAAACCATGGGTATGCAGTAGATCAGGAAAGCTTAAAAGGAACAGATCTTATTGAAACCCACATCGCCTTGAACGACAGAACAAATGAAGGATTAAAACACAAAATCCACCCTTGTTTCTCCGTTCAGTACCACCCTGAAGCGAGCCCAGGCCCGGAAGATGCAAACTACCTTTTTGATGAGTTCATTGATCTAATGTACCAATTTAAAAATGTACCAGTTTAACAATAATTAAAATGATCAATTTCGAAAACAATCCTTTAATTGAAAAAACCGTTAAGTTCTCATTAGATATTATAGAGTTCTGTGAATTATTGGAAAATAAGAAGAAATTTGTTATTGCTAAACAATTATTACGTTCAGGAACAAGTATTGGCGCAAATTCTTTTGAAGCACAAAATCCCTACAGTAAAAAAGATTTTGTGAATAAAATGAAAATTGCTGCTAAAGAGCTTGAAGAAACAAAATATTGGCTATATCTGTGTAAACATTCTCAAAGTTATCCATTTGATGAAAAACTAGAAACACAGATTATAGAAATTGGAAAGATTATTTATAAAATTTTAAGCACAAGTTTATCAAAAGACAACAGTTTGTAAATATTGTTACACTGTTAAATTGATAGATTGTTACATTTTAAACCCCTATGAAAAGAAACGATATAAAAACAATTTTAGTAATCGGTTCAGGACCTATTATCATTGGTCAGGCAGCTGAATTTGATTACGCAGGAACGCAGGCTTGTCTGTCTTTGAGAGAAGAAGGCTACAAGGTTATTTTGATCAACTCAAACCCTGCAACAATTATGACGGATGTAGAGATCGCAGATAAAGTATATATCGAGCCGATTTCATTACAGTTTGTAAGCCACATCATCAGAAAAGAACGTCCGGATGCATTGTTACCAACACTGGGAGGTCAGACAGGGCTGAACATGGCGGTAGAACTGGAGAAATCAGGAATTCTTGAAGAATGCAAAGTGGAAGTATTGGGAACTACACTTTCTGCAATTAACAGAGCAGAAGACAGAGACCTTTTCCGTGAACTGATGAGAGAGCTGAACGAACCGGTTCCGGAGTCTGATATCGTTAATACAGTAGAAGGAGCAATTGCTTTTGCTGATAAAATCGGATATCCTGTAATTGTTCGTCCTGCCTTTACCATGGGAGGAACAGGAGGTGGTATCGCTTCCACGGAAGCTGAATTGAAGGAGATTGCTGAACTGGGATTGAAATATAGTCCTGTTACACAGTGTCTTATCGAGAAATCAATTGCTGGTTTCAAAGAAATTGAATATGAAGTAATGCGTGATGCAAATGACAACGCGATTGTGGTTTGTAACATGGAAAATATAGACCCGGTGGGAGTTCATACCGGAGATTCAATCGTAGTAGCACCTTCTCAGACCCTTTCAGACAGAGAGTATCAGTTATTGAGAAATGCTTCTTTAAAAATCATCAGAGCATTAGGAATTGAAGGAGGATGTAACGTACAATTAGCATTGGATCCACATTCTTTCGAGTACTATATCATTGAGGTAAACCCAAGAGTTTCCCGTTCTTCAGCACTTGCAAGTAAAGCAACAGGATATCCTATTGCCAAAATTGCTGCCAAAATTGCTGTAGGATTGACACTTGATGAAATTATGAACCCGGTGACAGGAAAAACATATGCGTGTTTTGAGCCGGCGCTGGATTATGTAGTTACTAAATTCCCAAGATTCCCATTTGATAAGTTCGAAACTGCCGACAGAAGACTTTCTACTCAGATGAAAGCAACAGGTGAAGTAATGGCTATCGGAAGAAATTTTGAGGAGTCTTTACAGAAAGCAATCCGTTCATTAGAAACAGGAATCAAACACCTTGGATTAAAAACAAAACAGGCTGAGGCTCTTACAGCAGAAGAAATTGAAAGAAGAATCAGAGTTTGTGATGACGAAAGATTGTTCATCATCGGAGATGCTTTAAGAAGAGGATACGATTGGGAACAGATTGTAGAATGGAGCAAAATAGATAAGTTCTTCATTTGGAAACTGAAAAAGTTAGTAGATTTCGAAAAAGTGATTGCTGATCATAAATTTGATAAAGAAACTTTAATTCAGGCTAAGAAACTAGGTTTTGCAGATATCAATATTGCTGTTCTTTGGGATGTAACGGAACGTGAAATTTTCAATTTCAGAAAAGAAAACGGAGTGATGCCGGTATACAAAATGGTAGATACCTGTGCCGCAGAATTTGAAAGTGAAACTCCCTATTTCTACGGAACCTATGAAGAAGAAAATGAAAGTGTTGTTTCCAATAAAGAAAAGATCATTGTGCTGGGTTCAGGACCTATCAGAATCGGACAGGGGGTAGAATTTGATTATGCTACAGTTCACTCGGTTTGGGCAATCAAAGAAATGGGTTACGAAGCGATCATCATCAATAACAACCCTGAAACAGTTTCCACAGACTTCTCTATATCTGATAAATTATACTTCGAACCTCTTACGGAAGAAGATGTAATGAACATCATCGACCTTGAAAAACCTAAAGGAGTAGTGGTTCAGTTCGGAGGGCAAACTGCGATCAACCTTGCAGATAAGTTAGCATCTCACGGAGTACAGATCTTGGGAACTTCTCTGGAAGATCTTGACAGAGCTGAAAACAGAGATAAATTTGAAAAAGCATTACAGGAGCTTGGAATTCCTCAGCCAAAAGGAAGAACTTCAACCTCAAAAGAAGAAGCAATAGAAATTGCCAACGAAATCGGTTATCCGGTATTGGTACGTCCAAGTTATGTTTTAGGGGGTAGAGCAATGGAGATTGTATACACAGAAGCAGAGCTTGCACACTATATGGAATTCGCAGTTGAAGCAAGCCCAGAACATCCCATTTTGGTTGACAAGTACATGGTAGGAAAGGAGATTGAAGTAGATGCAATCTGTGATGGTGAAACAGTAATAATTCCCGGAATTATGGAGCACATCGAAAGAGCAGGAGTTCACTCCGGAGACTCTATTGCAGTGTATCCGCCACAAAATATTTCACAAAGCGAAGTTGATACTTTAGTAGACTATACAAAGAGACTGGCAAAAGGACTGAAGGTTATAGGATTAATGAATATCCAGTACGTACTTTTCGAAGGAAATGTATATGTAATCGAAGTGAACCCGCGTTCTTCAAGAACAGTTCCTTTCTTATCTAAAATCACTGAGGTACCAATGGCTAACCTTGCTACAAAAGCAATATTAGGACAAAAACTGACAGATCTTGGTTACAAAGACGGGCTGGTTCCTAATAAAGAAGGTGTATTTGTAAAAGTTCCTGTTTTCTCTTTCTCAAAACTAACGAAAGTTGATATCTCTTTAGGACCTGAAATGAAGTCTACAGGAGAGGTTATGGGTAAAGATACAACGCTTGAAAAAGCACTTTACAAAGGTCTTGTTGCAGCAGGAAGAAAAGTTCCTATGCATGGTTCCATCCTGTTTACAGTAGCAGATAAGCATAAAGGAGAAGCCGCAGCTTTAGCAGCAAGATTCCATGAAGTAGGATTCAGAATCTGGGCTACAGAAGGTACCGCGAAGTTCTTTGGAGAAAAAGGAATCCCTTGCAAAATTGGATATAAAATAGGAGAAGAAAGTGTAAACCTTATCGATCTGATCCAGAAAGGAAAAGTTCAGTATGTTGTGAATACCACTACAAAAGGTAAACAGGCAGAAAGAGACGGTTTCCAGATCAGAAGAATGAGTGTGGAGAACGGTGTTCCTTGTTTAACGTCAATGGATACGGTAGAAGCTATTCTGAAAGTAATTGAAAGCATGAGTTTCAAAATGGAAACGATGTAATTTTCAGAAAATATAACACTATAAACCTCATAGATTTTTGAAATCTATGAGGTTTTTTTATCTCAATCAATTATATATCAACGCTAGGTTTGCCAGAGCTCTCCCTTACCTAATTTTTACTTTCTGTTATTGTGGCTAAATCTTCAATGAACAATACGTTTATCCAAATCAATTTGTTGATTTATTTCTTACATAGACTTCTGCAACAGAACTTTTTACTTTTAATTAAAACAATCTCCTGTAAACTATTAAAATTTGATTGTTGAAATACGTAAATTTGAGAACCACAAGTATCAGTGATTATTATGGTGTTTACAGTTTCAATTATATAAATGATATTGTAAAACCTAAAGCTTTTAAAAAAATAAAAATCTAAAATCAGTTGATAAATCGGTTGTGGACAGTTCCGGTATTATCTTGGAAATTGCTCCGCAATCAACAGTAAGAATTGAAAAAACACATAATTCCCGATGGTATTGGGAAATTGATAATGTTGAGATAGATGGTAAAAAATTTAGCATTCAGGAATTAGAAAAAAGTCTGATAAAATTAGAAATGATTACGTTTACAAAATCAAATAAAAATTAATGATAATTTTTAAAAACACCATGCAAAGACAAATTTTACAACCTATTTTGATTATTATTTCCCTGATTTTAACCACAAACTCTATAGTTGGTCAGAAGAAAGAATTCAGGGATACTCAGGTGGATAGCCTGACTTTTTTAAATAACCGGAAAGTTGTAAACAGTTTAAATACTGAAGTTTTCAGGAAAAAAATATTCTCAAAAGATAGTATGCAGATTCCTTACAGGCTTTTAACTCCAAAAAATACTGCTAAGGGTAAGAAATACCCGTTAATCATCACTTTCCACAATTCAACCAGAATTGGCAATGATAATGAAAACCAGCTTGAACCGTTTGCCAAAATGTGGTTAAGGGACGAGATTTACAGTAAATACCATTGTTATGTAATAGCACCACAGTTCAGTAAGCGCTCTTCAAATTATGAAAAGAACAATGATAGTATTCAAATTTCAAAACCTTCTCATGAAGTTTTTGCTTTATTGGACTTGATAAAAAATGTAGAAAAAGAATATCCGGATATTGATAAAGATAGGATTTATTTGATAGGGTACTCTATGGGGGCATCAACGGCACAAAACCTGATGAATATTCAGCCGGACAAATTTGCGGCCCTGGTATCGGTAGCTGCTGTTCCGGATTTTTCGAATCTTAGAAAGATAAATAAGAAAAATATCTGGTTGATTCACGGAGAAAAAGATACTGAAAATCCGTACATCGGAAGTGTAGAATTATTTAACAGGATGTCTTCAGATCCTAACCTAATTTTCACCACCTTCACTTATCTCAATCACAATACTATTGTTATTCCGTTTTTACTGACGGAAGAAATTCCAAAATGGTTGTTTAAAAAACATAAATAGAAAACTGTAGATAGATATAAAATATAGTAAATTCAATTCAAATAAATGCTGTTAATTTTCTTTCAGTCTTTCGATTTTAAGATAGTTGGCTTGCTGAAAACATATTTAAATTTCTATTTTTTTGTGTTTCCATAAGAATATGTCTTCTGGTGTATAAAACATCTTATATTTTTTTTGCTGATTTATGTAAGAGGTTGTAAATTAGGGGGTCATAAATACTTTGTTTTTAAATATATTTTAGAAATTAATAAAAACTCCACCAAATCAGAAATAACCATGGCAGAATATCTTGCAAAATCAAATAATTCTTTATCCTTTGAGGTGACACAGGGTGGCCAGTTGATAGGAAAACTTACCTACGGAAGCTGGTTTAATTTTAATGCGATAGCAGAAATTGCAAACGTAACCTATCAGATTGAGCCTAAGGGTTTTTGGGGGACCACTATTGAGCTGAAAGATAATGAAAAAGTACTCTTAAAGTTCAGAATGAACTGGAACGGAGAAATTGTAGTCCAGACTTATTTTAATGGGATAAAAAATGGATTTCTTTTTAAACACAGAGGTATTTTTAAAGAATCATTTGTATTGACTGATCAGGAGGGAATTGAGCTTTTAGTAATGAAGCCCAACCTCAAATGGAGTACCTTAAATTACGAATATGATATCACAACCTCTGATGCCTTTGAAACATTTCCTGATAAAGAAATTGTACTGATCAATGCCTTACACTGTGCCAATTATTATATGTCGATGATGATGTCTGCAATAATATAGCAACATAACTACAATAAATATACTGAAGATATTATTATACTTACTCCATTCATTATGGAACAAACAAGAAAATATAGAATTAAATATCATCAAACGATGGAGTAAAGGGTTTCTGAAATTTCAGAAACCCTTTATTTATGGCCTTTTTTATTCAGATAATTTTATGATTTGTATCATATTTTTATTTAGAATTAATAAAAATAATATAGTTTTGCAATACTAAACTTAATTATACAATGAAAAGGACAATTATTTCTGCGGCTTTATTAGCCGTATCTATGCTGAGTGCTCAGGAAAAAGATACGGTTAAAATAGCTGAAATTCAGGCAGTATCTCTGCAAGGAACTCATAATTACAGAACCAAGAAATCAGAATCAGTAGCAAGACTTCCATTGGAAAATCTTGAAAACCCTACTGTTTATAACCTTGTTCCGAAAGAAATTATCAGTGAAATGAGTGCTGTGGATTTCAATACGGCAATGGCTTCAGCTCCGGGAGTGGTGGTGAATAACAGTGTGAACGATAGTGGAAATGATATTTTCCTGAGAGGGTTCAGTTCTTCTGCGAATTTTAGAAACGGGTTGATCCAAAACCCGAGAGTACAGTCTGAAATTGCTAATATAGAAAGAATAGAAGTAATCAAAGGACCTTCAGGAACGCTGTTTGGAGGAACATTAGCTAATTATGGAGGAGTAGTAAATGTAGTGACTAAAAAGCCACAGGAAAATTTTGGTGGAATCATCAACTATACTACCGGAAGCTGGGGAATGAACAGAATCACTGCAGACATCAATACTCCGTTGAATAAAGAGAAAACAGCTTTAGCAAGATTTAATGTGGCTGCCTATTCTCAGGACTCTTTCCAGGATGCAGGGTACAATAAAGGATTGTTTTTCTCAGGAAGTATTTTATATAAAGTAAGTGATAAAACTACCGTAACATTGGATACCGAATTCCATTCGCCGGAGAAAACACTGAATGCCTACGTGAGGCAGTCTGAAAAGCTGACCTTTCACTCTATGAAAGACCTTGCAGCCATTCATGGCAGATCATTTACAAGCAATGACATAGGATCAAAAAGAACCAATTTCGTTACCATGGCTGAAGTTACCCATAAATTTAATGATCAGTGGACTTCCAGAACGTCTTACCAGAGAGGAGAAGCTAACGAAAACGAATCTATATTTTTAGTATTGAACTATTTAAATGACAATTCTGTAAGCAGAAGTATCCGCCCTTTTGATAATTATAAAATTACCACAGATAATATTCAGCAGAACTTTATTGGAGACTTTAAAATAGGAAAACTGAGAAACCGTCTGGTTGTAGGATTTGATTATTTCCACCAGAATAGTAAAAATCAGTATCCTGTCTATAAAGTGGGTAAGAATGATTCTTCCGTATTTGTTCCGTATCCTTTAAACGGTGTCATTGTAGACAAAGATCAGCCTCAGCCTGCAGATGTCGTTTTACTGAATGGAACTTCTGACTGGACTTCAATTTCCCGGGATGTCGTGAAGGCACTTCCAAGAAATGGGACCAAATACGAAATATCACAATACAGTACGTACAGTGCATATGTTTCTGATGTTTTAAATATTACGGATAATTTCCTGGTAATGGCAAGCTTAAGAATGGATCATTACAAAAATGATGATAGTAAAAGAAACGGGGTTCCCGAAAATGACGGGTACAACCAGACCCAGTTTTCTCCAAAATTTGGGTTAGTCTATGAAATTAAAAAAGATGAAATTTCGTTCTTTGCCAACTACGTAAATGGATTTAAAAATATAGCCCCTTCACCTAACCAGGATGGAGTCCTTACAAAATGGGATCCTGAGCAGGGAAATCAGTTTGAAGCCGGTTTTAAACTGGATTTATTCGGGAAGAAATTGCTTTCAACCATTACCTATTACAATATGAATGTTAAAAACAGGGTGATTGCTGACCCGGGAGGTATGGGAAGCAGACAGGACGGAAATATCAAAAACCAGGGGTTTGAAATGGACGTGGTCATAAACCCGGTGAAAGGATGGAATATCGTAGGAGGATACGGGTATAACGATAACCGTTATGATGACAGAGGTAAAGATGCCGGAAAAAGAATTGCATGGACACCTAAACATGTAGCCAATTTATGGACCAGCTATAAAATTATGGACGGCGCTTACGAAGGATTAGGCTTCGGAGCAGGGTTCAATTTTGTAGATAAAACTTATATCAATATTACCAACCATTTTCTGGCACCTTCATACACTTCTGTAGGCGCTACTATTTTCTATGATAAGAAGAAATACAGAATTGGTCTGAAAATGAATAATGCCCTGAATGAGACTTATTGGAACTTTTATGGCCAGCCACAAAAGCCAAGAGAGGTTCTTGCCAACTTCACATTTAAATTTTAATTAAAATTAAAAATTATTTAAAAAAGATATAATTTGTTGGGAAAGCCTTACAAGCAGTATGGATGGTAATCCCTTGCTCCTTTGTGCTTTCCAACAATTATAGTTATAGATAACCGGATAATTTAGATATGGATAATAAAAAAACTAACCCCAAGAAAAAACAGGGGAAATCCCTGACCAAACGGATTACAGGCTGGCTGCATCTCTGGCTGGGACTTGTTTCCGGAATTATTGTACTGACTGTAACACTTTCAGGAACAGTATTCGTCTTTTGTGACGAAATTATAGATCTGTGTGGTGGAAGTGCCAAATATGTTCAGGTTCCTGCCGATGCAAAGAAAAAGTCTCCTGAAGAACTCCTTACCCAATTTCATCAGCAGGTTCCGGACCGCAATGCATTTTATTTTGATACCTATAAAGAAGCAGACCGAAGCTTTAGAGTGGCTTCTGCCACCAAACCTCCTAAAGATAAAAATACAGAAAAAGCAGGAAAACCAAAAGGAAAGGGCCGTGGTCCCAGAGGAGTATTTGCCTATCATTACCTTGATCCTTATACCGGAAAAGTGATGGGCTCAACAAAGAGCTATGAGTTTTTCTATGTTGTTGCCCACATCCATGCTCAGCTATTGGCCGGAAAGTTCGGGAAAACGGTGGTAGGAGTAGCTTCTATTATATTTTTTATCCAGCTTATCGGTGGGCTTATCCTTTGGTGGCCCAAAAAATGGAATAAAACCACCAGGACAACTGCATTTAAAATAAAATCAGGAACAAAATGGCGCAGGAAAAATTATGATTTCCACAACGTATTCGGTTTTTATTCATTGCTCCCGGCAGTATTTATCACAATCACAGGGCTTATTATGGCTTATAAAGTGCTTACAGATCTTACACAAACCGTTTTTGGAGGCGTAGCTGATGCCCATAAAATTGCTGAAAAATTTGATCCTAAGTTTGATCCTGAAAAAAAAGCATTGCCTTTTACGGCGTTTATAGATAGAAATTTTAAAGAAATTCCTGAAGCAAAACAGATCAGGATGAGTGTTCCAAGAAATGACTCAGCGACTGTTTATAATGTAGTGGCAGCCCAATTTATCGGCTTAAAAAGTATTACAAACGGTAAAAGCAGGGAAATCAATAAATATACAGGAAATGAAATCATCTATCCGAAAGAGGTTCTGATGCATGAAGCGATTGAACATATGAATTTTGACCTGCATGTCGGCTATTGGGGCGGAATGTTTGGGAAAATCTTCACTTTCGTTATCGGAATTATCTGTACAAGCCTTCCGGTAACGGGATTCCTGATCTGGTGGGGAAGGAAAAATAAATCAGCGAAAAAGACAAAGGAAATCAAAAATATTCATCAACATACAAAAGACGAACATCATGAACAACTGGTTTAAATTTTTATGCCTTTCCCTATTTTTAATTCTTACTTCAAAGGCCAATGCCCAGGAAAAAGTAATAGTGGGAGAGAAGCAGGTTTTATTTTCAAAAATTTTAAATGAAAACAGAGAAGTTTGGATTCATCTTCCTAAAACCTATGACGACATCACAATTAATCCTGCAAAATATCCTGTAATCTATCTTTTAGATGGTGAAATTAATTTTGAATATTATGTCGGGATGACTGATTTTTTGGCCCGGACACCTTATGCTGATATTCCGGAATGTATTGTGGTAGGAATTAAAAATACAGAACGCACAAGAGATCTTACACCCACAAAGGCTCAAAAGAAAAGTCCGGTAAACCCTAATCTTACCCTTTTTGCCGACAGTGGAGGAAGTGAGAATTTTGTGAAATTCCTGCAGGAAGAACTGAAACCTTTTATCAGTAAGAATTACAGAACTCAGGAGTATTCTTTGCTGGTAGGGCATTCTTTTGGAGGACTGTTCGCCATTAATACTTTTCTTACCCATCCCGATTATTTCAATGCCTATGTTGCCAACGATCCCAGCTTATGGTGGGATAATAAGGTGTTGATCTCCAGAACTAAATATTATATTGAAAAGCATAAGAAATTTCCGGCGAAGAAGTCTCTGTTTGTATCCCAGGCAGATAATGAGGAACAGCAGAAAAACTGGAACTCCGATATGACCCAGGCCATAGAAGAGTTTAAAATAATAGTGGAAAACAATGGTTCGCTGAATTATAAACACCGTTTTTTTGAAGGAGAAGTACATGGTACCGTTTCTTATCCTGCAAATTATGAAGCCCTGAAGTTTATATTTAAAGGCTTCAGAACAGATATTAAGCAGCTTGCCAAAAATCCGGAATTGTTGGAAGAAGACTATAAAAAGCTGTCTGACAAAACAGGAACAGACTTCATACCATCAGAATCTTATCTGAATGTAGTGCTTAAATTTATGAAAAGTAATGAGTTCAAAGAATCTGAAAAGTATTTTATAGATCTGAAAAGCAGGCTTTATCCTAATGTAAAATAATGCTGGGCGGATAAGGAATTGAGTTTAAATAATTGTAAAAATAAAAGAGGCCGTCTCACAACTCGTGAAAACGGCCTTTTTTATGAAATTTTCCTGTACCCCTATATGAGAAGGGTTTTCGTTTAAATGATTCTCAACCCACATCGTTTAGTTGTGAGACAGCTTCTTTTGTCATTATTAGATAATTATAATAAGTTTTGGCTAAAGCCGATGGATGATTAATAAAATATAAAACGGGCTAAAGCCCGTTCCAATTGATAAATATGCTGTAATGACAGAATTTCTCATAAATGCTGCTGAGTAAATTACTAATGTCTGTTATCACAGTTGATTGTAAAATCTTTCTGATTTTTATCTAAAAATGTAATGGAAGGGCATCCAAAAGACTGTGCAATAAATCCAAAAATTACAGGAGGTTTCCCTTTGAACAGATAACCGGTCCATTGAGAATTGTTGGCCTCATCAGTATTGATTCCATTAAGGGGAGTAAATTCTGCCCCGTCACCGCCGGCTGTAGTAATTGTTTTTTCAAATGTTTTTTCATGGCGGTCATTGATTACTACCAATTTGCGCTCCTGAACCATTTCATCCTGAAGATAGTCCTGCAGATAATAGGTGAGATCCTCATATTTCGCCTGATAGGTATCTCCGGGTGTAAGCCTGGAAGACGTAAAGTATTTCTTCGAAATGTCCGCGCTCGCTTTCTTCCATTGAACAGGCTTCATTTTATGCTCAACAAAAGGGTTTTTATTCCCAAAATAGGCAACAGCATTCTCATATTTATTTCTGATATCCGGTTCTTTATGAGCTTCAATCTGAAACCCTACCATGTATGAAGAACCATCTACTTCTTCACCATCCATGGAATAGAAATCTAAATAAGCAACTGCTTTGAGCTTGTTTAATGGAAGTTTTTCCAGTTTGTTGAATTGATAATTGTAAAGGTAAAGTGAATCAGTCTCCGTAAGATGAAACCCGTCCAGTATTTTACTTCTGTGCTTCGAATCAAGCTCAATATACTGAAGCTGCTCAGGAGAAACATTTTTCTGATTGCTTAAAGCCTCTTTCTGTATAGGTTGGGGATCGTTATAAATATCTGATACAGAAATAAAAATATCTGACAGCGCATCTTTCTGTCCGGAGGAAATTACAGTGACACTGTAAATATTAAAATTTTTATAATCTATTTTTTCTTCCGTTGCTTTTGGAGTTTTTACAGAATCATTAGTAGCAGTAATTGCTGTTTCGGTGGGCTTCTTTTCATCCTTCTTGCAGCTGATAACCGCCAGTTGGGAAAATAAAAGTGCTGCGAAAATCCTAATCTTCTTCATAAATCTTTATTTGTAATGTTTTAATTTATTTTGTAGTAAGGTTCTGAATAATACTTACTTGGCTTGATATAAGCTGTATTTCTGTCTGCGTCAAAGATCCATATAAATCTGCGCAGCATATCAGCACCAAAATAGCTTACATTCTGTGTTTTAAGATTTCCCGAGAAAAAAGCCACGGAAATATCTTTGAAAACAAAATCCCCTAATTTTAAAAAAGGAAGAGTTCCCTGTTTAATGGCTAAACTTTCCGATTTGGAATTTCTCAGTTTTTTTTCTCCGGTTATTTTTAAATTTTTCTCCAGGTTTTTCTCCTCGGTAAACTGGTTACTGTAGAGTACGCTTCCCGAATATCCGGACTGAAGGACAAAATAAGCTTCCTGTTGTTTTTCGCCATCCACTACATTATCAGCGGCCACATAAAATACATCCTGATCCTTCGTAATCTTAATCGGTTGGTATCCCGTCAGGTCAGGGTTTTTATCATAGATTACAAACTGGCTGTTATCATAATCAATTTTAAAGGTTTTCCCTTCAAAAAGTGCTGTCCCGATTTTTCCATCGGCTTCGTAGCCTGTGAGCTGATTATCAAAAAAGCGAACGTTTTTCAAAGTTACTGAGCCAATATCCACCGTATTATGATCACTTATTTCTTCTTTATTGAAAATAATATGGTCTGCTTTTCTCTGCCGTTCCGGAGAAATAGAACCATCTTTCATCGCAATCTGAAACATCAGGTCCAGTGAATCTTTTTTGTTAACCTGGGACTTTACAATGATATTATTGTATTTCGTAATTCTGAAAGGAATAGTTTGCTGTGCCTGAATGCCAAGATAGCCGGCAAAAAGGAATAATAGAAGATTTGTTTTTTTGAGCATCGTTAGTAGTGATTGGTGTTAAAACTTTAAATTTACCCATTATCTTTGGATCAGCAAATAATATTGTGAAATGGTTGAGAAGTTACTTCAAAGCGGCCTTCATTGGGAAAAGAAAGAATTCAAAAGGAATGAGTTCCTGAAAATTGCAGGAAGTACAGATACCTACATTTATTTTATAGAGAACGGAAGTGTCCGGATCTTTATGACAGATGAACATGAAGAAAGGATTATCCGTTTCGGATATACCGGTAATATTATCGTTTCCCTGGATTCTTTTCTTTCCGGAAAACCATCCGGTCTGTACATTCAGGCGATTAAAAAAACAAAGGTAAAACTCGCCTCAAAGAAAGATTTTTATGAAGTTATTCAGTCGGATGGAGAGCATATGAAGTTTTGGATACAGGTGCTGGAAGATTTGGTTTTGCAACAGCTGGAAAGAGAAAAAGATCTGCTGATCAATTCTCCGCGGGAACGTTATAAAAGAGTTTTAAGAAGAAGCCCCAAGCTGTTCCAGGAGATTCCCAATAAATACATCGCAAACTATCTCAGGATGTCACCGGAAACATTATCCAGGCTTAAAAAATCTTGAGTTCAATCAAGATTTAAGAACCCAACGATCTGGATATTTGCATAAAAAATGACTATGAAAATTTCAACTTCACAATTGTTGAATGAATTGAAAAATAAGACCCAACAACATCTTCAGTATGCAGAAATGCTCTTACGGAAAACTGAAGATGAGTTAAATTTCAGGATATCAGCAGATAGCTGGAGTGTCCTGGAATGTCTGGAACATCTCAACCGCTATGGAGAATTCTATATTCCGGAAATCAGCCGTAAAATTTCTTCCTCTGTCACTTCTTCCCAATTAACTTTTAAGCCGGGTATTTTAGGAAATTATTTTGCTAAAACGATGCTTCCTAAAGAAAAAATCAATAAGATGAAAACACTTAAAGCGATGAATCCCATTCATAGTCAGCTGAATAAAAGTGTTATTGACGAGTTTATCAGGCAGCAAAAACAGATGTTTGAACTTTTGGAAAAAGCCGGACATATTGATCTGGAGAAAACAAAAACAGGAATCAGTATTTCAAAATGGATCAGCCTGAAATTAGGGGATACCTTTCGATTTGTTATTTATCATAACGAAAGACATATAATTCAGGCCGGAAAAGTTTTGAAGAACATTTGAAACATTGATTGATGAATTCTAAAAAAGTAGTAATTTTAAACTAATGGAAATCATCTGTCAAAAAACCATACAAACTCCGCTTGGAGAAATGATAGCCTGCGCAGTAGATCAGGGGATCTGTTTACTTGAATTCACGGACCGGAAAAATATTGAAAAGCAGTTTAAATCTCTGTCAAAAGTCCTGAATGCTGAAATAGTAGAAAAGGAACACTTCCATTTCATACAGCTGGAGAAAGAGCTTAAAGAATACTTTGATGGAAAGAGACTGCACTTTGAAGTTCCACTATTCATCACAGGAACGGAATTTCAGGAAAAAGTATGGCAGCTCCTCCGTGAAATTCCAATGGGAGAAATAAGAACCTATAAACAGCAATCTGAATTTTTAGGAAATCCGAAGGCCATCCGTGCAGTAGGAACAGCCAATGGTATTAATAAAATTGCCATTTTAATTCCGTGTCACCGTGTGATTGGCTCTAATGGGGAGCTGGTAGGCTATGCAGGAGGAATCTGGAGAAAACAGAAATTATTGGAACTGGAGAAAGCTATTTTGTTTTAAGAATAAAGAATAAAGAATAAAGAATAAAAGTGGTTAATAGTAGTGGCATTTCCTGCTTAGTACTAGTCATTCACATATTTTCCGTGCTTCAAAAATACCTGTCCATTTTTCGGTTGCATACCGCCTGGCAATATTGATACATTTGAAGAAAAATAATAATGATCAGTTTTAAAGATTTACATCAGGGTGAAGACCCTTTGTTATTAGGCAATGTATGGAATGTACAAAGTGCCAGGATATACGAGAAATTGGGCTATAAAGCACTGGCGACCTCAAGCTCGGCTGTGGCTCTTAGCTTAGGGTACGAGGATGGTGAGGAGATGAGCTTCGAAGAGTATTTTTATATTATTAAAAGAATCAAAGAATCCGTTTCTATTCCTTTATCTGTGGATCTTGAATCCGGATACGGAAATACAGAAGAGATCATTGTATCTAATATAATAAGGCTTCTGGAAATAGGAATTGCAGGAATTAATCTGGAAGATACCTATGTGGTGGATGGTAGAAGACTGCTGTTGGATAGAGAAGTATTTGCAGAAAAACTGAAGAATATTTTCTCAACACTGAAAGACAGAAGGAGTGACATTTTTATCAATATAAGAACAGATCCCTTTTTATTGGGAACGGAAAATGCATTGGAAGACTTTAAAGAGAGTGATGCTCTTCGAAGATCTTAAAGCTGACGGAGTTTTTGTACCATGCATTAGTAATGAAAATGATATAAAAACCGTAGTAAGCGCTACCAGGCTTCCTGTAAATGTTATGGCAGTACCAGGACTTCCGGATTTTAGTGTCCTTAAAAAATTAGGGGTAAAAAGAATTACTTCCGGAGCTTTTTTAAACAGATACATTTACCAACAGCTGGAAATAATGAGTGAAAATATTACGAACAATAAAAGCTTTGCCACTCTTTTTGCTTAATCATGGAAATAACTGACCAAATAATGTATGAAGCTTCTTTTAATAAAGACTCTTCATTTGAAGGAGTCTTCTGGATGGCAGTAAAGACCACTGGAATTTTCTGTCGCCCCACCTGTACGGCACGCAAGCCCAAATTTGAAAATGTGGAGTTTTTTACCAATACAAAAGACGCCATATTAAAAGGATACCGTCCGTGTAAAGTGTGTAAACCACTGGAAAATCCTGATGTAACCCCTGAGCATATAAAAAGACTGTTACAGGAAATTGCTGAAGATCCCTCATTGAAACTTAAAGATTATGATCTGGTAAAAAGAGGGCTGGAGCCTGCAACTGTTCGCCGGTGGTTCTTGAAACATCATGGAATTACCTTTCACACTTTTCAAAGAATGTCTAAGTTGAATGCCGCATTTAAAAAGCTTCAACAAGGTGAATCGGTTACAGAAGTGGCATTTGAAACAGGATATGAGAGTCTTAGCGGTTTCAATGAAAGCTTTAAAAATATTTTCGGGGTATCTCCTAAAAATAACAGGATAGAAAAGATTATTGATCTCAAAAGAATTGAAACCATGCTGGGAACCATGATCGCCTGTGCTGATGAGAAAGGGATCTGCCTTCTGGAGTTTTCCGATAGAAAAGCACTCCCTACAGAGCTGAAAAGTATTTCCAAACATCTTAATGCCAATATTGTACAAGGGGAAAATCCTCATTTTATGACCCTGGAAAAAGAACTTTCCGAATATTTTGAAGGAAAAAGAACCGTATTTACTGTTCCTCTTTCCCCCGTGGGAACCACCTTTCAGATACAGGTATGGGATATCCTGCAGACCATTCCTTATGGAAGGACAAGGAGTTATCAGGAACAGGCCGATATTTTAGGAAATCCTAAGTCTGTAAGGGCTGTAGCCAACGCCAATGGCTTTAATAAAATATCCATTATCATCCCCTGTCACCGTGTAATTGGAAGCAATGGTCAACTAACAGGTTATGGTGGAGGAATCTGGAGAAAACAAAAATTATTGGAATTAGAGAAAGCTATTTTGTTTTGATTTTCGTAATTTTAAACAAAAATTTACACGTGAAAAAGTTATTAGTTGCACTTTGCATCTCTGTTTCAGCATTCAGTTTTGCACAGGATTATTCCGTACCGGCAGCAAGCCCGCGTCAGAAGGTAGAACAGCAGTTTTCAATGTCTAAGATCTCTATAGATTACGGAAGACCGGGAGTGAAAGGACGTAAGATCTTCGGGGAACTGGTTCCCTACGGACAAGTTTGGAGAGCGGGAGCTAACTCGTCTACAAAAATTACATTCGGACAGGCCGTTAATTTTGGCGGAAAAACAGTTCCGGCAGGAACTTACGGATTATTCATTGTTCCTACAGAAAAAGAATGGAAAGTAATTTTGAATAAGGACTTCCAACAGTGGGGCGCTTACACTTACGACCCTAAACAGGATGTAGTAGATGTTACCGTACCTGTTAATAAATTAGCAGATAAACAGGAGTGGTTTGAAATTACCCTGAATCCTACAGATGAAAACTCAGGAAATTTAGTGATCAAATGGGACATGGCTCAGGCAGAAGTTCCATTGAAGCCCTCTAAACTGGATACCGTAATTAAGATTTCTGATAAACTAAAGGAAATCAAGAAGATAGAGTCAGATTCTACTAAAAAAAGCTAAACTATGAATTTTTCTGTTCAGCCTGTTTTAGAGAATGAAGAACTTCAATTAATCCCCTTACAGCAAGGGGATTTTGAATCTTTATATGAAGTAGCTTCCGATCCTAAGGTCTGGGAGCAGCATCCCAATAAAGACCGTTACCAGAGAAACGTGTTTGAAAACTTTTTTCTGGGTGCTATGGAGAGTGGTGGAGCTTTTAAAATCATTGAAAAAGCTACCGGAGATGTGTTGGGAAGCAGCCGCTACTACAACTTTGATGAAAATGACAGTCATATTTTTGTGGGCTATACTTTCTATGGGACAAAATCCTGGGGAAAAGGAATTAATCCGCAGGTTAAAAAGCTGATGCTGGATTATATTTTCCAATATGTAGATAAAGTTCATTTCCATATCGGAAAAGAAAATTTCCGCTCACAAAAAGCATTAGAAAAATTGGGAGGTAATAAAATAGCAGAAGAGGAAGTTGCCTATTTTGCTGAACCTACAAGAACCAACTTTGTATATGAAATCAAAAAAGAAAATTGGGCATGAAAAAATATAAAATCCAGCAATCGCCATTTATAGTTCCTACTACAGATGGTAAGCTGATTGAAGAGCACTGGGGGAACTCAACCGGAAATTCCAATGTTTCCATTGCTCACATGGTGGCACCTCCAGAGTGGAGCGAGCCTCATCAGACTCCGGAGTTTGATGAATTTACCTATATTATTTCAGGAAAGAAGCAATTTGAAATTGATGGTGAAATTGTAGAACTGGAAAAAGGACAAAGCATTCTTATTGAAAAAGGAGCAAGAATACGTTACAGTAATCCCTTTTCAGAACCTTGCGAATATCTGTCCATTTGTCTTCCTGCATTCTCTATGGAACTGGTCAATAGGGAAGTGGAAGGAGTAGATTAGAATATAAACACTTAGAATCTAACAAAGCAATCTCAATTTTGAGATTGCTTTGTTTATTTAAATACCTGTTAATACTAGATTTTTCACAATAGTAGTGCTTGTTATCTCTAATTATTTTGTAAGTTCGCGGACTTAAAAAAATAATAACTATTTAAAATATATGAAAAACAATTTATCAATTGTATTACTGATGGGTATTGCCCTTTCTGCCACTTCATGCGCAAGTATGTTTACCGGTACTAAGGATAAAATCACTTTCAATTCCAGCCCTGAAGGCGCAAAAGTATTCCATAAAGGAGTGGAGAAATGTATGACCCCATGTACTGCTGAAATCTCAAGATCATTGAGTAAGCAAACCGTAACATTTGAAAAAGAAGGTTTTAATAATAAGGAGATAAAACTAACGAAGACTTTTAACCCGGTCACTTTGCTGAACATCCTTTTGGGTGGAGCTATAGGGATTGGAATTGATGCTGCAACAGGTTCCTTGACCAAATATTCTCCTAAAAAATATGACGTTGAACTGGAAGCTAAACCTTAATGAATTAAAATAAAAATAGCAAAAGGCAAATTCGAGAGTGAATTTGCCTTTTATATGTACTGTATTAGGTTATTTCTGTTGAACTAATGGTTTACTTCAGGATCTCTTTCAAAAACATCAATGTGTGATTCCATGCTCTTTTGGCCATCACTTCATTGTAATCCGGAGATTTCGGATCTGTGAAAGTATGTTTTGAATGGGCATAAGTGATGATCTGCCAATCGGCATTTCCTTCGTTCATTTCTTTGATCAGGTTATTATAATCATCGGGTGTTACGCTTCTATCATCTGCCGGATTTTCTACCAGAATTTTAGCCGCTAGCTTTTCATTTTTTCTGGTCTGATCTCTTCCCAAACTTCCATGAATAGAAACAACTCCTGCAACAGGTAAATTACCTCTGGCAGATTCTAAAGCTCCTGTTCCTCCAAAACAATATCCAATCACCGCTGTCTTATCGGAAATAGCTCCGTTTTTCTTCAGCTGGTCCAGTGCTAATCCGATTCGTTTTTGATATTCCTTATAATTCTGTTTATAATACCCTGAGCTTTTAGCGGCTGCATCGTTGTCAGCAGGGATCTTTCCCTCCCCATAAATATCGGCGATGAAAGCAATGTATCCCTGTTTTTCAAGCTCTAAGGCTGCCATTTTAGCTTCTTCGTCAATACCTTTCCAGGCCGGAAGAATTAAAACCCCGGGCAGCTTTTTTCCTGCATTGGACGTGATTAAACCATTCAGTTTTTGGGAGCCGTCCTGATAGGAAACGGTTGCAAGTTTTTGGCTGAAAAGCGTTCCTGAAGCCATAATCAATGTGGTTAATAAGATTGAACGTACCATATTTTATAATTTAGTCATAATATACCTTATAGAGAATTGCGGATTACAAATGAGGCTGTTTCATTATTTTGTTCCTTACAATGTCAATAAAAAAACCTCAACTAATTTACTTAAAATAACTTAATTGAGGAGATTTATATTTTATTTGGAAGACCTTATAGGGTAACTCCTAAACCGGCAAGTTCCTGTTCCAGATTGGTATCCGGGGTAACATGAATAGTGATAAAACCTAGATCTTTTGCCATCTCAATATTCTTTGCATTATCATCAATAAAAACGGATTCAGCAGCCTGGATATTATATCTTTCCAATAAAACATACCATATTTTAGGATCCGGTTTAATCAGTTTTTCCGTTCCGGAAACGACAATTTTTCCTTCAAAAATTTGAAAGAAATCATAGTTTTCCAATGCGTAGGGGAAGGTTTCTTCAGACCAGTTGGTCAGTCCGAAAAGCTGGTAGTCTGTATTTTTAAGCTTTCTCAGAATTTCTACGTTCTGGGGAATATCACTTTTCAACATGACGGTCCAGTTATCATAAAACGCTCTGATTTCTTTTTCCCATTCCGGAAATTTCTTCACCTGGATTTCTGTTCCTTCCGAAAGGCTTCTTCCTCGGTCCTGTTCGATATTCCATTCGTCCTGAGCGATGTTTTCAAGGAAATATTCCATTTTTTCATCGTCATTGAAATAATCTTTGAAGAAATACCTGGGATTCCAATCCATCAGTACGCCTCCGAAATCGAATATAATGTTTTTTATTTTCATATGAATTAATATTTTTGTAAACCTCCGTCAAAGATTCTTTGAATTTTTGCCACCCTTCCAGAGGAGGGGAATTCTCACGATTACAACTGTATTATTCGTGAGGAGGGAGTGATATTATGGTTTTTACGCAGCATTTATCTACTCTGGTTTATAAAACCGATACTGTCCGTCTTCATAATAGGCATTGATGTGTTGAAGCCCATTGGTCAGGATAATTTCTTTGGCTCCAATAACAGAATTGTACCGGGCTGTTTGCTCAAATGTTTTTTCTGTCAGTTTGATTTGCGGAGCTTTACATTCAATCAGGATGACAGGCTCTGTTTTTTCTGTAATAAGAAGGTCAATCCTCTTGGTAAGTCCATTTAAAATGATCTTTTTTTCTGTAATAAGGGCTGATGCAGAATAGGCTTTTACGGTGAGATAATAATGTACCCAGTGCTGCCTTACCCATTCTTCAGGAGTAAGGAGAAGATAAGTTTTACGAATCAAATCATAAATAAAAAACTTATCTTTGTCTTTCTTGAATTTAAAATCAAAAGTTTCCTGAAAATTCAGTTTTGGAAGTTCCATTAATAAGATGAAAGAATTAGATTTAATCCTCAAAAATATTAAAAATAAAGAAGTTTTACCTATTTATTTTTTCCACGGAGAAGAAGCCTACTTTATTGATGTTGCTGTAAAAGCCCTTGAGCATAACTTTTTGGAGGAAGATGAAAAAGCTTTCAATCAAACGGTTACCTATGGAAAAGATACTTCTTACCAGGAAGTTCTTTCTCTGGCAAGGCAGTTTCCGATGATGGGAGACAAACAGGTGATCATCGTTAAAGAAGCACAGGATCTGAGGTTGAATGAAGACGAAAACCGAATTCTGGAATCCTATGTTGAAAACCCGGTACCTTCTACCGTACTGGTTTTCGCACACAAACATAAAAAACTGGACAGCCGGAAAAAAGCAGCTAAAGCTTTAGATAAAGCCAAAGCTCTTTTCCTTAGTGAGTCTGTAAAGGAAAATAATCTTCCGAAATGGATTGCAGATGAGTGCACAAAACTTAATATAAAAACAGCTCCCAATATTTCACATCTCCTGGCAGAATATCTGGGAAATGATCTTTCCAGAATTGCCAACGAGCTGAATAAATTAAAGATCATCCTTAAAGAAGGGGAAGTACTGGATGGAACAATTGTTGAAAACCATATTGGAATCAGTAAAGAATACAATGTTTTTGAACTTCAGAAGGCCTTGGGAACAAAAAATGCCAATGCAGCCTTTAAAATTGCCCATTTTATGGGAAAAAACCCTAAGAATAACCCTTTTGTAATGCTGCTTGCCAGTCTGTATAACTATTTTTCCAACGTTATTATTTATCAGACCATGGCTGGGCAGCCCCCGCAAACTATTGCTTCACAAATGGGAGTTAATCCGTATTTTATTAAAGATTATGCGGAAAGTGCCAGGTTATATCCTTTAAAACATGCTACAAGAGTGATCTCTATTTTAAGAGAATTTGATATGAAAGGAAAAGGTCTTGGTGCGGTAAATATGGGGGAAGCAGAACTCATTAAGGAACTGGTGTATAAGATCATTAATGTAGATAAAATTAAGATGAAAGTCTAAATTTTTACGAATTAGGGGAATTTGAATTTTACAGGATATTTTTTTAGGTTTTAAAATATAGGTGTTGATGCGAAAAATTCTTTTTTTGATAGTTTTATCTGTGATTTTCCTAAGCTGTACAGCAAAGAAGGCTGAGGGCCAATTTATAAAAGGAGATCATTATGAATTGAAAAAATCTGAAAATCAAAAAGCGGTTCTGGTTTTATTTCCTTGTTTTCCTTGTGATATTGAGCATACAAAGATGGAAGCAGGCTTCCTGAAAGATATAGAGAAAGATGGAATTACAACGCTGCTTTTAGACTATAATCAGAAGCTCTTTTTAACGGAAGCTGAAAAAGAAGAATACTCAGAAACTTTACTTTCTATATTGGATCGACATAACGTTGATAAGAAAAATGTTTTCATCGGTGGTTTTTCCGGTGGAGGTAATATCGCGTTTTTACTTTCAGGTTATTTAATAAAAAATAATAATTCTGTTCAGCCCAAAGGGATGTTCGTAATAGATTCTCCTATTGATCTGGAACAGCTGTATTATAATGCTCAAAAGGATATTTCAGCTAATATAGATGCTGATGCCGCTGAAGAAGGGAAATTTCTGGTTGAGCTTTTTGAAAAAGAACTGGGGAAACCATCTGAAAATCAAGGGAAATATAAAACAGCTTTACCTTACCTGATTTCGTCTAATTCAATTGAAAATATTCAATATTTAAAAGGAATTAAAACAAGGTTCTACTGTGAACCGGACCTGGAATGGCAACAGCAAAATAAAGGTAGAAAATGGGAAGATCTTAATGCGTTTGTGCTTAAAAAAGCTAATGAGTCATTACTCAATCTTGGAAGTCAAAAGTCAGAATATATAGAAACCAAAAACCGTGGAATAAGAGCTAACGGAAAAAAACACCCTCATTCCTGGAATCTTGTGGAGCGTGGAGAACTGGTGAGATGGATGCTACTGTGAGTTGGAAAACAGAACGTTGAAAAAATAGAGAATGAAATTTAACCAATAATTTTTTTAATTAAATAAATACCGGACATTCTGTATTTTAATTTTGCACTATCAACTATCAACTATCAACTATCAACTATCAACTATCAACTATCAACTATCAACTATCAATTGACAGCCGATATATCTGTTATTGACAAGTATCATTAAAATAACTTTAAAAAGACCATAAAAATTCCGAAATTAGCAGTCTTAATTTAATTAAATCTTTTCGAACAAGTAAATTATGGAGCAAAACATTTTAGATTGTGTGATCGTTGGATCTGGGCCTTCTGGCTTCACCGCTGCTATCTATGCAGCAAGAGCAGACTTGAAACCTGAATTATATACAGGTTTGGAGCCGGGCGGACAATTAACAACCACTACAGAAGTTGATAACTTTCCAGGGTATCCAGCCGGGATTACAGGTCCTGAAATGATGATGGATCTGCAAAAACAGGCAGAAAGATTTGATACCAAAGTTCATTATGAAATGATCACTAAGGCTGAGTTTTCTAAGGAAGTAGGCGGTGTTCACAAATTATATGCAGGAAACAAAGAAATTCTTGCCAAAACAGTAATTATCTCTACAGGAGCTACAGCAAAATATTTAGGTCTTGATGACGAGAAAAAATATGCAGGAGGCGGGGTTTCCGCTTGTGCTACATGCGACGGATTCTTCTACAGAGGAAAAGATGTAGTAGTAGTAGGAGCAGGAGATACAGCCGCTGAAGAAGCTACTTATCTGGCTAAATTATGCAGAAAGGTAACCCTATTGGTGAGAAAAGATGTTTTCAGAGCTTCAAAAGCAATGATCCACAGAGTGGAAAGCACTCCTAATATCGAAGTGAAGTTCCACCATGAGTTAATCGGGATAGAAGGAGAGAACAGCTTGGTAGAAAGAGCCGTAATCATTAATAACCAAACTCAGGAAATTTCTAAAGTAGAGGTTGAAGGAATTTTCATTGCTATTGGTCATAAACCCAATACAGATATCTTTGCAGGTCAGGTAGATCTTGACGAAAACGGATATATCTTAACTGAAAAAGGTTCTTCAAGAACGAATCTTCCGGGAGTATTTGCTGCAGGAGATGTTCAGGACCATATCTACAGACAGGCTATCACAGCTGCAGGAAGTGGATGTATGTCTGCAATGGATGCTGAGAAATATTTAGCTGAATTACATTAATAGTATTCAGTTTATAAAATACAAAGCGTACCAGAAGGTGCGCTTTTTGTTTGTCATATGGATTCTTAATATAGAGCGTTTACAATATAATACAGCGTTTATGTTTTTGTTGGAAAATCGCAAAGACGCAAAGTTTTTAATTTTTTATGTATGGTTGTAAGACGCAAGAAAATCAAAGATTTTTCAGCAATATATTTAGTTTATAAAATACAAAGCGTGCCTGAAGGTGCGCTTTTTGTTTTCATATGGATTCTTAATATAGAGCGTTTACAATATAATACAGCGTTCATGTTTTTGTTGGAAAATCGCAAGGGCGCAAAGTTTTTAATTTTTATGTATGGTTGTAAGACGCAAGAAAATCAGAAATTTTCAGTAAAAATATAGCATTATCAATTGTATCTGAGATACAACCTTTGCGCCTTTGCGTATTCCAACAATCACTTCGTGATTAATATCAAAAAATCAATTGAATAATGAAATGGGTAATAAAACATTGATATATTTGTGAAACTACAAAACGATATGAATTTTGCATTCCATTTAAAAGAACTTAACAAAAACTAAAAATGAAAAGAGTAACAGCCATCGGAGGAATTTTCTTTAAATGTAAAGAGCCGGAACAAATCAATGAATGGTATAAGACCCATCTGGGATTGGAAACCAGCCCTTACGGAACCAAATTCGACTGGAAAGAAGTGGATTCGGATAAGAAAGGGTATACGCTGTGGAGTCCTTTTAAAGAGTCTACCCAATATTTTGAGCCTTCAACAAAAGAATTTATGATCAATTACCATGTGGAAAATATTGAAGCATTGGTAGAAGAGCTGAAAAAAGAAGGGGTAACTGTTCTGGATGAGGTGGTCACCTATGAATATGGAAAATTTGTACACATCCTGGATCCTGAAGGAAATAAAATTGAATTGTTCGAACCAGCAGGAGAGTAGACTGCTTATAGACAAACTTTCCTGATTTGTCATTTGTTAGGAATCCAGCCTGATTGGTTAGGATTTTGAGCTTGATGCTGTTTTTATTAAATAAGTAATAGAATTGTTTAGATTCCTGCAGAATGACAGAATGGAAATGTTGATTTTGTACATACAAACACCTCTCACGTAGAGTAAAATACCTAGATTTGGATTTCAAACTTTAAAAAAATAATATGGACAAAAAGATTATAAAAATCACCCATGTCACAGGGACGTATACTATTAAGATTGCAGAAGGTAGGCTTAATGAAATGAAAGCCCAGTTGGATAAATGCCTGAACGATGAGCAGGCAGCCATTGTAGTGAAGGGAGACGATGGAGATCAGTTTGTATATCCGTCGGATTTTATCAAAAATAGTTTCATTGCCATCGTAGACGGTGAATAGGGTGGATAAACTCTATACGAAATAAGGCCTGAAGACTTTTAAAGACTACGTTTTTAGTTGTAGAATATAATGACAGAGGTTTTACGGACACAATGAGTGAAAATAATTCACCTGATTTTAAGCTCCTTATTGATTTTTGTTAGAATTTGCGTGGTAAAAGTTTTGCAGAAATTAAAAATCGTTCTATATTTGCACCACTGAAAACAACGGTATAGCCGGGGTTTAAGGAGAGATGGCAGAGTGGTCGATTGCGATAGTCTTGAAAACTATTGACTGTAACAGGTCCGGGGGTTCGAATCCCTCTCTCTCCGCAATCGCGAGAATGATAAATCTTCTAAAGTGCGAAAAAGCTTTTAAAGCCTTCAATTTTTATAATTGGAGGCTTTTTGTTTTTGGAAAAATCGTTCGAAATCTTCAAAAACACTCTAAACTTTTGTGGCAAAATCGTGGCAATTTTTATTTGGAAAAAAAATGCCGCAGAATACCACATAGCATACTGATAGTCAACATGTAAAATACATTTACGACTTGACTTGAGGGTACTTTAACTTGACATTTATTAACTTAAAAATGTTGAATCATGTTAGAAAAGCAGCTACGGACTAACCTTCAGTGATCTTCTGCCAGCCGGCGACCTGTTCCTGCGAAAAAATGCCGGGGATACGGGGATAGCCCAATGCTTCCGGACTTGGAGCGGTTCCTTCGGTTACGATCAGTCCCGCTGAGCTGCGTTGTTCGTAATAGGCTGCCAATAGCTCGTTGGGGATATTGCCTATTGCGCGGCTACGAGTCATGGGAGCCATTACGATATGGTTCTTTAATTTAAATTTTCCTTTCATATAAGGCTGTAAAAGCTTTTTCATTTTGATCGTATATATTATTTTGTTAATACCACAAATGTAGCGTACATTTGCTAACCTATAGTAAGCGCTATACTATTAGTTAGTATATAACCAATTTGAATAAATAAGATTAAGCTTCGCTTGCCCCCGGATGACGGGGAAGATTGCCCTCTCAATGAACTGATGGCAAAAAGGATGCGCTATATGCACTGAATAGAACATGGAAGCTACCCATCATCGTTGCCATTCTGGATGGCAATAGCAGGTTCAAAGAGATAGCCCGTGTTGTAGAAGGCATCAGCGACCGGATGCTATCCAAGGAGCTGAAAGACCTGGAGGTGAATAAACTGGTGAAACGCACCATTTATGATACGTTTCCTCCAACAGTGAAATATTCCGTAACGGAGCACACCAAGACGCTACGCCCGGTCATTACCGCATTGAGGCAAGATACACCGGGCCATGATCACTTCATCGGTCGATTAAAATGATAGAAGCACAACCAGGAATTTGCTATGGATGAATACATATCTACAAGGAGGCCCTATAATGCATTCTTAGCAAGTATTGTTGAGGATTACTTTTTTATGGACATTCCTGTGGAAGCACTTTCCGGCAAAACGGAATTTATTGTGCCATTTCCAAGGATCACTTTTTGCTACTATTTTGACAGACCTTTTTCCTTGACCAACCACAATACGCAGGAAACAGTTATTGAAAAGATCATTATCACCAAAGTTTCCACCACCCAAATCAGTATTCTGCCAACAACCGATCGTGTTAAAATACTGGGAACCCACATCAAGCCCTTTGCATTGGCCTATTTTACCAAACAGCCCATTCATAAATTGCCCTGGCTCATCAATACAGAGGATCTGTTTGGTGATATAGCCGTTAAATTTCAAAATAAGATCAATGTATGTACAGACCCGGAACAGATGTTTGATGTGATTGAAGACATATTTCTGGATAATGTCCTGGTAAGAGACCTATCGCTGATAACAAGAGCGGTCGAACTGATCGAAACCTCAGATACAAACCTCAGCATTGAAGAACTGTCAAGCCAGTTAAATACGACTGAAAGGACGCTACGCAATCATTTTTATGAACATATCGGATGTTCGCCCAAGGAATATTTGCAGATCGTAAAGATCAAGAAGGTTGCCTATCAACTTAAATATTCCGACCAATCCTTGACGGACATCGCCTTCGATAATCATTATTTTGACCAGGCACATTTTATCAATGACCTGAAAAAAATTACTGGGTATTCCCCCGGCGAGCTTCGCAAGCTCATACCGAATTTCCGATTTTTACAATTTTAAGGCTACACTTATCACTTCCTTTGTATTACCAATTCAGAGGAATATGAAACGAAAGTCATTAGTCAAAATTCACGTTGCAGCTACCATTGTTGCAGCACTTACTATTGTAGCCTTTTTTACAACTTCAGTGATAGCCGAGATCAAGGCTGACCCAGGCTTTATCAGGGAGGTGAAATTTTTCATTCTCTGTGCAATGCCGATAATGATTATTGCAATGCCTGCGCTGAATATTACAGGTACAAAACTGGCAGGCAAATCCCAAAATAAAATAATACTGGTCAAGAAAAAGAGAATGAAGCTGATGATGCTAAACGGCATTGGGCTAATGTCATTGGCGATCTTCCTGTTTTACCGATCGCATTACGGTAACATAGATGGTGTGTTTTTGGGAGCACAGATTGTAGAATTTATTCTTGGGCTAACCAACCTAACGCTGATTGGATTGAACGCAAGAAGTGGTTTTGAGTTGTCGGGAAGACTGAAAAGAGTTAAAAATTAGAAATTAAAAAAAATAATTAAACAATAAACGATGATATTAATAACAGGGGCAACTGGAAATTTTGGAAAGGCTACCATAGACTTTCTATTGAAAAAAGGAATTGCGGCAAACAAAATCGCGGCATTGGTTAGGGATGAGGCAAAAGCCGAAGATCTAAAAGATAGAGGTATCAACCTGAGAATTGGCGAGTACGATAACTATGTCTCGCTAACAGCAGCTTTCGATGGCGTCGAAAAACTATTGTTAGTTTCCGGTTCCGACACCGACAGCCGTGCAAAACAACAGGAAAATGTGGTCAATGCAGCCAGGGAAGCCGGTGTAAAACATATTTTCTATACCAGCTTCGAGCGAAAAAATGAAACGGAGTCATCACCAATTTCGTTTATTGCAAAATCGCATATTGATACAGAGCAGCATATCAAAGCGAGCGGCTTGCATTATACCATTTTCAGAAACAACCTTTACCTCGACGTATTGCCCATGTTAATGGGTGAAAAAGTGCTAGAAACCGGTATTTTTTTACCGGCAGGGGAAACAAAATTCGCATTTGCGTTACGTGCAGAGATGGCTGAGGCAATGGCCAATGTAATGACAACGAAGGAGCACGAAAGTAAAGAGTATGCTATCAGCAATACCGAAAATGTATCCTTAAAAGACATTGCTCTGGATTTAAGTAAAATAACAGGAAAAGAGGTGAAGTATGTCAGCCCTACGGTAGAAATCTACAAAGAGACTTTAACCAAAGCTCATGTTCCTGCGGAATATGTGGAAATGTTTGCAGGCTTTGCCGAAGCGATCAGGAAGGGTGAATTTCAAACTGAAAAAACAGATCTGGAATTTCTGCTGGGAAGAAGACCAACGACCACAAAAGATTTTTTGACCCAACTTTACAGTAAATAATAATAAAATGAAAGCAGCAATATTAAAAGAAATAGGCACAATACCCTTCTATGGAGAGCATGCAGAGCCTATCGTGGAAAGTAACGATCAGGTTTTAGTTAAGGTGAAGGCATCTTCGATCAAACATTTAGATTTGGCGAGAGCTTCCGGTAAACATTATACGACCTATGACAATTTACCCGCAGTTGTGGGTATGGACGGTGTAGCTGTATTAGAAAACGGACAACGGATCTATGCCATGGGCATTACGGGAATGATGGCGAAAAAAGCAATCGTGCAAAAAGACAATTGGGTCATTGTGCCTGAGGGGTTAGATGATTGCACTGCCGCAGCATTGCCTAATTTTTTGGTAGGATCAGATGCCGCATTACGGCTTAAGGGAAGCATAAAAGTCGGCGATATTATACTGATAAATGGCGCAACGGGTTCTACGGGAATGATGGCCGTGCAAATGGCAAAATTCCACCATGCAGGTTTCATCATTGCAACAGGACGTAATCCTGAAGTCCTTGAAAAATTAAAGGAATTGGGTGCCGATCTCATCATTTCGCTCAATCAACCGGAAGAACAAGTCATTAATGACTTTAAGGAAGCATACAGTACCCATCCTTTCGACATTGTTGTTGATTATCTGTGGGGAAGGCCTTCTGAAATGCTGTTGGAAGCCCTGTCAATGCTGCCGTCTCAAAAAGAAACAAAAATCATTACCGTAGGCGGAATGGCAGGACCAGCCATCAATTTAAATTCGGCTAACCTACGTAGCAAAAATATTGTGCTGATGGGATCAGGAATTGGTAGTATTTCAAAGCAGGAACTTTCAGGATACCTGCTGAATTCCTTACCCGAGATATTCGAATATGCTGCAACCGGTAAACTATATGTTGACCTGAAAATATTTCCATTGGAAGAGGTAACCAATGCATGGAGTTTGAACGAGAGTGGCATTGTGATTAAAATATAGATGAAGTTCAACGTGACTTTCGGTATTTGGGAAGGCACAGAAGGGAAATGGAAGTTTTCGGTGGACAACTGGGAATTTTGCCGTATTCTCTTCGGTGAATCCATTATTTCAGATGCCACAACGGGAAAAACCTTAAGGTGAAAGCGGGTGATAGTTTTATTCTTCAACCGGGTTTTTCCGGTACTTGGGAAGCAGTAGAAACCACGCGAAAAGAATTCATTGTGAAATAGCTTAATATTGTTATTTCCGAAAAGTAACGACGGGCATTTGTCCGGTCTTTTTTGCCCGGAACTCCTTGACAATTCTATTATATCTGGAATTTTCCGTAAAAACAGCAACCACTTAAAAAATTTCAAAAAGATTATTTTCTTTAAATATTATCGGTTTGCTCGAAAGTTGTTTCTGTTTGGACTTTAAAGAAAAAATAAATGGACTTTTAAGAAGTATTGTCGTCATTTAAATTGCTTATTTTTGTATAACAAGGGCATGCAGATAAACAAGTGTTATAAATGTTTGCCTTATAGGTTCTAATGTAGCATATGAAAAAAATAGTAAAGGTTCCAACATCACTGATCAGCGGGCCTGTTTCGCAGAATGTACTGATGCTCGATGGCTGTGCTGTCATTGAACAGTGCATTCACAGCATGGAGGCCAAGGGAACTATGTATCTCGAAGAACACCTGCTGCTTATTGTGCTAGATGGAACAGTTGCTTTGACCTATGGAAAGCAGGAATATAACGTTGGAAAGAATGAAATGATCCTTCTAAAGAAAGCAATGTTCGTGAAATATGACAAGGTTGGTAATCCTGATAATGACAATATCTATGACAGTCTGATGTTCAGTATAAAGGATGACCTTTTGAAATCCTTTTTGGCAACATCCGGTATAAAAATTCCGAAGATCGAGGGGGAGGTCAAAGCAGGTGTCTATCCTATGAACGAATGCCTGGTTGCTTTTGCCAATTCCATGAAGCCTTATTTTTTTGACCATTCGACTGTGCACCAGGGTCAGTTACGCCTGAAAATAATGGAGCTTCTGTATGATATTGCTGAGGGAAACCGCAATATGTTTTTACAAATACTGCAGTTGCATGAGCCCGTACGGGCAGATATCCGTCATGTGGTGGAACAGCATTATGCTTCACCGGTATCACTATCGGAACTGGCCTATCTTTCGGGCAGGAGCCTGTCCAGTTTTAAGCGGGATTTTCAGGGAATCTATAACATGACTCCCGCGACTTGGATACGGGAAAAAAGACTTGAAAAAGCCAAAGAGATCCTGGAGACTACGCATATGCCAGTCGCTGACATCTGCTATTCCCTCGGGTTTGAGAATGTATCGCATTTCTCAAGGATTTTCAAAGAACATTACGGACAGGCGCCAAGCGTCTTTCGAAACTAAAATAGATCTGACATGAAGGTATTGGTTATTGGCGCGAACGGGCGCGTGGGTTCTGCCCTGGTAAAAAAGCTGGCAGATAAGGATTATGAAGTGCTGGCAGGCTCTAGAAAAACAGAGACAGCTATTGCTCATCCTAATATTATGCTGGTCCACATTGATCTGTTGAGTGATGTTGAAACACTCTCAGCAGGTTTTAGGGGAGCTGATGCCATTTATTTTGTTTCGGGGTCACGAGGCAAAAACCTTCTGCAGATTGATCTGCACGGAGCGGTAAAAACAATGCAGGCGGCGGAAAGGGCCGGAATTAAAAGATATATCATGCTCAGTTCGGTCTTCGCATTACAGCCGGAACATTGGAATGAGCCGGGATTGGTAAATATTACCGACTACAATATTGCCAAGCACTATGCAGACCTCTATCTTTCCACCCAGACCCAACTGGATTATACCATATTACAGCCAGGGACATTAACGGATGAACCGGGAACAGGAAAAATCTCCCTTCAGGTCGAAAAACCGATGCCCAACTCAATATCAAATGTTGTTGATACCTTAGTAGCCATTCTTGAAAATAGTTCTACCATCGGGAAAGTAATCCTGATGAAGGATGGTGAAACTCCAATTTCAGCAGCATTCGAAACATTATAGTTCCTATTCATTTCCCACACTATTTTTTCCGCTGACGCCTCATACCAATTGCGTTAGCGATGGTATTCCTATATCCTGTTTTCAGAAGCAGCTATTCAGCAGATTATCAGATAGTCTTCTGATACCTTGAGGAATAAAGAACATCAAAAAGAGCTTTATAGTAAAAATACTTGGACGTATTAGAAAAATACTGCTCTGATTATCGCTGTAATTTTGTCTTATGAAAACAACGGTTACCTTTCTTGTAGTGATTTCCTTATTGACAGTGATTTCCTGCGGGAACAGTAATGAAACAAGAATTAAAGATAATAATAACATTATGCAAAGTACAGAAGAACAAAAAACTGGAATACTGCAAGCCATAGACCTGTATGTAGAATCCGGGCGTAGCGGGGATAGCAGTTCGGCAAAAGAAGCTTTTGCCAAGACGGCTACGATGTCATGGACAGAAAACGGCGAATTAAAAAGTGTTCCCATACAGACATTGTATGACATTTTTGACACTAACGGCCCGGGTGAAGCAAGCTATGAGCTAACCACTTTAGACGTTGAAGAAGATGTGGCAATCGTCAGAATTGAATCGCAGTTTGGGGCGACCAGATTCGCCGATTTGTTTACCCTGGTAAAGGAAGGAAACAAATGGAAAATCATCAGTAAAATTTATCATACTAAAAAATAAAAATTATGTCATTAAATAAGAATATCAATACCGTTCAGGATTACCAGGATGTATTGGACGTTGTAGAAGGTTATGTGCAGGGATTGAAAACAGGTAATGTGGAACAGCTGCGTAAAACATTCTATAAGGATGCTGTGATGTATGGACATCTTGGGAGTGACCTATCGCAAGGCAGCATAGAAAACCTGTATACCTACGTTGAAAAATACGGCGCTGCACCCAATATTGTTACGAATGTAACTGTGTTGCACAAAACACCGACCACAGCCACCGTGCGCGTAGAGATGGAGCACGATGCCGCAGATGAGGATTTTACGGATTACCATTCACTCATCAAGATCAACGGCGAATGGAAGGTGGTTGCCAAACTGTTCCATCTTTATAACAAGTAATAATAAATGTATAGTCTTAGGTAATATCGAAAGGCTCTGAGCCCAATCCGATGTTACCTTTCTATTTTAGAAAATTATTTTATGTCAAAATTATTTAGCCCGTTGACTGTAAGATCAGTCACGTTCAGAAACAGAATTTTTACCTCACCAATGTGCATGTATTCATCAGTAGATGGATTTGCCACAGACTGGCATCTGGTACATTATGGATCGAGGGCAATGGGTGGTGCCGGAGCAGTGATGCTTGAAGCTACAGCCGTTATGGAAAATGGTCGGATCGGCGTAGGCGACCTGGGCATCTGGAAAGATGAACATATTGTGCCATTGGGCAAGGTCGCAGATTTTATTAAAAACAATGGCAGTGTTCCAGGTATCCAGCTTGCGCATTCAGGCCGTAAAGGGAGCCAGCTGGTTGCAGGAAAAGATAGCAAGCCTCTGATGCCCGGCGATGCACAAGGCTGGGAAGTGATAGCACCTTCATCAATTCCCTTTTCTGCAGAAATGCAGACACCAAGAGCAATGAGTGCCGACGATATTGCTACCGTTAAACAGGCTTTTGTCGATGCGACTATCAGAGCCTTGAAGGCAGGTTTCGAACTGATCGAAATCCATAGTGCACACGGCTACCTTTTAAATGAATTCCTTTCACCTATTACCAATAAAAGAACAGACGGTTACGGTGGAAGTCTGGAAAGCCGTTCGAAGCTCCTTTTTGAAGTTATCGCGGAGGTGAAAAAAGTATGGCCTGTTGATCTTCCTATCGCCGTACGTATTTCGGCAACTGATTGGATGGAAGAAGGCTGGAAAATTGAGGATTCTGTCTGGCTGAGCAGGAAACTGGTCGACGCCGGTATAGACATTGTGGATGTGTCAACAGGAGGTACGGTTCCCAATGCTAAAATTACAGTGGGCTCGGGTTACCAGTTACCCTATGCAAGTGCAATCAAACGCGAAGTTAAAGAGCAACTATTGGTCGGAACGGTAGGTATGATCACCAATGCGCATCAAGCTGAAACGATTTTAACAAATGGTGATGCCGATCTTATTTATATGGCCCGTGAACTTTTAAGAGATCCTTATTTTCCTTTAAAAGCGGCGAAAGAACTCCGGTCAGAAATTCCGGCACCTAAACCATATGAACTGGCTTTTGGCAGTAAATAATACTAAAGTCAAAAAAACAGCCGGTCAATTAACATCAAAAGCATATATCTATGAGCATTTTTTTAACGGCTATCGTGAAAGCGAAGCCTGAACACCTTGAAGAAATTAAGTCAATGCTGGAAGCTCTTCCCAGCGCTTCAAGACAGGAGGAAGCCTGTATCCGGTACGATGTACATCAGAGCATAGACGATGAAAATGTTTTCATCCTCAATGAAGAATGGACAAATGCCGAGGGGTTGGCAGTCCACAATGAACAGCCTTATTCAAAAGCTTTTTTTGCTTCGTTTGATAGATTGCAGGAAAACCCTATAATCTATCTTTCAAAATAAAGAATTCTACTAACAATACTCATTCAATAAAATAGAACGAAATGGAAAATTTAAAAGATTCTGTAACGATCATCACCGGTGCCTCATCGGGTATCGGAGCAGCAACAGCACTGAAACTTGCGCAAGCAGGCAGTAAAATCCTATTGGTATCAAGGGCTGATGACAAAATATCAAAAGTGAAACAGGAAATCGAAAAGGCGGGCGGACAGGCAGAAGTGTTTGTTGCAGATGTCACAGATGCTGAGCAGATGAAGGCGATGGCAGATTTTGCCATTGCTACTTATGGAAGGATTGACAATCTCGTGAACAATGCGGGTCTTATGCTTTTTTCGCAATGGAAAGATGTGGCCGTTGACGAATGGAATAAGATGATCGATACCAATATCAAAGGATATCTGAATGCAATAGCAGCTGTTCTTCCTGGATTATTAGAGCAGAAATCAGGTCATATCCTCAATATGGGCTCTGTCGCAGGGATCAATATCAATGTGGGTGCAGGAATATACCACGGAACCAAATTCTTTGTAAGAGCGATAACAGAAAGTCTCCGAAAAGAAGTATCAGTACATAATGGCATTAAGATAAGCCTGATCAGCCCCGGTGTCATCAATACCGGATGGGCGGATAAAGTGACCAATAAAGAGGGGGCTTTGATTGCAGCTGAACTCAACAAACAGGCAATAGAGTCTGAAGATGTTGCCAATGCGGTCTTATTTGCATTGAGCCAACCTGCCAATGTCAACGTCAATGATATTGTGGTTAGCCCAACCTCTCAGGACTGGTAGCAATGTCAGAATCTTGAACAAAGTATAATCGAGGCCGTCTCACAACTCATGAAAACGGCCTTTTTTATGGAATTTTCCCGTACCCCTATATGAGAAGGGTTTTCGTTTAAACGATTCTCAACCCACTTCGTCTAGTTGTGATACACCTTCGATTTAAAGTTATATACTTTAAATCTATTTGTAAATCTCATGTTTCAGTGATTTAATCTCATTAAACAGGTCGAAATTGAATTAAGAATTCATTTTAGTCCGCTAAAGAATGTATTTATATTTATTTGGATTGTATATGTAATTGTTTAATTATTATAAGAATTGGCACCTGCTAAGATATAAATGTATTATAAAAAGCATTTAGTTTTCTTAAATCCTCCAAAAAAGAGTTCGAGTTTTTTTAATCCGTACTCTAATATTAGAAAGCAAACCACATTTATTTTATTGGCAGTTCAATTAAAAATTATCCAATTTGGAGTTGTTTACTATAATTTTAAAGAACAAAATGTGTACAAAGTTACTTCTGGTTGACCCTACAGATTGAAGATAATTAAGTTGTTTTAAATCAACTATTTAATATTGTTTAAGAATGTTAATAATGGTATTAAGAGTTCGACAGGACTCCCTCTCTCTCCGCTGAGAGGGTCTTTTATTAAAAGATCCTCTTTTTTGTTGTATATAAGCAAACCCCGATCCTAATTTTTAATAACAGTCATTTTCTTTGATCAAAATAGTTCAGAATTTAATCTTATTTTTTTATTTTCCTACCGCCCCAAGTCATGCTTGAAAATATCCCATCTTTTATTACCAATGCATGCAAAAATGCTATGGAAAGGTGCCCAACTACAATAAAAAAAAGTAACCAAGCCAAAACTCTGTGGATGTCATGAAGCCATGCATACAAAAGAGGACTTTGATTAAGGATTTCTGGAAGTATTATAGTGGGGGATAATTTGACTTGAAATCCACCTGCAGATAACTGTGCCCAACCAGTTAAAGGTAAAGCAATCATTAATGCATACATGACCCAATGTATACAGTGAGCCAACTTTTTTTCGAATTTTGGCATTTCATCCGGTAATTCAGGAATAGGATTAGCAATTCTGTTAATAAGGCGCAATACGCAAAGAACAAATATTGCAACACCTATTGGAATATGAAGATCAATCAACCAAGGACGGCTATCAAGAGATGTCATCATACCTAAACCTATAAAAATTGTTGATAATATCATGGTAGCCATCAGCCAATGAAGAATTCTTGCAACAATATTAAAATGCACAATAGTTTGGGGTTTTGGACTTTTACGTTGTACCATATTATTTGTTTTTACTGTTCTTCTTTTTACCAATGGCATCTGTAGCTTTTCCGTATCCTATCTCTCGTACCCGGGCATTATATGAATGAGCGTAGATACCTGCTCTTGCTGTTAATACAGGATCCTTGGATATTTCTATCCCCGATGGTACCTTTGTTGGATCAAAGTTAATATCCCTGCAGCCACCTTCAGTTTGATCAAAAACTCTTTTTATTTCCAGTACACCTGCAACTACTTGACGACGGTTTTTGGGCCAAGGTTTTGCTGAATTTTCAATTTCATCACCTGGCTCAGCAAAAGTTATGACCAAATCCCAATAAAGGGATTCTTTTGTAAGACGTCTTTTTAGCTCATCAAAAAGGTAATCATGACTGGCATGTTGACGTTCCTCCTTCGTCCAAGAATTAAACGAAGCATGTGGTCTCATGGACCAGCGAACAGCATGTTTATCACCATCTGAATCAACTAAAAAGAACGAATTAATAACATTATATTCAGCCCCTGCAAAACTATTTACCCACGGTGCGCTCTCTGCCCAATCATTAAATTTTTGAGCTTCGGGATAGTCTTTAAGAAATGCTGCAACTAGCTCTGGATTTGGCTTGCCGGTCGTGCTGTCGATTTTGTAAGCATCTGAGCGTCTAATAACACCTTCAACATCATGCGTTACAAAAAATGGCTGATTATTAAGTTTCATTCTCCATTGTTGATTATCTTCTGATGATATCATCAAAGCCATGCTAACTGTTCGTGTTGAATTGTCCGCAGCAAAAGGATCAACACTTCCGAGTGAAAAGCGACCTATTACGGAAGAGGAGTCCTGTGAGAATACTCTTGCTTTTGAAAAAGGAGATAGTTTTCCTGTTGGACGAAAAGTACCTTCAAAGCAAATTCCTTTTGAATGTGCCCGCCGGTAGCCGGCAGGGAAGGATTCTGGTGTATCTTTAAGAAAACTTTTTGTAGTAGTTCGGTTTCCAATCAAATCTGCCGACCAAGCAAAGATTAACACTAGCCCTCCCGCAATAATCAGGATAAAAACTAACGGTATAAGTACTTTCTTTGATTTAAAATTCTTTTTATCCATGTGATTTATTTAATATACTAAGACTTTATTCAACAATTTAAGTTGAGATACTTTTGTTGATTTAACAATATTTTCAAAGTTATTGTTTAAGTGACAATGCTTCACTATAGATTACCTTATGGTAATTAGTTACTTTTAAGTAAGCTGCTATACTTTTTAAGAATATTACTTATATTTATATAAAAAAACAACAAGTGAAGAAAGCAAAATTTGAACTCGGTGAAAAATGTTTAAGACAAATTCGAGGAATTAAAGATACAAACCAGTTACTAAGTGGTAAATGGAAGAGTTTGATTATAAGCCATTTGTACTATGACGAAACTTTGCGTTTTATGGATTTAAAAAGAAAAACTGAAGATATTGCTCCGAAAGTCCTTTCGAAGGAGCTCAAAGAGCTGGAATTAAATAAACTTATAAAACGTACCGTTAAAGATACAATGCCTATAACAGTAGAATATGAACTTACTGAATTTGGAATAGGGCTTCATTCAGTAATCAAAGTGATGAGTGAATGGGGAATAAATTATAGAGAACAATTGTATAATAAATAGATTTTGCTTCGATATTAATAAACCTTAAGAAATTTAATTCATAATAATCGACTTTTTACATATAAACTTATAAGATTAATAAGTATAATCGAAAAAAGAGAGAAATTGGAATATGTCTTTATCCTATCCAATTTTTCATTTTTTTTTGAAAACCTTTGTCAATGTAACTTCAATTTTTACTTTTGAGATGTGTAAGTGCAGGAATTGTAACTGATAAATTATCAAATGCTTATCTTTCAATATTGCAAAAAATAGATAAAAATTATTTTTAAGTTTGTATTTCAAATTAAAGAGTTTTTTAAATCAAGGGAGCTTATATTTTACAAATTATCAAAATATAAGAATTGTGGTAATTTGGTGGCAATGTTCTAAAAGTAAGTTGTAAATTTTATGTTTTCAGTTATTTAATGTTAAGTTCGAATCCCTCTCTCCGCAAGATGCGAAAACGGAAGTTTTCAAAAAGCATCAAAAATAGATAAATCCTGCAAATCACTGATTTTGCAGGATTTTTTATTTATAGCAGTTGCTGTAATTTTCAAAAATACTCCAAAAGCTTGTGGCACTTTTTAAATCGCTTAAAAATTGCCACAAAAAGAATCAGTCTCAAAAGTTGTGGACTCAGCAAAATAACGGTATTAAGTGCTCGATTATAATCCCTATTTTCGTGCAGCTATTCAATCAACATAGAACAAAAAGCTGTAAAACACCTATTTTAGCTTTTTGTTGTATGCCGGGTTTTATCAGATTATTGTAAATAGGGTTGATTAAGCCTTATTTTCTATAGAGTTGTTGATATTTGAGAGGGCTTTTACCGGTAATATTTTTAAAGCATTCATGGAAGCTGGTGAAATTGTTGAAACCACTGGCAAAACAAATTTCTTTTACAGACATTTGGTCTTCTATTAATTTTTGGCAGGCATCTCCTATGCGTATTTCATTCACAAACTGGGTGTAGGTTTTCCCGGTTTTAGACTTAAAGAATTTACAAAAAGAATTAGGACTGAGGCTGGCGATTTCTGAAATTTCTTCCAAACTGATTTTTTCCATATATCTGGATAAGGTATAATTGTAGATTTCCTGGATCCGTCGTTTTTCATCCTCATTAAAGTGGTATTTGAAATGAGAGGAAGCCAAAAAATCATATTCTAAAGAATTACTGATACAGGATAATGCTTCTAATAATTTGATGATTTTCATCGTACCGTCACTGTTGATGACCTCCGGAATTAATTGAGTTAACGTTTCCCGGGATCCACCTTTGACTTGCAGTCCCCTTGAGCTCAGAATAAGCATTTTTTTAAGGTCATGATTTTCGGGAAGTTGTAAAAATTCTTCACCCCAGAAATTTTCATCAAAATGAACCACAAAAACCTCTACCTTATTTCTTTTGGAGCTTTCAAAATATTTGGTATCAAATTGCCAGTAATGAGGCAGGTTTTTCCCGATGAGTACTACATCCCCTTCCTTAAACCTTTCAATAGTATTTCCTACATATTGAGTTCCCGATCCCTTTCGAAAATAGATAAGTTCCAGAACTGTATGATAATGCCATTTATTATTCACATCAGGCATTACATCCTTTCTTGCACTGAAAGAATGTAAAGTGTCAGATGATATTTCCAGAAACTGAGGTTTCATTACTTAGTTATTTCGTCATAAAAAAGTAAAAATAGAATTTTTTTGGATAATATACCTTAATAATTGGATAAAATGAGAGAATTTTGTTTTCGATATAAAGTCTAATTTGGTTGAATAAATTTTAATACTTTGTTTAAATATTTGTTGAATTGATATGAAAGTTGGATTATTTATACCATGTTATGTAGATATGCTGTATCCTAAAGTTGGAATAGCTACTTATTCTCTGCTGAAAAAATTAGGTGTAAATGTGACTTATCCAATGGGGCAAACATGTTGTGGACAGCCAATGGCTAACTCCGGTTACGAGAATCTCACCTGTGAAACCAATAAAAATTTTATTGAACAGTTCAAAGACTTTGATATAATAGTTGCTCCTTCAGGGAGCTGCGTTTTACATATAAAGGAACATCTGAAGGGAGATAAGGAGAATCAGGCTGTACCTATTCAGGAAAATATCTATGAGCTGACAGAATTTTTGACAGATGTATTAAAGATTAACAATCTGAAGGCATCTTTTCCCCATAAAGTTGGTTTTCATCAAAGCTGTCATGGGCAGAGAGGCTTGCATCTTTCAGGAATGAGCGAGTTGACCGCGGCTTACTTTTCGAAACCAGAACAATTATTACAGCAGGTGGAAAATATTGAGCTGATTCGGCTGGATAAGCAGGATGAATGTTGTGGTTTTGGCGGAACTTTCTGCATTACAGAAGAAGCTGTTTCTTCCAAAATGGGTAAAGACAGGCTGGCAGACCATATTAAGAACGGTGCAGAATATATTACGGCTTGTGATATGTCCTGTCTGATGCATCTGGAGGGTATTGCAAACAGAGAAAAAAAAGAGGTGAAAATAATTCACATCGCTGAAATTTTAAATACTGAAAATGTAAACAGATGAAAAGCCATGCCTCTTTAGCAGAACAATTTAACCGGGATGAAAATCGTGTGGACTGGCATAATGAAACGCTATGGTTTATCCGTGAGAAAAGAGATAAGCAGAGTCATCAGATACCCGATTGGGAAAAGCTAAGGGAAACGGCTTCAAAGATAAAACTGAATGTTCTTTCAAACCTCGATACCTATTTAATGGAATTTGAGCGAAATGCTTTGATTAATGGCATAAAAGTACATTGGGCTGAAGATGCTGAAGAGCATAATAAGATCGTACTTTCAATTCTTCAGGAACATCAGGTAAGATATATGGTAAAGAGCAAATCTATGCTGACAGAGGAATGCCACCTGAATGATTATCTGGAAAAAAATGACATTGAAGTAACTGATACTGATCTTGGCGAAAGGATCGTTCAGCTGGCTAAAGAACAGCCAAGTCATATTGTGCTTCCTTGTATTCATAAAAAGAAAGAAGAGATAGGAGATATTTTTCACGAAAATCTCAGTAGCCCTAAAGGACTTTCGGACCCTCGGCAGCTTACTGAAATAGCACGCCAGGATTTAAGGAAAAAATTTTTGCAAAGCCATGCAGCATTGACGGGAGTTAATTTTGCCGTGGCAGAAACAGGTGAGTTTATAGTATGTACCAACGAGGGAAATGCAGATATGGGTGCTCACCTGGCCAAGGTACATATCGCCTGCATGGGATTGGAAAAAATAATCCCCAGGCGGGAACATTTAGGAGTTTTTCTTCGCCTACTCGCAAGAAGTGCTACCGGGCAGCCAATGACAACCTATACCAGTCATTTCAGGAAACCAAGAGGCGGGCAGGAAATGCATATAGTTATTGTTGATAACGGCAGATCAGAACAATTGAGTAAAGAAAAATTTAGAAATTCATTAAAATGTATACGTTGTGGAGCTTGCTTCAATACCTGTCCTGTGTACAGACGGAGTGGCGGGCATAGCTATCATACAGCTGTAGCAGGCCCAATCGGGTCTGTTCTGAATCCGGTACGGAATATTGCAGACTATAAAGACCTGCCCTTCGCATCTACCTTATGTGGTTCCTGTACCCATGTATGCCCGGTAAAGATTGATCTGCATAATCAGCTTTATGAATTAAGACAGGAAATAATCAATTCCGGCATGGGACAACCCGTGAAAAGTTTCTCAATGAAGCTTCTGGCGAGAGCTTTAAGCAATGCGAAAAAATATGAGAAGCTGAAAAAAACAATAAAATTAGGCTATCGGTATGTTCCATTTCTTCTTAAAAACAGTGCTAATCCCTGGTATAAACATCGGGAAATGCCGGAAATGCCAGAAGAAAGTTTTAAAGAATGGTATCAAAAGAATATAGGAAATGGGAAGTAGAGAAGATATCTTATCAAGAATAGCAAAGGTTAAACCTATAGGAAATGAGTTATCATCAGATGTATCATTTATTTCCATATCTGAAAATCTTTTGGAGACCTTTGCGCTGGCAGCTCAGAATAATGGCTCACAAGTAACATTGATAGAAGATAGTACAGAAGTTCTGGCCTACATCAATAAAAATATCGCTCCTGATAAGAGAGTGATTTATAATATCAGAGAATGGCAGGAAAAAAATGAAGAGATAACGGATCAGGAAATAAATGATCCACATACGTTGGAAGATGTAGAGGTAGCAGTAATAGAAGGTAGCATAGGCGTAGCAGAAAATGCAGCTGTCTGGATTACGGAAAGCCAGATGAAGTACAGGGCTCTGCCATTCATTACCCAGCATCTAATGGTGATATTGAAGGCGGATAAAATAGTTCCTTTATTACATGACGCCTACAAATTCTTAACGGTAGAAGAAGGATTCTCATGTTTTATTTCAGGACCTTCTAAAACAGCTGATATTGAACAGTCGTTAGTGATTGGTGCACATGGGGCAAGAAGCCATCACTTATTTATAATAACACAAAATAACGCAACATAACAGAAAATAATATAACATAAAAATGATAAAGCTTACTTATAGCAATAATGAAGAGGGTAACTTACAGATTATCAGACTATGCAAAACATGACACCAGGACCATCAACGAAAGTTTCATCAGAAAGAAAAAGTTATCTCTTTCCACTGATTCTTGTTACCAGCCTCTTCTTTTTTTGGGGCTTTGTTCATAATTTGGACCCTGTGCTTATTCCCCATTTGCGGAAAGCATTTCAATTGACTGATTTAGAGTCATCACTGGTAGATTTTTCTATATTTATTGCCTATTTTCTAATGGCTATTCCTGCCGGGAATGTGATGCGTAAATATGGCTATAAAAGTGGAATTATTTTGGGATTATGCCTCTTTGCATTGGGCGCTTTTCTTTTTATTCCGGCGGCTAATACAAGGATGTATATTTTCTTTTTGGGAGCGCTCTTTATCATCGCCTGCGGACTGACATTTCTGGAAACCGCGGCCAACCCTTATGTGACCATACTGGGACCACCGGAAACAGCAACACGCAGGCTTAATTTTTCACAGTCTTTCAATGGGCTGGCAGCATTTATAGCACCTATTGTAGGAGGTCAATATATATTAAGTGGAGAACCGCTTACTGATGCGCAGATAAAGGCACTTTCTCCGCAAGATCTTAATATGTATATCACACAGGAATCTGCCAGTGTGAAAGGACCTTATCTTGTATTGGGAATTATAATTGTAGTGGTAATGCTGCTGTTCGTTTTTACAAAGCTACCGGACATTAAACAGGAAGATGATGGTGATCCATCCAAAATTTCCAATGCCTGGAAACATAAACATTTAAGATGGGCCATAGCAGCGCAGTTTTTTTATGTAGGTGCTCAGGTTTGTGTACTCAGTTTTTTTATCCGGTTTATTGTTGTTTCTGCAGGAATTACAGAAAAAAATGCAGTTTTCTATTCCGGATTGGCGGGACTGGCTTTTATGTTGGGACGCTTTGTAGGAACTTTCTTTATGAAATTTATAAAACCCAACAGGTTATTAATGATATATGCTGCTCTGAGTATGCTGCTCACCTTAATAGCCATATTCGGGAAAGGAAGTATTACCATTTATGCATTAATTGGAGTGGCTTTTTTTATGTCCATTATGTTTCCAACTATCTTTTCACTGGGCATTGCAGGTTTGGGTAAAGATACTAAAATAGCTTCTTCACTTATTGTAATGTCTATTGTTGGTGGAGCTATTTTACCATTGGGATTAGGGTATATATCAGATCTTACCCATACTATACAATATGGTTATTTGGTACCATTACTCTGTTTTATTGTTGTATTTGTATTCGGTATGTATGGCTGGAAGCCCACCGGTAACACTTTAGAAAAAAGACCATGAAAAATAAAGTTTTAAAAATTAATCAAAAGGATAACGTTTTAGTAGCGTTACAGGATATTAAGACCGGAGAAAAAATCCACTTCGAAGGGCAGGAGTATAATGTATTGGAAAATATTCTGGCAAAGCATAAATTTTTTACGCAGGATCTTCCACAGGGAAGTGATGTATTGATGTATGGTGTATTGGTTGGCAAAACACAGGTGGAGGTGAAGAAGGGGGAGCGTATGAATGTAGAAAATACCAAACATGCCGCAGAGCCATATGCTTACAGGGCAGCAGAATACCATTGGATAGCTCCTGAGGCATCTAGATTCAAAAACAGAACATTTGATGGCTACCATAGAAGTAATGGTGAAGTGGGAACGGCCAATTACTGGCTTTTTATTCCTACTGTTTTTTGTGAAAACAGAAATCTTGATGTCATTAAAGAAGCGTTGCATAATGAATTGGGCTATGCAATAGGAGATAAATATAAAGAATATACGCGTCATTTGCTGGAAGCGTACCAGAAAGAAGAAGATTTGGAAAATATCTCTTTAAATCCAGTTATAGAGCCTAAAAAGAGGGTTTTTAAAAATGTAGATGGTATTAAGTTTCTGAACCATAGTGGAGGTTGTGGCGGGACGAGACAAGATTCTGCTACTTTGAGCAAGTTACTGGCTTCATACGCAGACCATCCTAATGTAGCGGGGGTTACGGTATTAAGCCTGGGCTGCCAGCATCTTCAGGTGGAAGATTTTAAAAGAGACCTGCGGGAAAGAAATCCGAAGTTTGATAAACCACTATTTATATTTGAACAACAAGGATCACAAAGTGAAGAAGCTTTGATTAAACAGGCTATTCATGATACTTTTATAGGATTGACTGAAATCAATACAATAGAACGGAAACCTGCTGGACTGGATAAGCTGGTATTGGGAGTAAAATGTGGAGGCAGTGATGGATTCAGTGGTATTTCTGCAAATCCGGCAGTAGGCTATACTGCAGATTTATTGGTAAGCCTCGGAGGTAAGGTATTGCTGGCCGAATTCCCGGAACTTTGTGGTGCCGAACAGGAAATGATCGACCGGGCCGTAAATAAAGAAACAGCTGAAAAATTCATCAGGTTGATGACGGAATATGATGCACTGGCCCATCAGGCAGGTTCAGGGTTTTATATGAATCCTTCACCCGGAAATATTAAGGATGGGCTGATTACAGATGCCATAAAATCTGTAGGAGCTGCCAGAAAAGGTGGGCATTCCCCTGTTACGGATGTGTTGGATTATACTGAAAAAGCTACTAAACCCGGGTTGAACCTGGTGTGTACTCCTGGGAATGATGTAGAAGCAACAACTGGAAAGACTGCTTCAGGAGCAACGCTGATACTCTTTACAACAGGACTCGGAACACCAACCGGAAATCCGGTTTGTCCCACCATAAAAGTAGCAACCAATTCAGCGCTGGCGATGAGGATGCCTGATATTATTGATATTGATACAGGCCCCATCATTGAAGGTGAAAAAACAATAGCCGAAATGGGAGAGGATATATTAGACTACTGTATAGAAGTAGCAAGTGGAAGGATAACACCTAAAGCAGTGCTGCTGAATCAGGATGATTTTATTCCCTGGAAAAAAGGGGTTAGTTTGTAATTTTAAAAATAAAATAAAATGTTTTCATTAAAAAATAAAAAAGCAATTGTTACCGGAGGTGGAAGTGGTATAGGAAAAGCCATTTCTGAACTGTTTGCAGAACAGGGAGCGGAAGTTCATATCCTGGAACTCAATGAAGCCAATGGAGCAGAAGTTTTATCCCGTATAGAAGCTAAAGGTGGTAAAGCATATATACATGCCTGTGATGTTTCTGACCATCAGCAGATTCAAAATGTATTTACCCATATCGGGGCTATTCATATTCTGGTGAACAATGCCGGTATAGCCCATGTAGGAAAAGCAGACAATACCTCAGAAGAAGATTTTGATAAAGTGGTTTCTGTGAATATAAAAGGAGTATACAATTGCCTGCATGCCGCAATCCCCCAGCTGAAAGCATCCGGTAATGGAGTCGTTCTTAATATGGCTTCCATTGCAGCTTTGGTAGGAATTCCCGACAGATTTGCCTACAGTACGGCAAAAGGAGCCGTAAAAGCGATGACGATGAGCGTTGCCAAAGATTACATCCATGATAATATCCGTTGTAATTCTATTTCCCCGGCCAGGGTTCACACCCCTTTTGTAGACGGGTTCCTGCAAAAAAACTATCCCGACAGGGTGGAAGAGATGTTTCAGAACCTATCTAAAACCCAGCCTATAGGAAGAATGGCAGCCCCTAAAGAAATTGCAGCATTGGCATTATATTTATGCAGTGATGAAGCCTCCTTTATTACAGGATGCGATTACCCTATTGATGGAGGTTTTACAACATTAAATAACTAATTTGGACATATGAAATTAATAAGATACGGAGCCGCTGGCCAGGAAAAACCGGGCATAATCATTGATGAAAAATACTATGATGTTTCTCATCTGGTGAATGACTATGATGAAAAATTTTTCTCCGGTAATGCTATTGATGAGCTGAAAGAGAAAATTGCTACAGGAGGACTTACAGAAATTGATAAAACGGTAAGGTTGGGAGCACCACTGGCAAGACCCTCAAAAATTGTCTGTGTAGGTCTGAACTATAAAGACCACGCCGCAGAAACCAATATGCCCATTCCTTCAGAACCTATTTTGTTTTTTAAATCAACTTCGGCCATAGTAGGCCCTAATGATGATCTGATTATTCCTAAAAACAGCACAAAAACAGACTGGGAAGTAGAACTGGCGATTATAATCGGTAAAAAAGCCAGCTATGTAGAGCCTGAGGATGCTTTTGACCATATTGCAGGATATGCTCTTCACAACGACTACAGTGAAAGGGCTTTTCAGATCGAAAGAAACGGACAATGGGTAAAGGGAAAAAGTGCAGATACTTTTGCACCTATAGGACCTTTTATAGCAACAAAAGATGAAATAAGCAATATCAATAATCTCCAGCTTTGGCTAAAAGTGAATGATAAAATGATGCAGAATGGAAATACTTCAAACTTTATTTTCGATGTGGCCTATATGGTAAGCTATATCAGCCAGTTTATGACCCTATTGCCGGGAGATGTTATTTCAACCGGTACACCGGCCGGAGTGGGAATGGGGCAGAAGCCTGAAGCCTGGTATCTGAAGCCTGGAGATGTTGTGGAATTAGGCATCGAAGGGTTGGGAACCAGTAAACAAAATGTGAAATCTTATTTTTAATGAAGAGATATACACTGGCTTTGGACCTTAAGGATGATGAAAATCTGATCCGTCAATATGAGGAATACCATCAGGAAGTATGGCCGGAAGTTCTGGAAAGTATAAAATCTTCCGGAATACGGAATATGGAAATATACCGCACCGGAAACCGCCTCTTTATGATTATGGAAGCTGAAGATCATTTCTCTTTTGAAATGAAAGCTCAGGCTGACAAAGCAGACCCTAAAGTTCAGGAATGGGAAACTTTAATGTGGAATTATCAGCAGGCATTGCCCAATTCCAGGCCGGGAGAAAAGTGGATCGTAATGGATAAAATTTTTAGCTTATAAAAATGATTGATACCCATGTGCACTTCTGGAGATATGATGAGGTTCGGGACTCCTGGATCGATAGCAGTATGTCCACTATTCGGAAGGATTTTTTACCTTCAGATATTGATGAATTGCTGATCCATAATAAGATAGATGGAATTGTTGCTGTTCAGGCAGATCAAAGCCTGGCAGAAACCCGGTTTCTACTGGAACTCGCAGAAGAATATCCTAAGATCCTGGGTATTGTAGGATGGATTGATTTTTTGAGCGGTAATTTCGAAGATCAGTTGAAAGAATTTAAAGGATACCCTAAAATAAAAGGCTGGCGCCATATTGTTCAGGCAGAAGCTAAAGGCTTTCTTACCCACCCTGAATTTGTGGATAATATCAGAAAATTGAAAGTGTATGATTATACCTATGATATTTTAATCCACCATTCGCAGATGGAAGAAGCCATAAGCTTTGTGAGAAAACTTGAGGATCAGAAGTTGATTCTGGATCATATCGGAAAACCTGATATCAAGAATTCAGAGATTAAAAACTGGAAAAGGAATATTTCCATTTTGGCTCAGTCAGAGAACGTTTACTGTAAGCTTTCCGGATTAGTGACTGAAGCCGAACGGGGAAAATGGACAAAAGAAATGCTGGAACCTTATCTGGATATTGTTTTTAAATATTTTGGAACATCCAGAATAGTATTTGGGAGCGATTGGCCGGTAATGCTTTTAAATACAAATTATTCCGAATGGCTGCAGTGTATAAAAGATTATTTACAACAGTTTAACAAAAAAGAACAAAAACAGATACTTGAGGGAAATGCTATTCATTTTTACAATTTATAAAGTATGGATTTACAACTCGAAAATAAAATAATTGTCGTAAGCGGCGGCGCCAAAGGAATTGGAGAAGGAATTGTTCGATTGTTGGCTCAGGAAAAAGCTATTCCTGTTATTATAGGTAGAAATGCAGAAGACAACCAGCAGTTAATCGATGCGCTGGCTGCTGAAAATCTTATAGCCCATGCTGTGGAGGCCGAGCTTACACAACCTGTAGAATGCCAAAGAGCAATTGGTGAAGTCATATCAGGATTTAGCAGAATAGACGGTCTTGTCAACAATGCAGGAGAAAATGACGGCGTTGGATTAGAAAACGGAAGCTATGAAGCCTTTATGCAGTCATTACATAAAAACCTTGTTCATTACTATCTTTTGGCCCACTATGCTCTTCCTGCTTTGAAATTAACTAAAGGAAGTATTGTAAATATAGGAAGTAAAACAGCAGAAACCGGTCAGGGAGGAACATCTGCTTATGCCGCTGCTAATGGCGGACGAAATGCGCTGACAAGGGAATGGGCCGTGGAATTATTGCCCTATCATATCCGGGTAAATGCTGTGATTGTAGCAGAAGCTTATACTCCATTGTATGAAAAGTGGATCAAAAGCTTTGATGACCCGCAGGCAAAGCTTAAGACAATAACAGATAAAATCCCCTTTGAAAAAAGAATGACCACTACTGAAGAGATCGCCGGTATGGTAGCATTTTTACTGTCTGAAAAGTCCAGCCATACTACAGGTCAGCTGATCCATGTGGATGGCGGCTATGTACATCTGGACAGAGCATTATAAAAAAACAAACGATCAGCAAGTAACTAAACAATAATCTTTAAATAATAAAAGGGAACAATTCAGTTGGTTGTTTAGTTGTAATATTTCTTTTTCAACCAAAGACTGGCTCTAACCAGTAGGATAAGTACAGGGACCTCTACAAGTGGGCCTATAACTCCTACAAACGCTTGTGGTGAGCTGATTCCAAAGACTGCAATAGCTACAGCAATAGCCAGTTCAAAATTGTTTCCTGTGGCAGTAAAAGCAATAGAGGCATTTTTGTCGTAAGGTACTTTCAACGATTTGTTTACAAAGAAACTTACGAAGAACATAAGGATAAAATAGATTACCAGTGGAATAGCTACTTTTAATACATCCATTGGCAACTCTACAATTTTTTCACCTTTGAGACTGAACATCAGGACAATCGTAAATAAAAGCGCGTAAAGGGTGATTGGTGAAATTCTGGGTACAAATTTTCGGTTATACCATTCTATACCTTTTGATTTTACTAAAAAGTATCGGCTTAAAAAGCCAGCTAGAAAAGGAATACCAAGATAGATAAGTACACTCTCCGTAACATCCTTCATGGATACACTGACATTGAAATTTGCTAAACCTAATCTACCCGGAAGTATATTGATGAATAACCATACAAAGAAGCTGTATGTGAATACCTGAAAGATACTGTTTAAAGCAACCAGTAGAGCTGCATATTCTCTATTTCCTTTTGCTAAATCATTCCATACAATTACCATGGCAATACATCGGGCCAAACCGATAAGGATTAGCCCAATCATATAATCAGGCTCATCTCTCAAAAATAAAATAGCGAGCACAAACATTAAAATAGGCCCTATTACCCAATTTAACAATAGTGATATACTGATTACTTTTTTATCTTTAAATGCCGTTGGTAAAAGGGAATAGTCTACTTTAGCAAGAGGAGGATACATCATTAAGATCAATCCAATTGCTAATGGTATATTGGTTGTACCTACGGATAAGGAGTCTGTGACCTTTGAAATGCCCGGAAATAAAAATCCTAAGCCTACTCCGATTGCCATAGCAAGAAATATCCATAAGGTAAGGTATCGATCAAGAAATTTTAATTTTGGTTGCATGCTGTTTTAATTTATTCCTATTGTTTTGCTTCTTCTTTCCATAATTATGGTGTCACGCCAAGTATTTCCAAGTTTTCCAATTTTTTCTCGATGGCCGATGATCCTAAAATCTAAACTTGTATGAAGCGCTACCGTTTCCTTATTCTCTGGAAACATTCCACTCTGCAGTGTCCAGATTCCATTTATTTCACTTTCAGAAATCAACTTCGTCATCAGCATTTTTCCTATTCCCTTACCTTTATGGTCATTAGCGACGTAAATACTAATTTCTGCCACACCGCCATATACACCGCGATCACTAACTGCTGATAGTGCAGCCCATCCCACGACGACATTGTCAATGATAGCTGCTAATCGGCTATGCTTTAATTTACTTTTGTCCCAATCTTCCCATGTTGGAACTGTGGTTTCAAAAGTTGCATTTCTAGTTTCAAGGCCTTGCCTATAGATTTCTACGATTTCCAGAAATTGTTCTTTACCAATAAAAACTATGTCCATTCTATTTCTTTATTTGTGAAAAAACATAAAGCATCTCTGTCGCTATCTGTGAACTTCTTTCTGTGTAAACCTGAGTCTGTTCCGGGGTATTGTCAGAAGCTTTAGGATCGTCATATTTTATAGGAAATCTGGCTTCTGCTCCAAATATTATGGGACAGCCTACATCCGCATTGTTGCAGGTCATTATAGCGCCAAATTCATTTTTAGGATTGAATTCGTTATTATATTCTTTAGAAAAACAAATGATAGCTGATTCATTTTGTGCGTATTTTACAGCGTAGACAGGATTTTCAGTTTCGCTAAGTTTTTGGATCTGAAAGCCTTGGTTATTCAGTGTTTCTGCTACTTTTGGGAACATAGCCGTTGCCTCTGTACCTCCTGAATAGCAATACACATTTTTAATGCCAAAATGATGAGACATTGTTTGGGCCCAGATCTGAGACAGGTGGCTTCTTCGGCTATTATGTGTACAGATGAAATTTAACCGGATAGTCTGGTTAGTCTCCACTTTGCTTTGTATGTAATTAACTAATGGCTGTAAAATTGTTTTTCTTTCCTCTGAAATTGTGTCAATTGAAAGAGCCTCAATACTTTCTAAGATTATTTGGTTCATTTTTAGTATTTTAATTTAGACTTCTCTTACTATGTTATATGCACTTTGATAAATAGCCTGTCTTCTTAGCAGCATCCACCTCCAGGTGTACAAGAGTTACTTTGGTTTACCGTAAGCTCAGAAAGATTTTTCTTTTGTTTTTCAGGAGGAATACCACAAGCATCCTGAGCAAGACAGGCTGTAGTTTTGCTTTTCAGCACAAAAGTCTTTCCATTAAACTCCAGATCGTATTTTCCGATGGTGTCACTCTGATATTCCACTTCAATCTCCCTATCTTCAATTCCCAGTTTTTCTTCGGAAATCTTGATAATATGCAGTAACTTTCCGGGTTTTAGACGGTGATCATAATCATTTGCATTCCATAGCTGAAAGTTGACCACTTTCTCATTACGGATGACACCCCCGCAATCAATAAAGTTTTTAGTGACCTGACCTACTTCTGTTACATGAAAGTGTTCAGGAACAAATCTCCCGTTTTCCAATTGAAATTCAACATTTTCCAATGTTGGCAAAATTTCTTTGATTTCTGATAATTTCATTTTATTTAATGTAAATATTTAAATTATATATTGCAATATAACGATGTTAAAAAGTAAAAAAGCTATGAACAACAGCTCGATACTGTAACTTCCTGGTTGAAAAAGCCGTTAAACTCATATTGAAACTGTTTCCAGATCTTCTCATTGATACAGTAGCAAACTGATTTACCCTCGATGGTTCCCTGAATAATACCTGTATTTTTCAGCTCTTTAAGATGCTGCGAAATGGTAGCTTGTGCCAAACCTAATTCTTCCACCAGATCATTACAGATACAGGCTTTTTTGTCAATAATATATTGGAGTATAGCGACTCGTGCGGGATGTCCTAACACCTTAAATGCTATAGCAAGTTTGTTGTGCTGATCTGCAAAAATTTCGGTCTTGGTAAGTCCCATACTACAGTAATTTTAATATTGCAATATTACGATATATTTTAATATACTCTTATATCATCAAAATAATTTTATTGAAGTTCTTGCAGTTAGCTGTAAAGTATATTGATTTGTAATTTGTGGCAGAGGTTATAAAACCTTTTCTATAAGAATAATGCTTGCCCCCCAAAAGTCTAAGCTATAAATTAGCCGGGGACTACAAAGGCCGTTAACTCGGCCATTTTTTTATTTTCAAATCTCCAGATATCACAATAAGAGTGGTCAGAAGATTGCCCGTTTTTATTTTTTACACGTATTTTCCCAACAGCTGTTACAAATTCACTCTCCGCAACTATAATTTCCACACTGAAATTTGGAGGTTTAAGGTATGTTTTTGCCATGTACTGCCGTACTTCTTCTTTGCCACGTAAAATCTGATCTCCCACAAAAGTCCATATAACGTCATCAGTACAAAAAGCCAGAAAATCTTCATAATCTCCTTTAGAGATAGCAGAATTTGCCTTTTCTAAAATTTCCTTATTGGTCATAGGTATTGATGTTATTCATTTCTAAATAAACTTGACAGAATTTTTACCAAGGGTAGCCGCACATTAGGGTAATCCGAAAATATATCAAATTACTTTTTGTATTGTCCCGGTGCATATTGTTTTGCTGACTTAGCGCCTGTAACCTTTTTTACCTGTCCCGGAGGAAGACCATGATTTCCATTGGGCTTCAGTCTGGGTGCACAGGAAAAAACAAACGATCCGAGAAGAACAGCAAGGCCTAATTTTTTAATTGCATTCATAATGTTTTTTCTTAGTTCATTAAAATATTATGCCAAGTTATAATTAATAGACATTCTTCGAAGATGATAAATGTTGCCAGTATTGCTGATAACCTATAGTAAATGGTAATTAACATAGATTCGATATATAAAAAGCTGGTTTCTAATTATTTATTGGAGTTATTTTTGTTGTAACTTAGTGACAGTTATGAATCGCTATGCAAATCACAAAATACATACCATCTTTCAGAGAGAATTGTATCGAAATCTTTAAAAGTAATCAACCCCAATATTTTGCTGTTGAAGAGCTTCGTCTGTTTGAAAATTTTTTGGATTATGAAATTGAAGAAAACTACTATGTAATTAAGAATAATGGTCTGTTAGTAGGCTGTGGCGGAATTTTTTTCGACGCAAAGAATAATGAGGCAGGGCTGTCCTGGGGAATGGTACATGCTGACTACCATGGGCAGGGCATTGGTAAGTTATTAACTCAATTTAGGCTGGATCTATTGAAAAACATGTACCCTGATAAAAGTCTCAGAATCGAAACCTCACAACATACGGCAGAATTTTATAAAAAAAATGGTTTTAGCATTGCGGATATTGTTCCGGATGGTTTTGCTGAAGGAATTGATAAATATAGTATGAAAATGGAATTCAAAAGCTAGCCCAACAACTGATAGGAGAAGAGCTTTATGCTATTTCTAAAAATTGAAATTCAATTCACTACAGAGGAAATAATAGCTATAGACAGTGCTTTGTTTTTTATTTGGTGAATTAATATAAATTTTTCTATATTTGCACCACTGAAAACAACGGTATAGCCGGAGTTTAAGGAGAGTTGGCAGAGTGGTCGATTGCGGCAGTCTTGAAAACTGTTGACTGTAACAGGTCCGGGGGTTCGAATCCCTCACTCTCCGCAAGAAAAGTGTAAAAACCGATGAATAGAGAAAATATTCATCGGTTTTTTATTTTAACTCCAAAAAACTGCACAAAATGTTTTTCACTATCATTCAAAAATAAAAGTCTTTTGATATTCTGTATGATTATATGACACCTATGAAAAATGAATATATAAAAGATATTATTAATAAAAAATAATTGTACCAGGTTAGTATTATTGTTGACAAAAATAAATACTTATAAACTTTGCAATACTTATAAAAATACAAAAGCATCCTATTATTGGAAGCTTTTAGTTTATTTAGCCTTGTTAATCAAAAATCCCGGAAGAGCTCCGGGATAATAAATTATTGTTTGGTATGAAGATTTTCCCTTTTTCAAACAGTTAATAAATATAAAAGACTGATGGTTAAAACAAAATGAAGGTCATAATGCTTTTTTGAAAGAGGGAAAAAAGCGGAAGCAATTGAGAGTTGGAGTATTATCATTGAAATGTAACAGAAAGGTTGTATGAGTTGTCATTATATCAACAGAGAAAAGAAACCATACATTCAATTATTGACCTATGAGAAAAATACAAGCAATCATCATACTGTTTTTGTCGCTGAACATTTTTGCACAAAATGTCAACGATAAAATCAAATTATTTGAAAACGATTTCTACCATTGGGACCAATCAAAAAAGAAGACCTCTTTAAAAGATAGAATGTCTTTTTATAATGTCAACGCAGTAAGTATTGCAGTGATTAAAGATTACAAAATAGAATGGTCGAAAGCGTACGGTTTTGCGGATGCATCTGAAAAAAGAGTAGCGACTCCCCAAACGCTGTTTCAAGCAGGGTCTATTAGTAAGACTATTAATAGTTTAGGTATTTTAAAGTTAGTTCAGGAAGGAAAATTAGGTTTGGATGATGATATTAACAATGATCTGAAAACCTGGAAATTCCCTTATGATGATGTTTCAAAAGGCAAGAAAATCACTATAGCCAATTTATTGAATCATACCGCAGGTTTGTCGGTTCATGGTTTCGGAGGATATGAAAAAGGGGCAGCTTTACCTACGATAATTCAAATCCTTGAAGGTCTGAAGCCTTCCAATTCCGGTCCCGTCAGGTCTGTGTTTGAGCCAGGTTTGAAGCTTCAGTATTCTGGTGGCGGAACGACGATTACTCAATTAATTCTCGAAAATACAACCGGCGAAAAGTATGAAGACTACATGCTGAAAAATGTTTTGACTCCATTGGGAATGAATAACAGTTCTTTCAGCCAACCTCCTGTAAAAGATAAAGAAAATTTGTTGGCAACGGGCTATAATTATGATAAAGAGGTGAAAGGGAAGTATCATATTTACCCTGAAAAAGCGGCTGCCGGTTTATGGACAAACCCAACAGATTTAGCAAAATATGTTATTGAAACCCAATTGTCATTATTAGGAAAATCAAATAAAATTTTGTCTAAAGAAATGTCGGAAAAAAGATTGAAAAAAGATTTTGGAACATTTTCAGATGATTTTAGTGGCGTGAGATATTTTAGGCATGGTGGCGGAACTGACGGATTTATTTGCTTCTATTTGGGAAGTGTCGAAGATGGAAATGGAATTGTTGTAATGACCAATGGCAATAGCAATAAGATGGTAGAAGAAATTGTGGCAAGTATTGCAGGATTGAATCAATTTAAAAATTACCCTTTACAATCAAGTAAAGAGTCAATTTCTGCAACAATAAGAAAAGAGTTGTCAAAAAGTGTAGACAAAGGAATTGAATTGTACAAAAATCTGAAGAAAACTAACCCTAATGATTACAATTTCTCGGATGAAAGTGAACTTAATATGTTGGGGTATGAATATTTGAATAATGGTCAAATAGATTCTGCCATCAAAATTTTAACTTTGAATATGAATGAATTTCCAAATTCAGCAAATGTTTACGACAGCCGTGGTGAAGCTTACTTCAATAAAAAAGAATATCAGCTATCAAAAAAAGATTATCAAAAAGTTTTAGAATTGGAACCAACAAATCCAAATGCAAAAGAAATGCTCCTGAAAATAGAAAAAGAGATAGGAAAGTAATGGATGATTATAGAATTCCTAAGGCTACATTATACAAATAGATATCCCCAGTATAAAATGGCAAAACAGAATAGGTGAGAAATACTTTTGCGGCAATTTTGATTTTAAGCATAAACAGGCATATAAGCTATCCGGTTGAAATTGTATTTTTGTAATTGACTGATATAGAGATCGGCAGGACGGGACAGGATACTAATTATTGGTTTTGTGAATAGATTAGTTAACACAAAATTAATATGTATGAAAAACAAATCTTTACTGTTTAAGCCAACTCTTAAATCTTTACTTTTTTGTGGATTAGCATTATCCACTATTGATTTCAGTGCTCAGACATTAGCATTTCCGGAAGCTACCGGGTTTGGAAGATATACTACGGGAGCAAGAGGTGCTGCAAACCCTCAAATTTATTTAGTGACAAATTTAAATGACAGTGGACCCGGTTCATTTCGTGATGCCGTGAGCCAGCCGGGGCGGTTTGTCATTTTTAAAGTAGGAGGTATTGTTAATTTACAGTCGATTGTTGCTGTGGCTGCTAATACAACGATTGCCGGACAGACTGCTCCCGGAGAAGGAATCGTATTTTTGGGCCCCAGAGTATCATTTACAGGAGCCAATAATACGATTGCCCGATATCTTCGTATCCGTTATGGCGGAACATCTCAAAATCAGGATGCATCAGGAATCGCCAATGGAGCAAATATCATCTTGGATCATATGACTTTTACATGGGGTACAGACGAAGTATTTTCAGTTAACTGGGATAATAACGGTACGAGTCCTGATAATATAACGATTCAGAATTCTATTATAGGACAGGGAATGCACCGCCACAATCATTCTGCAGGAGGATTAATGCAGCCGCCGCCAGGAGGTAAGATCAGTTTAATCGGAAATTTATATATCTGTAATAAAACCCGTAACAATAAAATAAAAGGAATTAATGAATTTGTCAACAATGTGGTTTACAATTGGGGAAATTACGGGAACACCTACGGTCACACTCAATCCGGGGAGGCATACATCATGGGAGGAGATTCGGCAGGAAGTTCTTTTGCCAATATCATCAACAATTATTTCATCGGAGGTCCCAATACAAGCAGCACGGTTACAACACCTTTCAGTGTAGGAAATGCCAATTTTAATTTATACGGTTCCGGAAATTATTTTGACAATAATAAAAACGGAGTACTAGATGGAATTGCGGTTCCTCAAAACTTAACGGGATACCCTGTAGGAGATCCGGCAGCAATAATGGCTGGTCCCTACGATTATCCGATGAAACCCCCGGCATTAACCGCTCAGGAAGCATACAATAAAATTGTTACCAGTGTGGGGGCATCTTATCCGAGACGGGATCAGGTAGATGGTTTAATGATTTCAGATTTACTGTCAAAAGGGACAACGGCTACTTATGTTTATGTACAAACGGATTTAACGACTCAATTTGGCTTTACTAATGGCGGTGCAGGACACGTTTATGGGGCACCGGCTCCTTTGGATACGGATAATGACGGAATGCCGGATGCATGGGAAACAGCCAATGGACTGAATCCTAATGTTTTTGATGCTTTGGCAGTAAGCACAACCCATGCTCCGTATCTGAATATTGAGGTTTATATTAACAGTTTACCCAATACAACTCCTCCGGATTTTATTATTCCGCCAACAAATGTGAATTTTACCAATGCAGTGACAACAACAGGAACTTCACCTTCAAGCTCTTTAACTGTTAATTGGAATGATAATGCTGCGAATGAAACTAACTACGTGGTAGAACGCTCTACCGATGGTACTAATTTTACTGTCATTGCAACATTGGCTGCGAATGTAACAAGTTATAATGAAGTCGGTTTAACGCCCAATACCCAATATTATTATAGAATTAAAGCAACGAATGCCTTAGAATCTTCGGTTTACACCTCAAATACCTCAGTAACCACGCCGCCAGTCCCGTCAGCTCCCACAAAAGCAATTAACCCAATTCCGGCAACCGGCAATAATAATGTTGATCTGAACGGTGGAAACCTGCTTTTAAAATGGAATGGCAGCTCAAATACAATAACGTACACCGTTTATTTCGGAACAAATCCTTTAAATTTAAGCAATATTGCTACCGTACCTTATTCTGCTACACCGTCGTATCAGCTTACTAATTTAAATACAGCAACCAATTATTATTGGAGAATTGATGCTTCTAATACCCTTGGTGTTACTACAGGAGATGTATGGAATTTCCGGGCATTGACGCCGGAGCTTGTCGGAAACTGGCCATTTGCTGAAGCTCCTTCCGCAGGGTCACAGATTACAGATGTAACATCTTTTGCTAATCATGGTATACTAGATACAGCTTATGATAATGCCAGTGTAAGAGTACCGGGAAAAGAGAACAATGCCCTCAATCTGGCAACTTCACCTGCTAATATGTACATCGCCAGTATTCCTCATCAGGATCATATTTTATTTGATAATCATTCTTTTACCGTTTCTTTCTGGATGAAAGCGCCAACCAGCATGATTCCATCATCTTCGGCTACAAGCCTTTATGTGTTGTGTAAAGGTTCTTTCACTAAAAATACGGCAACAGGAGCTACCGGCAAACGTTTCAATGTAGAAATCAAAGGAGGTCAGCTGCGATATGCTATTGATGATGATGTTACGAAAAAGGAAATCACATCACCTGTTGCGAATTATTTTACCGATAGCTGGGTACATGTTGTGATCCAGAGAGATATTGCTGCGCATAAAATGAGAATTTATACTAATGGTGTTTTAAGCACTGAAGGAGACGAAACGGCAGTTACAGGTATCGGTGAAGCAAGTGATCTGATCATCGGGAATATTGGTGAACTTGAATTTTTATCAACGGCCAATGCTCCGGCTTCTTACAAAGGTGCTTTCGACGAACTTAAAATGTACAATTATGCATTATCTCCGGCGGAAATTTTTGCTTTGTACAATCAGGCAGTATTGAGTAATGATGAATTCAGTATCAGCAAAAATGCAGGGACAGTATATCCAAATCCAGCAAAAGACCAGATTTCCATTAAGCTTCCTGAGTATAAAAAATCGAGTTTAACAGCGACAATTATTGACCTGACAGGAAAAATCGTTGTCAAAGAGAAGATTAATACGGATGGAAACGGATTATTTAAATTAAATATTGACGACAAAAAAGTCTCAGGCAATTATCTCCTCAATGTTTCAGGAGAAAATCTGAATAGTAATTTTAAAATTATTATTAAATAAAATCATCAAAGCTTAATTTTGTTCATATTTAAAAAGAAGTCCTTTCAAACCATTTGGAAGGACTTCTTCTTTTAACATTATTTTGAATTTTTCTAACCTTTAGATTTAAAATTATTATTTTTTTTTACGTTCATAAGAAAGTTATCATTATTTTTGAGTTTTTACAATTCAAATGAATAATATGCTTAGGACAAAATTTTTAATTTCCGGCTTCATTTGTGCAATCGTTTGCATTGATTCTTCTCTGAAGGCACAAAATTCTATTCAGATAAAAAATACGTTGAGTTTTTCAAGGAATGAAGTTGTTTCAATACCCGTTTCTCAATTAGCTTCTTTTTTAAAAACGAGCAGCGAATCTGACCTCAGAATAAAAGACGGCAGTAATAAGATACTGCCAATTCAATGGATCGATTATAATGGAGACGGAAAAAACGATGAACTGCTTTTTCAGGCCAATATTGAAGCGGAAAAAACAAATTTCTATACCATTATTGCAGACGGAAAAATTCCAATTCCTGAAAGCAAAATTTCAACGTATTCAAGATTGGTTCCCGAAAGAGTAGATGATTATGCCTGGGAGAATGATAAAATAGCATTTCGTGTCTATGGCCCGAAAGGTCAGAAAGAAGCCTTGGAAGGGATAAAAGGAAGCACACTTTCCAGCGGAGTTGATATCTGGCTCAAAAGAACCGACCAACCCGTGATCAACAAATGGTATAAAGGATACCTGACCGATCCTTTGTACTACCACAAAGACACAAGAGGTGAAGGCTACGATCCTTACCACGTTGGCGATAGTCGCGGAACGGGTGGAATTGGGATTTGGGTAAATGAAAAACTTCAGGTGTCACAAAATTTTGTTAGCTCCAAAACTATTGCTGAAGGTCCGTTGAGAACGGTTTTTGAATTAACATACAATTCCTGGAGTGAATTCGGAGTGAAAGAAACAAAACGGATTTCTTTAGATCTTGGTTCCAATTTTTCGAAATTTGAATCTAATTTTCAGTCTGAAAAGCCAGTTCCAAACTACACAATCGGGATAACTCTCCATAAAAACGAAGGCGAAACAAAACTCAATGATAAAAACGGATATTATCTTCATTGGGAAAAAATAGATGATGCTTTTGTAGGGGAAGGAGTAGTGGTAGATCCTGAAATTGTTGAAAAATCCTTAGCCTTTAAATCCGAGGTCCCGGATCAGAGCAACCTGTTAATTGTGACAAAACCTCAAAATAAGCTCACTTATTATGCCGGATTTGCATGGCAGAAAAGCGGACAGATTCAAACACAAAAAGACTGGGAAACTGTATTGCAAAAACAATCTCAGATTATTGCCAACCCATTAATTATTAAGGTTAAATAAAAATTTAATGATAAAATTAAAACTTTCTATAGCCGCTTTTTCTTTAATAAGTTTGAGTTTTTCTGCTCAGGTTAAAGATACATTGGCGGAAAAAATACTTGTTTATCAGCTTCCAAACGGAGGTTGGGGAAAACAGCTTAATGATAAATCTGTGGTGAACTATAATTCACCTTTAGATAAAAATCTTTTAAAAAAGATCAAAGAAACGGGTGATGATCACGCAACAATCGATAATAATGCGACATCAAGAGAAATTAACGCATTAATAAAAGCCTACAAATCCACAAAAAATACAGAATATTTAAAGTCTGCCGAAAAGGGAATTCAATATCTTCTTTTGATGCAGTATAAAAATGGTGGCTTTCCTCAGTATTATCCTAATTCCGCTATTTACAGGAAGCAAATCACTTACAATGATAATGCAATGATCAACGCATTGACAGTTTTATATAACGTGGCGGAAGGTAAAAATGATTTTGATGTGGTTGATTCAAAATTAAAGGAAAAATCGAAAACAGCTGTTCAAAAAGGAATAGAATGTATCTTAAAAACTCAGGTTTTACAAAAAGGAATGCCAACAATATGGGCAGATCAATACAATGAAATTACCCTTCAACCCGACAAAGCCAGAGCTTTTGAGCCTATTTCTCTGGCCACTGCAGAATCCGTGGGAATTGTAAGATTTTTAATGATGCAACCAGTAACTCCCGAAATTGAAAAGTCGATAAAATCTGCCGTCAATTGGTTTAAACAGAATAAAATCGAAGGCTACAGCTATAATGTTTCAAAAGTAAACGGAAAAGCAGTCCGCACATTGGCTGAAGATAAAAATTCAGTGATTTGGGCGAGATTTTATGATATAAATACCAATAAACCTCTTTTTGGCGACCGCGACGGAAGTGTAAAATATGATTATAACGAAGTTTCTGAGGAAAGAAGAAACGGCTACAGCTGGTTTGGTGATTTTGCGGATAAACTGATCAATAAAGAGTTTCCAAAGTGGGCGCAGAAGAATAATGTGATGCCTTAGTTTGAAGGTTGGAGTGTTTGAGTATGGGAGAGTTTTAGGGTTTTAGAGTGAGAGTGTTTGAGAGTAGAGAGTTGTAGTATTTTTGGTGTCATTAAGAGGAGCGAAGCGACGAGGCAATCTATTTGTAGAACCTATCGTCTTTCGAAGTAAAGACATTTCATAAGTAACATAAAAAAGAGCTTAACCATAAAGTTTTTCATCCTAGAAGGATCTCAACACTTGAAATAACATATAAAAATAACATAATGAGATTGCTTCGTCGTTCCACTCCTCGCAATGACGGAGCGCACCAGGTGGCTGAGGTTCTCGAAGTAACCATTCCTAATACTCTAGCCCCGATTGAGTGAAAATCCTTTTTTGAAAAAAAGATTGCAATACTTCGACTCAACTCAGCATAAACTTCAAGTGGTAAAAAGCTCCTAAAATAAAAGGAAATATGACTGTAAATAGAAAATGACTGAGTACTACGCTCAGTCATTTTCGTTTCTAATTCTAATTTTTATTTATAAAGTATTGCAAATATTGCCTCCTAAAGTTGCTCCAGCTTTTGCCGTCACATCAGATTTTACGGAAGATAAAGACAACGTTGGAATTGCATAAGGTGGAGTAAAAGCTGTTCCGCTTCCTGCCGTATTTCCGGTAACATTCGTAAACGTATTGTTTGAAGTAACGGTTACAGCAGTATATCCGGTCATTAAATTGATGGGCTCTTTTACATTTTCAAACACGTTTCCGTCTACACGAATATTTGCCTGAACGCCTGCAGCAATACATTTATTGCTCACAGAACTGTTGAAATAGCTGTTAACGATATGGATTTTTCCAAATCTCACTCTAGGCATACGCTCCCTGCAGCCCGGTGCCCACCAGCAGCGAACGAATGTCACATTCAGTTTTCCGGCATCTGTTGTTGAAGTGTCACTTGAACCGATAAGGTTTGAAAATCTGTGATCAGCAGTTCCACCTGAACCACCGGCTTTTGGAGGCTTTAAATAGTGAAATTTCGTGTAGGAAACCGTGATGAAATCTGATTTGTTTTTAATGTCAAAATTTCCATCAACGCCGTCTCTAAACTCACAGTGATCAATCCATACATTTCGGCAATCGTCTACAATAGCGTTATCCCAACCGTCTGTATCATACGCTCCGGGACCTTCGAAAATCAGGTTTCGGATGATGATATTGTTACATCTTTTAATATTGATAATTCCAGAACCGTCTTTTGTCTGATCCGTTGAAACCAATTTGGCACCGCTCGTTCCGTAGATTGTTTTTCCGGTTTGATCCTGAAATGATAAACGGGCAGTAATCGTAATTGTTCCGGTTACTTTGATGACTTTTATGGCAGTGTTTTCGATAGCGGCTTTTAATTGAGCGTAGGTGGTAACCGTAGTTTCAGTTGCGGTTCCGCCACCGGTTGTTCCGCCGTTTTGAGAAGCCCATCCCGGAGCGAGACAATCAGCCAAAGGAGCCACTGCGTTCGTCATAAGGGTGCTTTTCAGGGCAAAATCGTTTGGGTTTTCCGTCAGATCTGTTTTGAGGTCTTCCTGTCCGCAGCCCGTCAGGGTAAAAGCCGAACATAGAGCTGCCGTCAGAAAGGCAACTTTAAATGTTGTTTTCATAGTTTATAATTTTTTTTTGATTTTTAAAATTATTAAATATATAATTAATTGTTTTATATTTTAATGTATTAATATTTATATAATTATAATGTTATTTATTTTGTTTGTTCAATCGGTTGCATTTTGATGTATGTTTATTTTAATTTAAATAACTTCTAATTAAAATAAAACTCCTGCAAATTCCAAATGTTTTACAGAAAAAGATCTGCGCAATCCGTGAAATCTGCGGGAGATTTATTATTTATTGAAGACTATTGTACTTCAAAAATATAGGTTTTGCCTTTCTCAGTATCAAAATCAAAAACCTGAGTTTCAGGAACGGGAAAACCTTTCAATTCAGCTTGATCAGAAACCAAAGGAGTTTTAATGGTATTAATCTGATAATATTCATTCGGGTTTTCTCCTGTTGCAGGTTTCAATTGAGCTTTGGTGGCTGAAGTTCTAGAAGCCACCATCACATCTTTAGCAATTCTAACCCTCGCATTTCCTCCTAAAGTAGATTTTATAACTAATTTCGTCAGCTTAGAATTTTTCCAATCCATATCAATTTCAAATCCACCTCTTGCTTTTAAACCTTTAACAGAACCGTTTGGCAAAGCATCAGGAAGAGCCGGTAAAATATAAAGATAGCCGTCATAGCTTTGAATCAACATTTCTGCAATTCCCGAAGTACATCCAAAATTTCCATCAATCTGAAACGGCGGATGGGCGTCCAGAAGATTCGGATAAGTTCCGCCGGATTGCCCTTTTGTTTCCATCGGAGCAGGCGTTAATTGGTCTGAAATTAATTTAAAAGCACGATTTCCATCCAATAATCTTGCCCACCAATTCACTTTCCAGCCCATCGACCAGCCTGTAGATTTATCGCCACGATACATCATTGAATTTTTAGCTGCTTCCGTTAATTCAGGATTTCTGAAAGGCGAAATCTGCCCCGAAGGAAATAGTCCGTACAAATGTGAGATATGTCTGTGTTTATCATCAGTTCGGTCCATATCTTTCAGCCATTCCTGCAACTGGGCATGTTGCCCGATCTGCATGGGTGGAAGTTTTTGTAAGGCAGTTTTTACTTCATCCGAAAGATTTTTATCTTCATTAAGAACCTTTGAAGCATTAATAAAATTATTAAAAACATCAAAGACCAACTGATTATCCATCGTTGTTCCCGCAGTAATTCCGACACTTTTCATATAGGTGTTTTCCGGCGACATGGAAGGCGAAACAACCAGATATTTTTTGGAAGGATCTTGCTGCAAAACATCCAGATAAAACAAAGCCGAACCTTTTAAAGCAGGATAATATTTCTTCAAAAATTCTTTGTTTCCGGTGTACAAATAGTGATTCCAAAGATGCTGTGTAAGCCACGCACCGCCCATCGGCCACATTCCGTAGAAACCGCCGTCCACAATGCCTGTGATCCTCCATAAATCGGTGTTATGGTGCATATTCCAGCCTCTGGCGTGATACATTTCTTTGGCAGATTCCTGTCCTGTAACCGACAAATCCTGAACCATGTCGAATAACGGTTCGTGCATTTCACTTAAATTCGTATTTTCCGCAGGCCAGTAATTCATTTCTGTATTGATATTGACTGTGTACTTGCTGTCCCAAGCGGGATTGAGTTGATAATTCCAGATTCCCTGTAGATTGGCGGGCTGAGTTCCCGGTTGTGAAGATGAAATCAAAAGATAACGGCCAAACTGGAAATATAAAGCCACCAGATCAGGATCTTTTGAATGGGCAAATTCTTTAATTCTGACATCGGTTGTTTTTTTTGCCTGATCTGTTGTTCCCAAATTTAGGCTTACCCGATTAAAATAGTTCTGATATTTTTCTATGTGAGCTTTTAATTCAGCATCATATTTTTTGCTTAAAGCTGATTTTAAGTATTCCGAAATTTTTTGATCCGGATTTCCTGAAAGATCATTGTATTTTTTAAAATTCGTAGCGATTGAAATATAAATTACCACTTTATCTGCTCCTGAAATAGTCAATTGACTTTGATTTGAGGTTAATCGCCCACCTTTTAAAACAGGAACAGCAACCGTTTTGAAATTGATTCTTCCTACTTTATTATCAACTGAGCCGCTCGTTCCAGTAATCACCAATTGATTTTTCTCTGTAAAAATTGATTTTTTCACATGTGGAGTAGTAGCGTTTATGGAAAAATTCAAGCTTCCTTTTTTATTGGAGGATAATTTGATCACAACCACATTATCAGCAAAAGAAGTGAAAATTTCACGCTTGAAAGTCACGTTATTCACTTCATAAGAAACGGTGCTTAAAGCTTTTTCAATATCTAAAGTCCGGTTGTAATGTTGAAAGTTTTCATGACCTTTAAAATCCAGAAACAAATCGCCCATCGTCTGATAAGGCATTCCGTAATTCAGGTCTTTTGGTGCGGCTCTCGGATATGTTTTGTTGGAAAGATTTTGCGCTTTTCCAAATTGACCCTCATTCAACAGTTTCCTTATTTTTTGAATACTGTCAAACGTGTTTTTCGGAACGTTATTTCCGGGTTCTCCTGCCCAGATCGTCTCTTCATTAAGCTGAAGATGTTCCTGTGAAACACCGCCAAAAACCATTGCTCCTAGTTTTCCGTTTCCAATAGGAAGTGCTTCGTTCCAGTTTTCTGCAGGTTTACTATAGGTTAGCTTTAAATTCTGCTGTGCCTGAACAGAAATAGAAATAAAAGTTCCAAAAGCCAGCAAAGATATTTTATGTTGAATGATTTTTAGCATAGTTTAAAGTGTTAAATTGTTTGTTGGTTAATCGCAAAGGCGCAAAGTTTTTTTTAATTTTAATAATGCTTTAAGGCGCAAGGATTTTATCTCCGATAAAATTGATTATGGTAAAACTTGTTGAAAATATTATGTTATTGATGTTTGAACAAAATCAGCATGACAGTATTGAAATCAACAGTTAGTATTAGGAATGTCACACTGAGCTCGTCGAAGTGTTCTTGCGTCTTAAAAAATAAATATGTTTAAAATCTTTGCGCCTTTGCGAAAACCAACAAAAGATTATTTTAATTACTCATTACCAATTATTTATTGCCAATAGTTTTCAGCCAGTCTGAGCATAATTTTTTCCAGTTATCCGTCAATTCGGTTTTATTCATAATTCCGATTTTATGTTCACCTTCAGGAAAAATGAACAACGCGCCTTTCACTTTATTTTTTATCATTGCCTGATAATACAGAATGCTGTTCGTTACAGGAACCGTTTTATCATTTTGTGCATGAATCAACAGGGTAGGCGGTGTTTTTTCTGTCACTCGGTTTTGCATAGAATACTCGCTAATCTTTTCAGGAGAAGCATTTTCACCAAGCAGACTGTTTCGACTTCCTACGTGTGCAAATTCGCCCAAGTCGATAACGGGAGAAACCAAAACTGCAAAATTCGGGATGGTAGAAATATTCTCCCAATCGCCTTTTAATTCTGTATAATCTGTAGGAATATTACTTGCCATTGCAGCCAAATGTCCACCTGCGGAAGTTCCTATCACACCAACCTGATCTGGCGAAATACCATATTGCCCGGCATTTTTTCTAAGATATTTTATAGCCGCCTGAATATCCTGCAATGGAGCAAGTTCTCTTTGCTTAACATCGGGAGAAATCGGTAATCTGTAATTCAAAACGAAAGCAGAAATTCCCAATGTATTAAACCATTTTGCAATTTGGAAACCATTCAGATCGTAGGTAAGTTTGTAATATCCGCCACCGGGAATGATGATGACAGCCATCTGTTTTCTGTCTTCTTTGGGAGGTAAAAAAGCAAAAAGTTCGGTTTCTTTTATCTGTACAATTCTGCCGTCTTTTTCTTCGGTTTTTAATGATAATCCTTTAGAATTTGGCATCTGACCTTTTGGCCAAATATTTATTTTTTCCTGTGCGGATATTTGATTAAAAAGTATAATTATTAAGATGAAAACAGATTTCTTCATAGCTTATTAATTTTTTTAATTACTGTAAAGTATATTTGCTAAACCTAACAGGTTTTTAAATTGGTTTAATTTTAAAGAATCTATATTTTTGGTTAATCGCAAAGGCGCAAGGATTTAAGTGTATTTAAATTTTTAGGGCGCAAGAAAATCATAGATTTTCAACAAGTTTTTACGGTAATCAATTTTATCGAAGATAAAATCCTTGCGTCTTAAAGCATTATAAAAATTAAAAAAACTTTGCGCCTTTGCGATTAGCCAACATTCCATATTAAGAATTAAGAAAATCTTCTCTAAATGGCATAAATGCTTCATTCAACTGTCCCTCTTCCAGACATTTTACCCTATAAAAATATCAGGCTGCGCAAAAAAACCGTCACCTTTCCGTAAAATTTTAACCACTCCATCAACGGTAACCAATTTAATTTTATCTTCGATAAAATCCTTGCGTCTTAAAGCATTATTAAAAATTAGAAAAACTTTGCTCCTTTGCGATTAGCCAACATTCCATATTAAGAATTAAGAAAATCTTCTCTAAATGGCATAAATGCTTCATTCAACTGTCCCTCTTCCAGACATTTTACCCTATAAAAATAT
>NZ_JALCZE010000010.1:0-256313 GCF_024586575.1 Chryseobacterium sp. WG23
TTCCGTTGATAATCCCTGCACTCAGAGAAAGGAAATTAAACTGAGTAGGAAGTCCACATACCATAACCGTACTTGGTTGTGCAGGATCTGCAGCAGGAATACCCGGAGTAATAAATGGGTTAGGAGCTAAAGTGGGATTGTTAAACGCAGATTCTAAGCTTGCGGTACCGGTCCAGTTCAATGAGAAGCCATTGGTAGACCTGCTGTAATTATCAATAACCAGATAATAGGTTTCTCCGGCTAATGCATTGATATAAGGACTCCATTTACCATTATTCATGCTATTTGTTTGACCCGGAGGATTGGTCGGGAATACAGCAGGTGGATTTAGAGTCAGGTCAAGACCTGTATCTCCACCGGTCCCTGAATAATTACATCTTAAAGGCTGTATAAAAATATTGCCGGGAGTTTGCAGGGAAGCACATCCTCCATTCGTAGGCCCATACACTGCAAAGTCATAATCATTTGCCTGTACATTGGGTACAATGGTAAAGGCAAGTGTTCCTGAAGTAGATACGCTGAAAGTATACCATACTGTAAACCTTTCATTAGTACTTAAGCAGCCGCCGTTCTGATTGAGAATTTCCAGTATACTTCCAGGGCCTGAAGGGGTGTAGGATATATTAGAGTTTCCACATATTGGGATGGCTGTAATGCAGTCTGATTGCGAGTAAAATGCCTGGGATATCCATAAAATTAAAAATAATAATATCTTTTTCATTGACTGGTTTTTTTAATGGTGATTATTAAGCCATTGTATATTTTAAAAACATATCTTTTAGGGAATTAAAGAGCGAATTAATCTCTGTTTTTTACCATGATCCATCCTGAGAATTTAATAGGCGTATTCTTTTTATCATTTTCATTCCATGTCATAGAATACCAGTAGGTTCCTGTAGGTATTTTTTTCCCGGAAACAGTTCCATCCCATTTATATCCGTTGGACTTATCTGCCTGATGGATTTTTGTTCCGTATCTGTCGAAAATGTTTAAGATGAGATTTTGCTTATCTGCCAATGTTGAATAATCTATTCCATCGTTTATTCCGTCTCCGTTTGGAGTGATGACATTAACCAGGTTTGGGACAACTACTGAAATTTCAATAGGATCACAATCATAAGCATCTTTTACATATACTTTATGATTTCCTCTGGAAATGTTGGTGAATACATTCGAGTTCTGCCATATTATATTATCCATAGAGTATTGGTAACTGGGAGTTCCGCCTGTGACATTTATAGTTATTGCATTGTTGGAGATATCAATACCGGTCACTACAGGCTGTTCGGAAGCATAAATCTTTACTGTTTGAAGGGTTATGCAGTCTCCGGTTTTCAGTTTTACCCAGTAGGTTCCTACTCCTGCATTGGAGATGGACTGAGTAGTAGCTCCGGTGCTCCATTCATAGCCGCTGAATCCAGGTCCTGCATCCAGTGTAGTTGTATCTTCCATGCAAATGATTTTGTCAACCAACACATCAGATTGTACAGGAGGAAGTACTGTTAAAGTTACTTTAGCAATAGAGTAGCATCCCTGGCTATTGATGACTCTTACGTAAATCAGTCCGTTTGGTGCAATATAATTTGCCGGGTTTAAGATTTCATTCGTCTCGTTTATTGCATCTGTTAAAGAAGGAAAGTATCTTTTCGTAGTATTCGCTTGTGTGGTTACCAATGCGTTGTTAAGATTGAATGAGGCTGTTGATGGATTGGCTTCAATATAGCAGGCTCTTAGAATGGTATCCGTTACGGTTACTGCCGGATGAAATTTTAAGGTAATTTCTACAGTGGCAATACATCCGGACGGATTGGTTGCTTTTACAAAGACAGATCCTTCAGCAGAGGAATAAGCGTTTGGATTGGTGATTTCATTGGTGCCATTGTTGAGGTCATATAGCGAAGGATAATATTTTAATACATGAGTAGGACCGGTTCCTATATTGGCTGTTGTCAGGTCATACAATGCTGTTCCTGAATTATTATTACTACAGCTGGTAAGGGTGGTGGGCGTTAGGGTAAAATTACCATCTCTAAACCTGAAACTCCCTGTAATGAAACATCCATTGTTGAGGTTAGCAGGATTGGCAGGGTCACGATAAACAATTCTGTAGAAATAAATTGTTGTAGCATCTATAGGCCCGGTTGTAATAGGATTTCCTCCTGTAACAGCATCATTGGTGTTGTTATGATAAGTTACTGTAAAATTGGTGCTGTTGCCGTTTATAATTCCCTGAGTAAAGGTCGTAAAATCAAAGGGAACAGAAAATCCACTGCATACTGTCACTTCATTGGGCTCTGGTGGGGTTGATAGAGTGCCTGGCGTGATGAACGGATTAGGAGCCAGCGCTGGATCATTAAATGCAGAATTCAGACTTGCAGTACCGGTCCAGTTCAACAAAAATCCGTTAGCTGATTCGTCGAAGTTGTCTACAATAAGATAATAGGTTTCACCGGCTGTTACGTCTATGTATGGGCTCCATTCAGCTTGGTTATTTGAGCCGGGAGGTATGGTTAATGATAAGCCGGTATTTCCTGTAGTGGTACCCGGATAGAAATTACACCTCAATGGAGATACAAAAACAGCGTTGTTCTGTAAAGAGGAGCATCCGCCATTCGTAGGACCATAGACTGCAAAATCATAATCATCGTCGTCGTCATTGGGGTTGATAGTGAATGCCAATGTTCCTGAGGTTGCTATGGTAAAGGTATACCACACGGAATAATTTTCATCACTCAAGCATGAATTCGTACCAACCTGTTCATTGATGGCGCCAGGTCCGGTAGGGGTATAGGAGATATCAGAGTTTCCGCAAATAGGTATTGCAGTTATGCAGTCCGACTGGGCGTGAAATAGATGTGATATAAATAAGATGATAAGGAGTAGTTTTTTTTTCATATAAAATAGTATTTGAGTTTTTTATTTATCAGAAAAGGGCCTAAGACTGTTGTTTATAATCATTAGATATTGATATAGTTAGCAATATTTTTTGTTGAAATTTATATATCCCTACTTATTCAGTTGTTGTTTGAAAAACATTTAAATATTTCAGGTTTTAGGAGATTATTCTAATGGGCTTGTGTTAATTACAACAGCAGCAGGTACTTTATAAAGAATACATTTAATTATTATAATCTAACAAGGCTAAAATACTTATTTATTGTTTAATAATCAATGTTTTAGCTAGATGTTTATAATATTAATAAAATAAATGTATTTATTTGCGTGTATTTATTATTTTGAAGAAAATTTTACTAATAAAAAAGCAAAAATTGTTTACGGGGCAATAAAAAATCAGCTACGTTTTATAGCTGATGTTATTTTTTTATAGGTGAAGATGAGCTAGTACTGCATTTTTCTCAGCTTGGGATTAGTGCTTCCTACAAGAAGCGCTATCAAGACAGTCATGGTTCCCCCAAATATTACAGAACGTACAACTCCTAAAGCTTTAGCCATTACGCCGCTTTCAAATTGTCCCATTTCGTTACTGGACATAATGAATATTGAATTGACACTTAAAACACGGCCCCGAATATGATCCGGGGTTTTTAGCTGAACAATGGTTCCCCTGATTACTACAGAAATTCCATCCAGCATTCCGCTCATCACCAGGAACATAAATGATACCCAGTAGAGTTTGGATAATCCGAACCCAATGATACAGAGCCCAAATCCTGTAACGGCTACCAGAAGAATTTTCCCCTGGTTTTTTCGTAAAGGAACAAGCGCCAGAATAGTAATGATGCACATTGACCCTATATCCGAGGCAGCATTCAGCAAACCGAAACCTTCCGCTCCCGAATCCAGAATGTCAGTAGCAAATACAGGAATCATAGCCACTGCACCACCAAAAAGTACGGCAAACATATCGAGGCATAAGGCTCCTAAAATTTCTTTGGTTTTAAAGATATAAGAAATCCCCTCACGCATACTTTCCGCAATATTTACTGAGTCCTTTTTATTTTCCGAATATTGCTTGTTCAGCTGCCAGAAAAATAAAGAAGCAATAAAAATTAAAGATAATATAACCACTAATGTCCACTTTACTCCCACATATCCGATGAGAACACCTCCTATGGCATGGCCGCATACCGAAGAGATCAGAAATGTTGCCTGATTCAGGGTAACGGCATTCGGCAGGTTTTCTTTTTTTACTATTCTGGGGATCATAGAAGGAACGATAGGGCCGATAAAAGCCCTTGCTATTCCTGTGAAGAATATAACACCATAAATAAAATAAGTGATCTGATGGCCTGTAAAATGCATTTCTACATTAAGAAATGCAGGAATAAGTAAAAGACCTATCAGGAAAATATAAGAATAATTACAGATCAGAAGCAGGCGCTTCTTTTCATTCATGTCGATAACATGACCGGCATATAAAGCACAGCTCACTGCAGGAATAACCTCCGAGAGCCCGATAAGGCCTATTGAAAATGGATCTTTAGTCAGCTGGTATACCCACCATCCCAATAAGGTGGCAAGCATTCTGAATGCTAAAACAATAAAAAACCTTCCTGTAAGAAGATTTCTGAATTCGATATTTTGTAGGGTTTGTAACGGGGTAAAGGAAATCATGAACAAAAATAGCCCTAAAAATTTATTTAAGGCTATTCATATGTTGATTTTTAAAAGATAAATTAAATATATCCTGAAAGATAAAATCTATTTTAGTCAGCTCTGCTTGCACTCAGTACTATGGCAGCAACTCCGGCTGCTCCTATAATGGTTGCTCCGGCAGCTATTCTTGCTTTGGATCTGTCCTTTACAGCAGCTACCTTAGCTTTAGGAATAATTACTTCTGTACTGTCTTTTTTGCCGGCTGTTCCTACCAGATTTTCACCCACTACATTTCTGAACAGGATTTTTTGTTTTGGAGAGCCATCCCTCATTTGAACAACATACATTTTTCCTGCCTGAAGATTTGAATAGTTATTTTTGGAGATATCTTCGCTGTATTTTGTGGTAGCACAAGATGAAATGACAAATAAGGAGGTTAATAAAGACGATTTTAACAGTACAGATGCTTTCATTATTTTCTTTTAGTTTTTCAAATTTATAATTTTTTTCGAATATACGTTTTTGGAATTGAAAAAATATCTTTAAAGTTTATAAATTTCTAATAAATCTGCGATATTTCTGTCATTTGCCAATCTTGGAGTTTTGTTTTGTCCACCCAATTTTCCCTGAGATTTAGCATACTCTTGAAATGCATTTTTTCTGAGCCTGGTAATACAGAGCTTTTGTAAAATATTCCCTGAAATCAGGTCGTCATAATAGCTGTTTCTGCTTCTTAGCTGGCGGTCAAGTTCATTTCTGAATAATTCCAAATCTTCAGGAGCTTTTTCAAATTCAATCAGCCATTCATGGTAAGGAAGGCCCTCCTGAGGATTAACTTGAGGGGCAAGATGAAATTCTGTAATCTGTGCCGGGAGTTTTTCCAAAGTAGCCTTCATTGCTTCTTCCACTTCAAAAGCAATGACATGTTCACCAAAAGCAGAGGTGAAATGTTTGGTTCTGCCACTTACTAAAACTCTGTAAGGTTCTTTGTCAATAAATCGTACAACATCGCCTATCGAGTAAGCCCATAACCCGGAATTGGTGGTAAGGATCAGAGCATAATCCTTATGAAGTTCAACTTCTTGTAATGTTAATCTCCGTGCATGAGGTTTGCCGTATTCTTCAAGAGGAATAAATTCATAGAAAATTCCATGATTGGTCAGCAGTAACAATCCTTCTTTAGTATAATCATCCTGGAAAGCAAAAAATCCTTCGGAAGCTGGAAAAGTTTGGATAATATCAACTTTACCTCCCAGAAGATCTTCCATTTTATCCCGGTATGGTTCATAATTGACTCCTCCCGTAACAATGAGCTGAAGGTTGGGAAACAGTTGTTTGATCTTTTTCCCATGCTTCTCGGACAGTTTTTCAAAATACATAATCAGCCATGGCGGAATTCCTGAAATAAGGGTCATATTTTCAGACTCGGTTTCCATAATGATTTGATCTACTTTGCCCTCCCAGTCTTCCATAATATTGGTTTCCCAGCTGGGAAGACGGTTCTTTTGAAGGTATCCTGGGATATGATGGGCCACGATACCTGATAATCTTCCTGTTTTTATTCCAAAGACTTCTTCCAGCTCGGGACTTCCCTGTAGAAAGATCATTTTTCCGTTAACGAAGTCTGCATTGTTTTTTTGAGCAATATAATGGAACAGAGCACTCTGAGCTCCCGCAATCTGGAATGGCATCCCTTCTTTAGAAATAGGAATGTATTTAGATCCGGAGGTTGTTCCGGAGGTTTTTGCGAAATACTCCGGAGTATCGGTCCAGAGAATGTTGGCCTGTCCTTTTTTTACTCTTTCAATATAAGGCTTCAGGTCTTCATAGTCAGCAAGAGGAACTCTATCCTGAAAATCTTTTACAGAATGAATGTTTTCAAAATCATGCTCCCGTCCAAAAAGAGTTTTTTGAGCAGTGTTTATAAGAGAAAGTAATAGATCATCCTGATTTTTCTCCGCATTTTTTTTGAATTCCCCTGCTTTTTGAACATGTTTTTTTGCCCAAATAAGCGCTGCATTTTTCTTGAAGAAGTTTAACATGCTCCAAATTTATAAATTAAGTAGAGAACTGGAACAATTTTTACAAAGCATGGCATAAAAAAGCCGATAAAACTTGTTCATCGGCATTTCGAAATTTGATTATGAAAATAACAACTATATATGTTAATGTTGTGCTTATTGGTTTACTTTATACCTTTTGTCGGGAGTTCCGTCTTTTTTCAGATGTTTATTGTCTTTGTATCTCTTATCCGGAGTTCCGTCTTTTTTCATTTTGACAGCAGGCTGAGCGGGTTTTACTTCAGCGGGTTTTGCTGTTTTCATGTCAGCGGGTTTTGCAGCTTTTATTTCAGCAGGTTTAGTTGCTTTTACTGTTTTCACCGGTTGATGAGCTGTGCTTGTAGCAGGAGCCGTCTGCTGAGCAGTTGCAAGTCCCAGTCCTAAGATCAGTGACATTGCTGATAATAATTTTTTCATAAGAAATACTGTTTGTTTTTGTTACATAAAGATATGCAAAAAGCGGGCTGAGAATTTTTGGTTTTTTAAACTTAACTAAAGTTTATTACAGCTTAAAAAAAAATTAAAACAATTCCTATCAATACAAAAACCTGTTTCAATGAAAACAGGTTTTTGTAATATAATTATAGTATGAAATGTTTATCGGGTACAATTGGCGGTCCAGGTCTTACCATCTTTAAGGTATAGAATTTTTAATTCGTTGTTGTCAATTCTTATATATGATGTTCCTGTAGAACCAATCATGACAAGGGTATGATCTCCTTTTTGTTCAAACTCAATCCCGTTGAGATCAGGAATTCCGTTTGAGAAAGAAAAATTATACTTGGTACCGCTGGCGATCTTGGTTACGAATACACTTCCGTTATCTGTACTGATGTTGGTAGATCCTCCGTCGTTATAAGAGATGCTTCCTTTATATGTTCCTGCGAAGAAGTCATTATTCGTAGGGTCATCATCATCACTGCACGACGAAAAAGATAATGCCGTAAAAACAAACAGCATTAAGACTCCTAAGATTTTAATTGCTTTTTTCATAATATTATTCTTTAGCGTTTGGTTATAAGCATAAATTTTCAAACATTGTGCCATGGGAATTTTTTTGTTTTTTTTTAACAGGGAATTAAATAAATTAATAAAAATTAAGATTTATAAAAAAACTAATAGCCTCATTTTAAATAGGTATCTATCCGCTTTTATAAATAAGAAAAATTTATTCTTATCTTTGTATAGCTAAAAACGATTTCGGAAAACTCCCGAAATCGCTTTTGTCGTTTATACCATTAGTATTTATGCAGTTAAAATCCATCAATGAAAAGTTTCTTCCTGATCTTTTACAAAAGGAATTCGGGAAAGAAATATTCACTCAGTTAGAAAACGATCAGCATATTGCCGTGAAGGGGAGTGCGGGGTCTTCGGTGTCTGTTTTTGTTGCTGAACTTTTTTTAGTTCAAAAGAAAAGTATTCTTTATCTGGTAGATGATAAAGAAGATGCTTTGTATGCGAATGCAGAAATGGAAGATCTTTTGGGAAAAGAAAAGGTGCTGTATTTTCCGGCAACCCATCTTGAACCTTATCAGGTGGAAAAAACTCAGAATGCCAATCTGGTACTGAGAACGGAAGTTTTAAATAAGCTCAGCTCAGGAAGGTCTTCAAAAGTAATTGTGGCCTACGCAGGAGCATTATCTGAAAAGGTTTTAAAGAAAGAAGACTTTAAAGCAATTTCACATCATATAAAAGTAGGAGATCAACTGGATTTTGATTTTATTGACGAGTTGCTTAATCATTATCATTTTCAGCAGACTGACTTTGTCTCCGAGCCTGGTGAGTTTTCTGTGAGAGGAGGAATTGTAGATGTATTTTCTTATTCTTATGAGAAACCATACAGGATAACGTTCTTTGGAAATGAAGTGGAAAGTATTAAAACCTTTGATATAGAAACCCAGCTTTCCATAGATAAAGTAAAAGAGCTCCAGCTGGTTTCCAATATGAATTTTTCCGTGACAGGAAGTAGAGTGTCATTATTACAGCTACTGCCAAAGGAAAGCTTTATTATTTCCAGAAATGGAATGGTTGGAATGCAAAAGATAAAGACATTCTATGAGAAAGCTTTAGAGAAATATGATACTTTAAATAAAGATATTGCCCACAGAACGCCTCAAGAACTTTTTATTTCAGACCAGGAATTTCTTTTTGATTATAAAAAATTCAAGACCGTTGATTTTGGCGGAATAAGCATAGAAGGCCTGAAAGATATTTCTGAAATAAAAATGGAACAGCTCCCACAGCCTTCCTTCCATAAAAATTTTGAACTGCTGATTGAAGATCTTGAGGAAAAACAGAACGAAGGTTTTGATACCTGGATATCTTTTTCAACAGAAAAACAAAAAGAAAGGCTGGAATCTATTTTTGAAGAACTGGAACATGAGCTTCCTTTTAAAAGCTTTAAATCTGAACTTCATGAAGGATTTGTGGATAATGGACATAAGCTCCTGGTGTATACGGATCACCAGATTTTTGACCGTTATCAAAGGTATAAAGCCAAAAATACATTCGCCAAGTCTGAACAGCTTACCCTGAAAGACCTGATGTCTTTAAAAATCGGGGACTATATTGCCCATATTGATCATGGTATCGGGAAGTTTATGGGACTCGTAAAGGTGAATAATGATGGGAAAATTCAGGAATGTTTTAAACTGACTTATAAAAACGGAGATCTCCTGTATGTCAGCATTCACTCACTGCATAAGATTTCAAAATTTAATGGACCTGACGGAAAAGAAGTGGTGCTAAGTAAACTGGGTTCTCCTGCCTGGAAATCTTTAAAACAGAAAACAAAAGCAAAAGTAAAACAGATTGCTTTTGACCTTATCCAATTATACGCCCAAAGAAAAACAGCCAAAGGTTTTGCTTATACTCCGGATTCTTACCTGCAGAATGAACTGGAAGCAAGCTTCATCTATGAAGATACTCCAGACCAGGAAAAAGCAACATTTGATGTGAAGAAGGATATGGAGGCTGATACGGTTATGGACAGGCTGGTATGTGGTGACGTAGGTTTTGGAAAAACTGAAGTGGCCATTCGTGCAGCATTTAAAGCCGCCACAGATGGAAAACAGGTCGCTATATTGGTGCCTACAACTATTCTGGCGTTTCAGCATTATAGAAGCTTTAAAGAAAGACTGAAAGATTTTCCTGTAAATGTTGGCTATGTCAACCGTTTTAGAACTGCCAAGCAGAAATCAGAGACTTTGGATGCTTTAAAAAACGGAAAATTAGATATTATTATAGGAACTCATCAATTGGTAAGTGCTTCCGTGAAATTTAAAGACTTAGGATTACTGATCATTGATGAAGAGCATAAGTTTGGTGTTTCTGTAAAAGATAAGCTGAAAACTTTGAAAAGTAATGTTGATACCCTTACTTTGACTGCTACTCCTATTCCAAGAACACTGCAGTTTTCTTTAATGGCTGCCAGAGATTTATCAGTTATTAAAACGCCACCGCCAAACAGACAGCCTGTTGATACTCAGCTGATCGGATTTAATGAAGAAACTCTTCGTGATGCTGTTTCTTATGAACTTCAGAGAGATGGGCAGGTGTATTTCATCAATAACAGGATAGAGAACCTGAAAGATATTGCCGGGCTTATCCAGCGATTGGTTCCCGATGCCAGAGTTATTACCGGACATGGACAGATGGAAGGTAAACAGCTGGAAAAAAATGTTTTGGACTTTATGGAAGGGAAATACGATGTGCTGGTTTCTACAACAATTGTGGAAAGTGGAGTAGATGTTCCGAATGCCAACACTATTTTTATTAATGATGCCCAAAGATTCGGAATGGCGGATCTTCACCAGATGAGAGGAAGGGTGGGGCGAAGCAACAGGAAAGCATTTTGTTATCTGATTACACCCCCTTATGATATGATCACTTCTGATGCAAGAAAACGTCTGGAAGCTATTGAACAGTTTTCTGACCTGGGAAGTGGTTTTCAGATTGCCATGAAGGATCTTGAAATTCGTGGTGCCGGAGATTTATTGGGTGCGGAACAGAGTGGATTCATCAATGAGATGGGGTTTGAAACCTATCAGAAATTAATGCAGGAAGCCCTTGAAGAGCTGAAAGATGATGCAGACTTTGAAAACCTGTTTGAAAATGAAGAGGACAGACAGAAGCTGTTCAAATCTGTAAAAGATGTCAATATCGATACTGACCTTGAGCTTATGCTGCCGGATTTTTATATTTCCAATACGGAAGAAAGACTGCTGTTGTATCAGAAAATTGCAGAAATAACGAATGAACAGGATCTTCATAAGTTTGAGCTTGAATTAATAGACCGTTTTGGAGCTCTTCCAAAAGAAGCGGTAAACCTTTTGAAAAGTGTTGCTTTAAAATGGCTGGCTGCGGATATAGGCTTCGAAAAGATTGTAATGAAAAACGGTGTGTTTTTAGGGTATTTCCCAGGCAATCCCCAGGATAAATTTTACCAGACAGACAGATTCAGACATATCATTACTTATTTAACCCAAAATCCTGCCGAAGCGCAGCTTAAAGAAAAATCAGGAAAAGAAGGTAACCAGCTCATGATGAGAAAGGAAAGAGTGAAAAATGTAGATGAGGTTAATCTGTTGCTGAAAGCTATTATTGCCCATCATTAAAATCTAATTTCCAAAATGATAAAGCTCTTCCGGGAACTGAAAAAACATATAATAACTTAAGTTTTTATATGTTTTTTTGTGATTGTTGTCAGCTTTTTGGTTAAAAATATTCATTAATTAGAGAGTTAACACAGTTTTAGGCAATATAATATCACTTTTTAATGATAAAAATAAAGCTGTAAGCCTCGTTGTAGAAGGAGGTTGTGAAGAAGCGTGCTTTAAGATGAGCCAATAAAGTATGCTCATGTAGTAATAATTCTACTTTTGTGTGCGAATAATTCTATCGTGTAATGTGTTTATTTCTATGGTGTTAGGTGTGTCGGTTGGGACTTTTTGTAGTTCTTAATTTGTACATTTGCAGTCCTTAATTATGAAAAAAACTATTTATTTCGTTGCTGGATTTCTTTCATTCTATGCCAACGCACAGGTGGGAATCGGGACACCTAAGCCAAAATCTACTCTCGATGTCAATGGAAAAACTACTTTAAGAAAAGAACTTAGAGTGGGAGGCAGTTCTACTCAGGCAGGTAATGCCGGGTTGAACGGGCAAATCCTGGTTTCTCAGGGAGAAGGTAAATCTCCTGTTTGGAAGTCGTTGAATGTTTCCTTTATGGAAGAAGGGCAATACAAATTGATCAATTCGTATTTGTCATCAGATCAGGAGGGTATTACTACCCTTACAGATGGTATTGCAGGAGATAATGTGTTTAAGAATAATGTAGGGGACAATATCACTGATGCTACTAAAGGTAAATGGGTAAAGATTGCAGGTCTTGAAAATAACTTTAGTATCAAAAATGGAAGAAATAGGTTAACGTATCAGTTCCAGACAGGGGTTGAAATGAAATCACCAACCGCTACTGTGATTAATGATGTGAGATTTACGTGTGGGGTATTTAGAAATGGAAAGCTTGTGGCTGTTCGTCCAGACAGAATAGAGTCTAATAATAATTCTGAAAAAGGAGGTATCCAGGACTATATTTTCACCCTTAATTATACTGAGCAAAATGTACCTGTAGGTGCTCATAAAATTGAAATTGCATGCAGAAAAATTGATGCTTCCAGTACTTCATCTCAATTTACAATAGGACGGAATGTTCAGAGCTCCAATGGGGTGTCTAATGCATTTACACTGGAATCTACGATGAAAATGGATGTAATTGAATTTGTAAGCTATAAAAACTAACAATTGATGAAAAAAATAATATTGACTTTACTCCTTCCGGCAGGATTATTATTGTCTGCTCAGGTGGGAATTAATACAGATTCTCCAAAAGCAAAACTTGATGTCAATGGAGACCTTAATTTAAGAGATAAGATTGCGGTGTATGACTCTTCAGATAATTCTGTATCTCAGGGAAATAATGACCAGTTACTTGTATCACAGGGCGAAGGATATCCTCCTATTTGGAAAACACTTCGTATTCCTGAATATGAACCCAACAAATTTTATCTGATTTTTAATAATTCATTTTCCGATAAACAGGGAGCCAGATTTACTTATAGTGAACAGTCTAATATAACTACTTCCAGAGGCAGTGTTTTTAATAAAGGCACACAATATGGTACTTTGAGTAATTTCAAGAAAATTGCCGGACTTTCACAAGATATCAATGTATACAGTACGGTAAGCAAAGCTTATTTTCAATTTGAAACTGTTGTACAGGCTAATTTTGATGCAAACGGAGCTACAGATACTTCCATAGACTATGCTTGTGGAATCTTTGTAGATGATAAATTGGTGAATCTAAGACAGAGAAATCTGAAGGCCATTGGTTCCCTGCAGCCTTTCCTTACCCATACCCAGATTGGAATCGTTGAAAACCTTACAAAAGGAACCCATACAGTAAGTGTAGGATGTGCAAGACTGGCATCTTACGGTAATGCATCAGGCAAAACGCTTACTATTGGAATCAATGCAGCATCTAATATCAACAGCTTCATTGCTCAGTCTTCTCTGAAAGTAGATGTATATGAGGTTCCGGAGGTGTTTAACCCGATTATAAACTAAATCAAATCATGAAAAAAATATTTTTTATAAAATCTCTTTTGTTCGCAGTATGGATAAATGCGCAAGTGGGCATTGATACATCAAACCCTACAAATAAGCTTGATGTGAATGGAGATTTAAATGTCAGAAAAGAATTAAGAACCGGAGGTACAGATCTTTTAAAAGGTTCTGCAGGAACGAGTGGAGATATCTTTCATAACAATTCAGCGATGACAGCCAATGACTGGAAGGCTATAAAAATTGCTGATGGCCAGGGAAGTATGTCTGTATTCTCTATCAACACTGTGGCAGATCAGACAGGGGTTTCTTTTAGCTCCAGCGGGTCAGCTGTTCCTTATAACGAAGGTGATCCTTTAGCTGGAGATTGGACTGTATTGCCAACGGCATTGGATAATTTCTCCGTAACAAATTCAAACAATAAAGTAACATTCTCATTTCAAACTACTGTTCAGAAAGCCGCAAAAGGTTCAGCAAGTTTTGCATGCGGGATTTTTGTAGATGACAGACTGAGAGCTGTAAGAACAGACGTATTGCTGGGAGGAGCCGGAGCTTATAAAATTTTTAATCTGAATGCCACTCTTTCCAATCTTACCCCAAAAAACAAATATGTGGTGAAAGTAGCCTGTATTAAACGTACATTAAGCGGTTCACCAATACCGGTGCTGGGAATAGGAAGAGCCGTGGATACTGCAGTACTGAATAATGATATGGCACAGTCTGTTTTGACAACATCAGTACTACAGCCTTATTAATTTTCATGAAAATATAATAATTAAGAATCTAAAAACGTTATGTTTTTAGATTTTTTTTGTTTTTACGTCTGTTTATTGTGAATTTGTTCGAATGGAGTGTATGCTGTTATCGAAAATTGAATTATATTTGGCATTACTAAAACTAATTTTTCTATGGTAAAAAATTACTTTCTTAAAATATTTACAGGAATTGCTCTTTTAGGAGTATTGGCATCATGCAATACAACCTCTGACCCCACAGAATCGATCCCGAATCCTGATGAAGGAACTGCCCCCAAAAAAATTCTGGAAAAAATCAATAAGGATAATGTTTCTCAGGAAGAATATATTACAACAGCCGGAATTTTGGATCAGGCTGTTTTTAAAGATGATAATTCTAACGCCAGTTATATAAGTACGTTAACATACAATACAAACAAAAAAATTACTAAAATTAATTTTGCAAGCCAGACTCCCGGAAGTTTGTCTTATGAGTTTGATGTAACTCCGGATATTAATGGACAGATTTATAATGCGTCTTGTGTGGCAACAGGATCAATTCCCGGAACATCATTCATCAGCGATTATGCTTTTACATATGATGTAGCAGGAAAGCTTACGAAAATTCTTGAAAAAAGAAAAGTAGGAGGGATATCTGCCTACAATGCATTCGTAGAGAACGTTTTTGTATATGCCGGAGATAATATTTTTAAGGTAACGAGTTCTAAAGGAATCCTGAATACGAATGGTGCTCCTGATATGACTACAGCTGTTCAAACGATCTATAGTTTTCAAAACTATGATTCTCAGAAAAGCCCCTTTTCTACACTTCCAAGAGTGTTTTTTATCATGCGGGGCCTGATGAATCCGGTCAATTTCTACAGGCTGTCTCCAAACAACCCTACGTCAACGTATGTTCAGATGCCTGCGCCGGCCCCTGGAGTTAATACCACACAAAGTTATACCTATGATCAAGGCTATCCGGTGATTGAGAAAAATCAAAAACTGACCTATAGCTATAAAAATTTGTAAAAGAATTCAATTATTAATCTTATTGGAATATAAATAATTATATAATTTTTATGCAAAAAAAAATTATATTTGTCAAAAAATAATCAATTACCAGAAAATGAAACAACTTTTCTATTTTATTTTATTAATAGCTGGTTTTGCCTCAGTGCATTCCTGCAAGAATCTAGTGGATGAAGAAGGAAATCCATTATTAGATCTGAATAACACAGGAGGATTAACCGGTCCCAGAGCATTATATAAAGAAATTACAGATAAAGATACATTAGCTGAATATCATTACAGTGGGCTTCTTGTGAATACAGTACTTATGGATAGTGCATCAATCACTAACATAATGTACAGTGGAGATAAGATCAGCCAGATCGCCTTTAATGGATTCCTTGATCTTGACGGAAACGGGAAGCTGGATAAGGATAGTGTTTCTTTTACCAGACTGCTTACTTATGGAAATACCGGAAGATTGGAAACGATTTCTGAAAACCGTTCTATCTTCAGAAGACCTCCCCCTGTTCCACCAGCTACTGACCCGGGACCACAAACACTTCTCAGAAAGACAAAATCACTTTATAATGTAAGATACAGTGCTGCGACAGCAAAACTGGATTCTATTATTATGAAGACAGGTCCGGATATTGCAGGAACACCATTTGCTTATGATAACTTCTCAAGAACAGCTTATACCTACTCCGGAGACAATGTTTCCAAAGTGATAAGACATTACGGTCCTATGGCCGGAGGAGTAATGGGAGCAGTGACTACAAAATACAGCTATGAATATTATGCTTATGACAATGAGATCAGTCCGTTCACATTATTACCGTTGGCATACAAAATTTCAAGACTTTTAAATACAGATCTTAATGATAAAGAAAGTCTTATATTATCTCCGAACAATCCTAAGAGATGGTCGTTTACAGATCTTACTCCACCTATTCCTAACCCGATTGTAAAGAGTACAAATTACGTTTATGATCCACAGACTTATATGACAAAAGGATATGGAGTAAACTATATTTACAAACCGCAATAACATTATTTTTAATAATATGTAAACTCAACCTTCCGAAGGTTGAGTTTTTTATTTTTTATCTCTTAATTTTGCAAAAAATTTCTGATGAAATATTTAATAGTCGGGCTGGGAAATAAAGGCTCAGAATACGAAAATACACGCCATAATATAGGATTCAAAGTAGCTGAAAAAATTGCGGAGACGCTTGATGTTTCTTTCAATACGGCTAATTTTGGATGGATGGCTGAAGGAAAACACAAAGGCAGGAAAGTTTTTGTGCTGAAACCGGATACTTATATGAATCTTTCAGGAAATGCTGTAAGATACTGGATGCAGAAAGAAAATATCCCGTTGGAGAATGTCCTCATTATAACAGATGACCTTGCGCTTCCTTTCGGTACGCTGAGGATGAAAGGGAAAGGTTCTGACGCCGGGCATAATGGGCTTAAAAATATTAATGAAGTATTACAGACGCAAAGCTACACAAGGCTCCGTTTTGGAATTTCTGCAGATTTTTCTGCAGGACGTCAGGTAGATTATGTATTAGGTACATGGAGCGGAGAAGAAGCAGAAAAGCTTACCGAAAGAATTGAAATATTCTCTAAGGCGAGTCTTTCTTTTGTTTTTGCCGGATTGAATAACACGATGTCCGCATACAACGGAAAATAGAGCTTGCTGTTAGTAGTTACGGAAAATGAAAAAGGCCATCGGATTTCGATGGCCTTACTTATAATCGATCTTGAATTAAGTGTTGATCTTTGATCTTAATTCTATGATCATGTTAATCTCTTATAACCAGGTTACTGCACCTGTCTCAACGTTGTAATTCGCTCCAACGATTTTAATCTTACCCTCATTCTCAAGGTTACGAAGGGTTAAACTTTGCTTACGGATATCTTCAATGGCGCATCTTACGTTCTGCTGATTAAGCCTTTCCAAAAGTGAGCTGTTTTTTGATGAACGCTCTTCGTTTTCCTCAATTATTTGGTTAATGATAGGGTCAAAATGGTTGATAAGGTGGTTGAGGTTATCCATTCCCAGTCCTTCAATCTGTGCTGCATCAAGACCTCCTTTTAAGGCGCCGCATTTAGTATGGCCTAAAACCACGATAAGTTTGGAACCGGCCACATTACAGCCAAATTCCATTGATCCCAGAATGTCCTGGTTAACAAAATTACCGGCAATTCTGATGCTGAAAACATCTCCCAATCCCTGATCAAAAATAAGTTCTGCAGAAGTACGGCTGTCTATGCAGCTTAAAACTACCGCAAAAGGCCACTGTCCCTCACGTGTAGCATTTACCTGCTCCAGAAGGTCCCTGTTAGCCTTAAGATTATTTACAAATCTTTGATTTCCTTCTTTCAAAAAATCTAATGCTTTTTCAGGAGTAATCGTCGATTGGGTTTCGTATGTATGTGCTTTCATATAGTATGTAATTGTTTTTTGAATTTAAATTAAAAAAAAGTTGATGGGCAATGAGATTACATTGCTCTTTTATGGGTAACCAGAATATGGGAATCTTCACTTCTTTCATAATCTCTGTATGAAGTTTTGAAGCCTAAAAGTTCTACCATGATGTCCTGTTCCTTTGCGCGGATATTGGCAAAGTCCTGAATCATCTCCAGAACATCAGTAGCAATATATGATGTACTTCTGGCATCGATGGTTACCGTAGAATTTGGTTTGATATTTTTAAGTGTTTTTTTGATCGCTGCCTTATTTAAAAATGAAACTTCCTCAGCTAATTTGATGTTGATTCCATCGGCATCATCCAGCTTTTCGCGGCTTAGATAATAAGCTCTTTTCATATTTCCCTGAAGGATATAGAAAACAGAGATGGCAAGACCAATTCCCACTCCTTTTAATAGATCTGTTGCTACAACAGCTGCAACAGTGGCTACAAATGGAATAAACTGGAATTTTCCTAAATGCCAGAAATGCTTAAACGTAGCAGGTTTTGCCAGTTTATATCCAACTAAAATTAATACCGCAGCCAACGTAGCTAGTGGAATTAGATTAAGAATGACAGGGATAGTAAGTACACAGATCAGTAAGAAAACCCCATGAATAATAGCCGATATTTTAGAAGTTGCCCCTGCATTTGCATTGGCAGAACTTCTTACTACAACAGAAGTCATGGGAAGTCCACCAATGAATGAACTGATCAAATTCCCTATTCCCTGCGCTTTAAGCTCAAGATTAGTATCAGTAATTCTTCGCTGTCTGTCTAATCTGTCTGATGCTTCAATACAAAGCAGGGTTTCAATAGAGGCTACAATAGCAATAGTTGCTCCTACGATCCATACTTTTGGATTAGTAAAGCCATTAAAATCAGGAATGACAATCAGGTTTTTAAAATCATCCAGAGACTGTGGAACAGGTAAAGAAACCAAGTGCTGGGTTTCTATAGCCAATGAGCTTCCTGCCATTTTAAACAGTTGATTTAAAATAATACTCGCAATTACTGCAACCAAAGCGCCTGGAAGCATTTTCATTCTTTTCAGTACATGAATTTTATCCCATGCAATAAGAATAGCTACAGAAACTAAAGTGACAATAATAGCCCCGGGCTGGATTGCCCCAAATAATTCTGTAAAATATCCGAAGTTTAAGCCGTTGTCGAAAATAGATTCATGGCCTTCATAATCTTTATCGAATCCTAAAGCATGTGGGATCTGTTTCAGAATAATAATGATTCCTATGGCGGCAAGCATTCCTTCGATAACGTTGTTGGGGAAATAGTTGGAAATACTTCCTGCCCTTACAAATCCTAGAATTAATTGAATCAGTCCTGCAATGATCCCGGCACATAGAAAGAGCTCAAATGCGCCAAGGTCTGTTATAGCCGTTAAAACTATAGCCGTTAAACCTGCAGCAGGCCCTGAAACTGAAATATTTGAATTACTGAGGAATCCTACGACCAGGCCGCCTACAATACCCGAAATAATTCCGGATAAAGGTGGAGCGCCTGAAGCTAAAGCAATTCCTAAACATAGTGGGAGTGCCACTAAAAATACCACGAGTCCTGAAGGAATATTCTCCTTAATTCCTCCTATTAATGATGTCTTTTTCATGATGTGAAGCTGTGAGAAATAACCGGCTTATTCTCTGTGAATAAGTCTGTTATAAAAGTTGAAAAATTTTAATTTTTAAAGTACATGTGTATTCAATATCAAAAAACTGATAGAGAATAGGTATCAAAAAAATCTAACTATGGAGTTAAGCTTCCGGAGGAGGAGAAAATATAGTAAGTAAGGGAGATAGATGAAAAGAATCATCTACCAGCACAAAAGACCTTCCCAGAAAATCGGGTTCCGAAAACTTGAGATAATCAAATACATTCAATGTTTTCGGAATAGCCTTTTCGTAAACAATAAAAGAAGACGGATGAGAATGTGGTTCTTCTTCGTTCACTATTATATTGGTTCTCAGAATATCCCAGCCTGCAACCGCAGCAATGCTTGGCAGCGCTGTAAAATTCAGAAAAATCGTTAATACAATAATACTCCAGAACTTCATTTCACATTCTTTTTAGAAAAACTACTTTGTTTTTCTACTCATGACCCAGTCTGAACTTGTAAGGTTATAAATTTTCTGGATGTCTTTTAAGATTTTCTCAAAATCAATATCCAGATCAATAATTTTACCGGTTCTAAGGTCAAATACCCAGCCGTGTACCACAGGATACTCTTCTAAGATGTATCTTTCCTGTACACAGGCCATTTTGATCACGTTGATGCACTGCTCCTGAACATTAAGTTCTACAAGTTTGTCATAACGTTTGTTTTCGTCTTCAATAGAATCAAGTTCAGCCTGATGCAATCTGTAAACATCACGGATGTTTCTCAGCCAAGGATTTAACAATCCCAAATCCTGAGGAGTCATCGCTGCTTTTACACCACCGCAGTTGTAATGTCCACATACAATAATATGTTTTACTCTAAGATGTTCTACAGCATATTGAATTACTGCTGTAGAGCTCATATCTAAAGTATTGACAACATTGGCTATATTTCTGTGAACAAAAACTTCGCCCGGTTTTGCACCCATCAGTTCTTCCGCTGTGGCCCTGCTGTCTGAACATCCGATATACAAATAGTCAGGATGCTGAGTTTTTGCCAGCTCTTCGAAGAAGTGTGGATCTTCTGATACTTTGGATTCTACCCATTTCTTATTGTTTTCAAAAATAACCTCGTACGATTGTGACATAATTTTAAATTTTTAAAAGTTTATAATTATTTATTTCGTTTAAATTATTTTCAAAATCAATAGACTAAATCAATAATTATACAAAAATATAATTTTTGTCGAAGAATTGATGTGTTTTAACAAAGTTTAATATTAAAATATGCTTAAAATCATGTCTGATAAAATATGCTTTGTCTTACTGTCAATGTAGGCTGTCCTATAATTCAAACGTTTAAATCTAAGTTAAAATTACAAAGTATAAATTAGAATTTTGAATTTGAGATTAAATATTCTTAATTTTCTGTTCCTCAGAAGAACTGCAGGTCATCATATTCAAAATAAATAACCATATACTGTGGAAAAAAGAATAAATTAAGGTCCTGATTTTAACCTTATATTTTTAATGGATTTCGATCTGGGAATATTTTATTGGGCAGGAATTTTTATTGCCTGGTTTTCATCTTTTCTTATCTTGGGAAAGCAGAAAAAGAAAACAGTAGATTTTCTTTTAGCATTCTGGTTTCTGATTATAGGATTTCATCTTGTTTTTTTTGTGTTGTTCCGTTCGGGAGGCTATTTAAAGTTTCCTTATCTCATTGGATTTGAAATTCCTTTTCCTTTCATGCATGGGCCGATGTTATATTTGTATATTCTGAGCCTGACAGGTAGAAATACGGGGAAAAAGATTTGGCTATTGCATTGGGTGCCTGTTGTGATAATTTATATGATTTTATTTCAGTTTTTGCTGCTGTCTCCGCAAGATAGGATGACGGTTTACCAGAATAAAGGTAAGGGGTATGAGGTGTTGAGTGATGTGATCAAATTTTTAATGATCTTGTCCGGAATTTTGTATGTGGGCTTAAGCCTTCTTACAGTCAGAAAATATAAAAAAGAAATTTCCAATCAATACTCCAATACCGAAAAGATTAACCTGAATTGGTCATATTATCTGATTACAGGGATTGCGTTAATATGGGTCGCTGTTATCATAAGGAATGATATTCTTATTTTTTCCATGGTTGTTTTGTTTATTCTGGTAGCGGCTTACTTCGGTATCAGTCGTGTGGGGATTTTGGATTTGCCTGTTGTAGCTGATGTTTCAGGTGAAAAAGAATCTGATGTTGAAGTGGTAAAGTACCAGAAAAACTCTCCGGGATTTGATGTTATACAAGCTATTTATGAAAAGCTTGTGTACAAAATGGAGTATGAAAAGCTGTACAAAGATCCGGACCTGAATCTGAACCATGTGGCCCAGCTGTTGGATGTTCATCCGAACCTACTATCGCAGACCATTAATTCTTTGGAGAACAAAAACTTTTATGACTATATCAACCGGCAGCGGATTGAGGAGTTTAAAAGAATAGCAATACTTCCTGAAAACCAAAAGTACACGATTTTATCACTGGCCTTTGAAAGTGGGTTCAATTCCAAGACCTCATTTAACCGGAATTTTAAAAAATATATGAATTGTTCTCCAAGAGAGTTTCTAAAAAGCAAAAATCTTACGTTGGAATAGTAAGTGTCAGATAATAAGTGATATTATATTTGTTTCATCTTTCATTTTGGAACAGTTGAACCTTTCTTTATGTCCATTTTTACAGAAAATTTAATCAACTGTCATGAAGAAACTCTTATTTGTAATCCTATGTATTTTTGCATTGCTTATGGGTGCCTATCCTTTAATTTATGTTTTTGTTGAACATAAAAATACTTTTCTAGGTTCTAAATCATTGGAGATACTTCAAAATACAATTTGGAAAACTGCATTTTTTGCTCATATTATTTTTGGTGGAATTTCCCTCTTCATTGGCTGGCGTCAGTTTGAGAGCAAGTTCAGAAATAAATATGTAAAGTTGCACAAATTCATTGGAAAATTCTACGTAGCCGCAGTGCTGATAAGTTCTGTTTCGTCTATCTATATAGGAATGTACGCCAACGGAGGAATTGTATCATCTGTCGGATTTGTTTGCCTGGGAATTATTTGGCTGATTACCACTTTGGTAGCAGTAGTCTATATAACCAAAGGTAACGTAGTAAAGCATCAACAATTTATGGTATACAGCTATGCCTGTACCTTTGCTGCAGTGACATTAAGAATCTGGTTTCCTGTTTTAAAGAGTATCACACAGGATCCTGGCAATTCCTACATTGCTGTAGCCTGGTTATGCTGGCTTCCCAATCTTTTGGTAGCATATCTTATTAATAAAAAGAGTGCGGTGGCCGGTTAAACTTTATTGTTGATATAGCCGTTCGTCGCCTCTGTAGTAGGGTAGATCTTTCCGGGATTTCCCATTACCATAGAATCATCAGGTACGTCAAAATTGACGTAAGAATTAGGGGCAATCAATACATTATTTCCAATGTTGATACTTCCTACAATCACTGCGTTGGGGCCAATCCATACTTCATCACCAATCACTGGAAACCCTTCATTCTTTCCACGGTTCTGCTGTCCGATGGTTACACCCTGTGCTATATTGCAGTTTTTTCCAATTCTGGTTTTGGGATTGATAACCAATGCTCCGAAATGCCCCAGATACAGCCCTTCCCCGATTTCAGTCTCGGGATAGATCTGGAAACCGTATTTTATCTGAAAATGCCTCAAAACAATTCTCCAGAATAAACCGGAAATGGCTTTTTTATTGCTTTTCTGGGCTTTCCTAAATAAATAAACATAGTGGAGGTTAGGATTGATACATTTTTTCCAAATTTCAAAAGTAGAAAGCCATTTGCCGCTTTCCCTGTAAAAATCTTTCTGTATTGCTGTGTAATCTGGCATAACAAAATATTTTATACTTCATCAATAATTTCCTGAAGATGTGCTACCGATTTCTGAAGCACAAATGGAAGATCTGCTGCTGCAGTTTCCTTTTCAAACTGTTGTGCAATCTCCTTATTGAGAAGGAACTTTTTCATCCCTTCATAGATTCCGTCTTCTGAATTAGGAGTAATGAGGCCCAGTTTTCCGTCCTGCAGAAGATCTTTGATTCCTGAAACATCTGTGGAAACTACAGGTTTATTCAGGATAAGAGCTTCTGCAATAATGGTAGGGAATCCTTCATGTCGGGATGACATGACATAAAAATCAGATTTTTTAAGATATGGATAAGGGTTACTTCTGAAGCCAAGCATCTTTACCGTCTCATGAAGCCCCAATTGATTAAGCTTTGCCTGGATATTCTCAAAATCAAATCCATCACCAATAATGATGATCTGATGTTTTAATCCTTCATCCATTAATTTTTTATGAACATCCAAAAGCCTGTCATAGCCTTTTTGAGGATACACCGTGCCTATGGTTATAAAGGTTGGAAGATCCTTTGAAAAAGGGTAGTCATTAATTTCAGCTTCAGCTTTCTGGAGAGTATCCTGAGAGTCAATGGGGTTAAAGATCTTAACAACAGCCTGTTTTTCTTTTTCATTACGGGCCAGCTTCTGCATTTCCTCTTTAAGCTTGTTGGAAATGACCAGGATTCTGTCAAATTTGAAAAATTGCCTGATGACATCCGGAGTGTATTCTTTCAGATTAAAGATGTCATTCTGAACCCAAACGATCTTTTTGGAATCCTTTTGCGGGCTGGATAGTACCTCTCTGTACATTCCATGGATAGCCGCTATTTCTACATCGTATTTTTTATTTTTCAGTATAAATGTATAGAGAAGGGATGGGAACATCAGAAACATTTTCTGATAAAGTACTCTGAATGCCTTTACCGGAATTTCATGAGGCCTGTTGGTGGTAATCATTTCCCCTTTCAAAAGGTAGTATAGGTTGACCCATGACGGAATTTCCTTAATGTACATTCCAGTATACAGGTTAATCAAAAGATCAACTTCATATTTGTCTTTGGGAAGGTTTTTAAGAAAGTTGGCCAGAACTTTTTCTGCACCACCATGGCGAAGGGAACCGATTCTAATGAGAATTTTCTTTTTTTCAGACATTTATTTTTTTATAGGTTTATAAGTATGTGGGAGGTGCTCACTTACATAAGCTTCAAGTTTAGGTCTGTCTGCTTCGAGCTCTCTTGGATACATGATATTGTTTTGTAATGCTTTATCTCCATATTCTTCAATAGTGCAAATAAATTTTGCAGGAATCCCTGCATAAACCGTTCCGTTCGGCATAGAGGAAGTCAAAATCGAACCTGCTCCCAATACACAGTTATCACCTATTTCTGAGCCGAGCATGATGATGGTGTCTGCACCAATAAAGCACTGTTTTCCAATTTTTATGCGCCCGAAAGCTCGTACATCCTTATATTTTTCGAAAAAATGTAAAGCATTATAACCGCCGTCATGATTAATGAATCTAACATTATTAGAAAGTGTTGTTTCGTCACCTATTTCAATTAAAAAAGGTTCTGTACCTAATTCGGGAACTTCTACAAAACGAACATTTTTTCCTACCTTTAATCCCTTAGCAATACAAATTTTGAGATAGATTCTCTTGATAAGGTATTGGTAGGTAGTATGAATTTTTAATATGATACGATAAATAAATATCATTATTCTAAATTTGTTTTTCTCATACAAAGAAAAGAATTTATATGATAAGAATTTCTAAAATAGAATATTATTTGCCTGAATTGGTCCTTACCAACATGGATTTGGAAAAGGAGTTCCCGGAATGGAGCTCTGAAAGAATCCGGGAAAAAGTAGGGATCGTACAGCGTCATATTTCTTCAGAAAATGAAACCGTCCTGGATCTGGCTATACAATCATCAGAAAAGGTTTTTGAGAACTATGATAAAAGTAAAATAGACTTTATTCTTTTCTGTACCCAAAGTCCGGATTATTTCCTTCCAACCACTGCCTGTATTTTGCAGGATAAGCTTGGACTGAGAAAAAATATAGGAGCCATGGATTTTAATTTGGGATGCTCAGGATTTGTCTATGGCCTGGCATTTGCCAAAGGTTTAATAGCCGCCGGAATTGCTAAAAGCGTATTGTTGGTCACTTCTGAAACATATACCAAGCATATCAATCCTAAAGATAAAGGAAACCGTTGTATATTCGGAGATGCCTCTGCTTCAGTAATTATTGAAAAAGATACCAATGTAGGCGATTATAAATTTTGTTTGGGAACTGATGGCAGTGGGGCTGAAAACCTAATCGTAAAAAAGGGAGGTTTCAAAACAGATTTTACACTAAACCCAAATCATGAATTCGATCCTGAGAATCTTTATATGAACGGACCTGAGATTTTTAATTTTACCATAGAAAAAATCCCGGGATTGATTAAAGAGACCATGGATGAAAATGGGCTTACCATGGATGATATTGATTATTTTGTTTTTCATCAGGCTAATTCTTTTATGCTGAATTATTTGAGACGAAAAATGAAAATTCCAACCGAGAAATTCTATATTGATATGGAGACAACGGGGAATACAGTCTCTGCAACCATTCCAATTGCACTGAAAAATATGCTGGATAAAGGCCTGTTGAAAAGAGGAAATAAGATCTTATTGGCTGGTTTTGGAGTGGGATATTCCTGGGGAGCCACTATAATGGACTTTTAATTTTCAAATCATAAAATTTAAAATATATGAAAACTTCCGTTTTTTTAGAAAAGTTACAAGAGGAACTAGAAGAAAAACAAATGCTGAACCGGGACACTAAGTTAAAGGATCTGGAAAACTATGATTCCATAAGTTTACTCTCTGTCATTGCTTTTGTAGATGAAAACTTTAATCAACAGCTTGATCCGGATCAGTTTAAAAATATGGAAACGGTATCTGATCTGATGAATATTATTGGGTTGGAAAACTTTGAAGATGAATGATGATTATTTAATTATCATCATTCACTTTGTTTTTGTTGATAAAGATTCTCAAGGATCTGCTCAACGGCATTGAAGATTTTTTGATTATCAAACTGATCTTCGATGGTAAGAAGGTTCTTTCTGATGTTGGAGATCAATTCCGGATCAGAAAGGAACTTTTTCATAGCTTCATACATTTCGTTGGTTTCGTATTTGATTAGATATCCTGTTTCGCGGTCCTTAATCATGATTCCAACATCGCCGGTATCCGTTGCAATAATTGGTTTTTGAAGAATCAATGCTTCAGCAATTACAAGGGGCCATGCTTCAGATTCGGAAGGAAGAATAAAATAATCTGCCTTCTTAATGTAAGGATAGGGATTCATTTTATTGCCACATAAAATAAACGTATCCTGAACATTATTGGTGTTGATCTGTTCTTTCAGGTTTTCCATTTCTTCTCCATTTCCAAGGATTAAGATACTGTGTTGGAAACCTTCCTCTATCAATCTTTTATGAGCATCAATAAGTTTGTGGTACCCTTTTCTGTGATGAAGTCTGCCTACGGAAACAAAAACAGGTCCCTGAGGGAAGTCTTCTAATTTCTCTTCTGCCTTTTTTTTAATTTCTTCGATAGGAATTGCATTAATGACAACACTTTCTGCAGGATATTTTAAATCCGGATAATACAGATGCATCATTTCTTTGATCCTTTGCGAGCAATAGATCATATGGTCAAACTTTTGAAAGTTGTCTATGATCTCCGGAACTACTGGCTGTAGGGCAGGTAAATTGATCTCGGAGTGAAACCAGCCTATTTTTTTTGAATGTTTATTGCTTGAATTGTTTACAGATGAGAATGTAGCATAAGAGGGAGAGATCTCTATATCAAACTTTTTATTTCCTAAGATACGGTCAGCAATTCTTGGATTTTTTAATATTCTTGTCAGTTTTAGTCTTCTGCGGGCCAGCTGAAGTTTATTGATGAAAGGGTTTTTGGAAAAACTCTCTTTGCCTTCAGTAAGGTAGATCTTTTTTACATGACCCGGGATTTCATTTCGAAGTTCTCCCTGATTCATGTTTAGGCATATGGTTAATTCAAATTTATCAGGATTCAGATTGTTGAGCATGCTCAGTACCACTTTTTCTACCCCTCCCATTTCCATAGAGCGGTGTCTGAAAAGAACCTGTATTTTCTTGTTTTCTGACATTATCTTAAAAATTTATGTAAAGTAATGGAGTTTTTTCTTTCCTATATATCCATATTGGTATTTGCAAAAGTGCGAAGATCTCATGATTGGAAGTATTCCGGAATTTTTTACCATTGATAGCTTTGTGGTTTCTCCGCTTCATGTTATCCAATCAGGAAAAAAGCTTCAACTATTAAAGTGAATCGAAAATTAGCTCCTGCTTATTGATAACCCTTGTATTCGGAGGGATATCCTGATAAATAGTACATCCGGCGCCTATAATACAATTATCACCTATGGTTACTCCTTTAAGAACTGTTACGTTACTTCCAAGCCAGCAATTACTGCCTATTTTTATGGGAGCTTTATTAAACTTTGATGAATATACTTTAAATTCAGGCGAGGTTTCATAACAATGGTTATGATCATAAAGCTTTACATTCTCTCCAAATAACGTATGGCTACCAATAGAGATGTGTTCCATACAATTAATTGAACAGAAGTTATTCATAAAAAAATCAGTTCCTATCTCTAAAGAGGCATTTTCTAAAACAAGAATAGAAATGTAGTTCCTGAAATCTGCTGAATGGCCAATATTTACTTTTTTCAGGTTTCTATCCAGGACAAAATGATTGCCTACACCAATCCTTATATTCTGAGAAAATACATTAGGGTGCTTTTTTAAAGAAGACAGTTGTTTTTTTCTTTGAATTTTTTCAAAAAAATTGTAAAGCATATTGTAATTTTTTTTTCACTTTGAGTTACACAAATATAGCCTGTTTTTAGATAAATGAAAAAAAATCTTTATTTTTGCTTCAATTAAAGGCAACACAGTGAGTGAAGTAACTAGAGTTCTCAAAACATTTATCGGGTATTTAAAAAGACCTGATCTTTATCCGGAGTTAGGCCGGAAGATTATTAAGAATACTGTCAACAGGGGCAATGCCTTTAAAGGAAAAGATAAAACCAATTCCTGGGCCGCTGGAAGAGCAGTATCACAGAAAGAAGCCGTTTCTAAGCTTTTTGGGCTTGAAATAGATGCTTTCCGTAACAATTATCAGGAAGTTTTAGCTACAGCAGCAGAAAAAGAAAGGGGATGTCCTGTAAAAATGGGAGGCCCCGGAGCGTTAGAGCTTATCTACTATGCCTGTGAGTTTACCAAAGCTCAGCATGTAGTGGAAACTGGAGTTGCCTATGGATGGTCTTCATTGGCAACGCTTTTATCACTGGTAAAAAGAAACGGAACACTCTACAGTTCGGATATGCCTTACCTGGCACAGGATGGTGATCAATATGTGGGATATGTAGTTCCGGAAAACCTTAAAGGAGGTTGGAAATTATTCCGTTTTGCAGACAAAGAGTCCTTACCCAGGATTTTCTCAGAAAATAAAGTTTTTGATGTTCTCCATTATGATTCTGATAAAAGTTATAATGGCAGGATGTGGGCTTATGATGAGCTTTACAAGCATTTGAGAGAAGGAGGAGTCTTCATCAGCGATGATATTGGTGATAATTCTGCGTATCAGGATTTTTGTGAAAAAAATAATATTGAAAGTACAGTAGTAGAATACGAAGGAAAATATATTGGTGTTTTTATTAAATAAGCTTTATAATAAAACAGTTTGTTCCTTTTTTTATAAGATGGTGAGCGGATTGTAATAAGGTTATTCAACGAAAATAATTCATGATTCTGCTTTACAGTAATAAAATATAAAAAGGTTTCTGGATAAAGGACATTAAATACAATGTATAATATGACTGTTTGGCCGTTTTTATGAAGATAACCCAGATTACATTTACCCGGTTTCTTGCGGCTATGGCTATTGTCATTTCCCATTTCAATAAAGATATGTTTCTATACAAAATAGATTACATTTCTAATATTTTTCTGAAAGCGAATGTAGGAGTAAGCTATTTTTTTATTCTTTCCGGCTTTATCATGATCATAGCCTATCATAAGAAAGACAGGATCAACTATTTTGATTATTACAAGAATCGGTTTGCCAGAATCTATCCATTGTATGTATTGGGGCTTTTGCTATATCTGGTCACCCGGTATTCAGGGTTTAGTTTTTATAAAGCTTTTTTATACCTATTGGGGTTTCAGAGCTGGATTCCCGGAGAGGCTATGATTCTTAATTTCCCCGGATGGTCTATCTCTGTTGAATTTTTGTTTTATCTGCTTTTCCCGTTACTCTATAATCATTTTTATTCTAAAGGAAATAAAAGCATCTGGGTGATTACCATTATTATCTGGATTGTAACGCAGGTAATTTGTAGTCTTTATGCTGTGTCCCAATATTATGAAGGACCTCATACAGAGAGTCACGAACTGCTGTATTATTTCCCACTGATGCATATTAATGAATTTCTTGTAGGAAACCTGGCAGGGCTGTTTTTTGTGAAAAATCATAAGCAGAAAAATTACGATGTTCCTGTCATTGTAATTTTCCTATTAATACTATTGGCGTTGATCTTTGTACCTCTTTTCTATCATAACGGCCTGATGGCGCTGCTGTTTATTCCGCTTATTGTTTTGATATCGAAGAATAACGGAACACTGACCAGAATATTTTCATTAAAACCGTTAGAATATTTAGGAGAAGCAAGCTATGCTGTTTATATAACACATATCCCTGTTTTATATATCTTAAGGGAGATTCTGGAACCATATAATCTTGGAATTGACAATATATTCTGGATTTATATGGGTACTCTTATTATTACTTCTGCTTTATTTTATCAGTTTATTGAAAAGCCGCTCAGGGATTATCTTAAAAAAATAAAATTGAGCTGAGGATATGTATTTTTATCTAACTTAAAACGCTCATAATGATCAAAATAAAAAATGTTCCCCCAAAAAACAATATCGAAATAGATGGTTTATTGCTTTATGGGAGGTATTTAAATATCAATAACTTCTAAAAAGGCAATATGTTATTTAATTCAATAGGGTTTCTTATCTTTTTACCAATCGTATTCTGTCTTTATTGGTTTGTTTTCAATAAAAAATTTCAGCATCAAAACAGGCTGTTGCTGTTGGCCAGTTTTTATTTTTATGCATGCTGGGACTGGAGATTTCTCTTTTTGCTACTGTTTTCTATTGGTTTGGATTATCTTTCAGGTATTAAGATTGAGAACAGTAAAAATAAGCGGGAAGCCACATTTTGGCTTACATTAAGTATTGCCATCAATCTCGGCTTTCTGGGCTTTTTTAAATACTATAACTTTTTTGTTGGAAGCTTTGCCGAACTTCTTGGTGGATTTGGGTTCAAAGCGAATATCTGGCTTCTTACAATTATCCTTCCGGTAGGTATTTCATTCTATACATTCCATGGTCTTTCTTATGTCATAGATGTGTATAAAAAAAGGATTAAAGCTGAACGTAACTTTACAGATTATGCCGTATTTGTAAGCTACTTTCCTCTTCTTGTAGCAGGCCCAATAGAAAGGGCTACCCATCTATTACCTCAGATACAGAAAAAAAGAACATTCAATTATGAGCAGGCTGTAGATGGCATGCGTCAGATACTTTGGGGGTTCTTCAAAAAAATGGTCATTGCAGATAACTGTGCTCCCTTAGTGAATGAGATCTTTACGAACTATCAGACGGAAAGCCCTGGAAATTTAGTAATAGGAGCTGTATTGTTTGCATTCCAGATCTATGGTGATTTTTCCGGATATTCGGATATCGCATTAGGGGTTTCCAGACTGTTTGGAATAGAGCTCCTGAAAAACTTTGCATTTCCCTATTTTTCAAGAGATATTGCTGAATTTTGGAGGAGATGGCATATTTCGCTTTCTTCATGGTTCAGGGATTATCTTTATATTCCTTTAGGAGGCAGTAAAGGAGGGCTTTCTATGAAGGTCAGAAATACATTTATTATTTTCCTTGTTTCCGGGTTCTGGCATGGTGCCAACTGGACGTTTATTATTTGGGGAGGACTTAATGCGCTGTATTTTATGCCTCTTCTGATAATGAATAAAAATCGTCAGAATATTGAAGTGGCAGCACAGGGGAAGGTATTACCCTCCTTTAAGGAGTGTTTTCAGATCTTTATTACTTTTTTAGCGGCTTGCTTTGCCTGGATTTTTTTTAGAGCAGAATCTGTAGCCCAGGCTTTAGATTATATAAAGAGGATCTGCAGTACCGGAATTTTTACTTTACCACATCCATTACCTGTAAAAATACTGGCACTGATTGGGTTTATGCTTTTGGTAGAGTGGATCAATAGAGAAAAGTTTCATGGTTTGGAAATAGGAAGATTCAATCCATGGATGAGACGTCTTTTTTATATGGTTATTATTTATATCATTCTCCGTTATGCCAATTTCGGGAATAATGAATTTATTTATTTTCAGTTTTAGCATGAAGAAGTTTTTAATAAAAATAGGATCTTATTTTCTGGCAGTAGCAACGGTATTTGCTGTACTTGGAAGTTATGCTGACGGAAATACAGATGATAACTATATGCATTTTGCGGTTAAAAAGCCACAGAATATCATTTTGGGGGATTCCCGGGGATCACAGGCAGTTGTACCCAGTGTTTTAAAAAAGAAACTTTCAAGGGAATTTGATAATTTTTCGCTCAATGTTGTTGAGTCACCTTATGGGCAGATCTATTTTAAAGCATTAAAAAGGAAATTAGATCCTGAAACAAAAAATGGAATTTTCATTCTGACAGTAAGTCCATGGACTTTATCCTTGGATAAAAACACTAAAAATGTCAAAGATTTTCCGGAAGAACACTCACCACTGAATGATGTGTACACTTATGACAGGTCTCCAAATTATGAATACCTGCTAAAACACTATACAAGAAGCTGGTTCAAAATATATACGGAAAGAGCAGATGCAGTCGGGAAATCCAGTTCATTTCTTCATGAAGACGGATGGATGGAAATTAATGTGAATATGCATAAAGATTCTGTGGCTGCAAGAACTGCCAAAAAAGAATTGTTCTATCAGACTTTAGCCCAACAGGCCGAGTTGTCGCAGGAACGGCTCAAAGCTTTTGATGAGATCATTAACTATTTAAGAACTAAAGGAACGGTGTATCTGGTTCGGATCCCTGCTTCTAAAGGCATTATGGCCATTGAAAATAAAAAGTTCCCCCATTTCAGCAAGCTATTACAGGATGTTTCACGAAAACAGAATGTGAAATTTTTTGATTTTTCAGAGGCAAGTGAAACGTATATATATACTGACGGAAACCATATGTACCGGAATTCAAGTAAGGTTTTTACTTCCAGAATAGCAGACTCTATCAAAGTAGGGAAACGCTAAAATAAATTTTTTCTGAAATTAATATTGTAAATCCCCGAACGTATACTCGGGTAATCTGAGATCAAATGTTTTAGGATAACTCCCCATTTTTGAGGAGCAGCAGTTGTTGCGATCCGGAAACTTCTGTACATTCTGTTGATATGCAGTTTGATATGATCTGGTATTGTTTCTTCATTTTTAGCCCAATTGTCAACTTCCTGCCATAAAAGAACCCTGGTAGTAGCCGGATTGATTTTTTTCGAATCTACCTGAGTAATCCGGTTATTTTCATGTACACCTCTCATCGCTATAGCTTTATCTAAAATACCGGGATACAGATCAAGATAATAGGAAAGACGGAATAAAAATTCCGAATCCTGATGGAGCCTTAAACTGGCTTTAAATAAAGTACTCATTTTTTTTAGCAGAGAATCTCTTCGTATCGTTAAAGTATCAATACTGAACAGTCCAAAGCTTCCAAGCATATAGATTTGTCCCGGAAAAACTTCTTTTGGACTATGTTTCTTATGCACGGTAGTCAGTCTGTCTCCAAATACGGAATAGTACTGTTCTTTTGCTTTTTCAGTATAATAATGGACGCCAAGTGCTCCGTATACACCTTCTACTTTTGGATCTTTAAAAAGTTCTTTTTCAGCATCAAATCTGTTGGGAAGAAAATAATCATCTGCATCCAGAAATGCAATAAAATCTCCGGTAGCTTTTTGTATTCCCAGATTCCGGGTAGGGCCGGCACCGTGATTCCCTTTGTCAGGATGCTGATAAAGTTTTATCCTGTTGTCTTTTTCAATAAGTTGTTTGCATACCTGTAGTGCATTGTCTGGAGATTTGTCCTCAATCAGAATAACTTCATAGACCTCATCAAACTGAAGGGCTGATTCTACTGCCTGGAAAACAAATTTTTCGGCATTATAAACTGGAATTATTACAGAAATTTTCATTTTTTGCTAACTGAATTTTTTTGATCATTTGTGTGATGCAAGATAATCAAATATAAAGACTTGTGGCTTAAAAATTAATTAAAAAAGTGGAAATACAGCTCTGTAAAATAGAATAAACATAGCAGGATCACCAATCAGATCAGTGAATGCCTAAAGTTAATATTATAGAGACCGGATCTTATACTTTTATAATCTGTAAACAGGTATTTGATAATCATTCCCCATTTTTTGAAAGCCGGAGCTTTTGCAATCTCAAAGCTGCGGTGCATTCTTTCTATGTGAAGTTTGACATCTTCGGAAATATCACCCTCAGTTTGTGACCACGTTTTTATCTCCTTCCAAAGCACTGTCCGTGATATAGCGGGATTTATTGCACGGGAATCTATTTTTGTTATTCTGTTATTTTCGTGTACCCCTCTCATTGCTATTGCGCTATCAATAATTCCGGGATATAGATTAAGATAATAAGACAGACGAAGCAGAAATTCGGTGTCTTCATGCATTCTCAGATGAGGTTTGAATAAAGGATTCATCTTTTTCGTTAATGCCTCTCTGCGAACTGTCAGGGTGTCAATACTGAACAATCCAAAGCTTCCAAGCATGTGCAGCTGTCCCAGAAAGATATGGTAGGTATCGTATCTTTTATAGACGGTGGTAAGCCTGTCTCCAAATAAATTGTAGTATTGTTCTTTTGCTTTTTCAGTATAATAATGGACACCAAGTGCTCCATACACTCCATCTACTTCCGGATTTTTAAAAAGTTCCTTTTCCGCATCAAACCGATTAGGCAGAAAATAATCATCTGCATCTAAAAAAGCAATAAAGTCTCCCGTTGATTTTTCTATGCCTAAATTCCTACTTGGGCCTGCTCCGTGATTTTTCTTATCCGGATGCTGATAAAGCTGTACTTTATCATATTTTTCAGCAATCTGCTTACATACCTGCAGCGCATTGTCCGGAGACTGGTCTTCAACGAGAATTACCTCATAAACTTCATCAAACTGAAGAGCAGATTCCACTGCCTGAAGGACATAATTTTCGGCGTTATAGACGGGAATAACTACTGAAATCTTCATTTCACCTTTTTATAATAAATTAATTGTGTTTTTTACACTGTCATTTCAAGTACGAAATTTAAGCTTTTAATTCTAGTTTTACAATCCTTAACCTTGTGAAACAGTGAAATATTTATTTTTTTGAATATAATAAAGATTAAAACATCATTTTATACCATATAAGCAAGGTAAATTGGTTGTATGAGATATTTTTTAATATACATTGGATATTAAAAAAGAAAACCTCTAAAAAAATATTAATAGAGGCTTTAAGTTTTTAGGTGTAAGTAATCCTTTCAGTAGAATACTGATGTTACCCAGGACTTATTGGAGGTTGAATTTCATCAATGAGAATAGGTGAACCTGTATTTTGTCCGCAATATATTGGGATTTTTAAGAATAGTGGCCAATAGGCTCGTCATTTTTGAAAGTCCTTTTTTTGCAGAAAGCTCAAATGCTTTTTTCTGAAGGTAGATATGCTGGGCATAATCCGGTTCTAAAGATAATGGCTTAGACCATTCGTACAAAGAGTTCCAGAAAAGATATTGCCTTTGATTGTATTGAGGGGAATATCTTATAATCTTCGTAATTCTGTTGTCATCATGTATCCCTCTCATCGCTACAGCCTGATCTATAATCCCGGACTTTAAATAACAGTGATAAGCCAGCTTAATGATGAAATCAGAATCCTGATGAACACGCAGAACCTTATTAAAGTTTAAAGAATGCTTCTCAAGGGCAGATTTTCTTACAGTCAATGCATTCAGGTGAAAAAACGTACCGAAAGTTTTCGGTGTAAAGCCTAAGAGTCCCCTGAAAACTTCTTTTCCCTCAGCAGGATAATTGACTGTAGTAAGTGTATTGTCGCTAAATTTAGACTGAAACTCTTCTTTTCCTTTTTCAGTCAGGTATTCAATACCCACAGCATTGAATACTCCGTCTACTTTTGGATCATTAAAGAGGGTGTTCTCTGCATCGAACCTGTTTGGAAGATAATAGTCGTCTGCATCTAAAAATGTAATAAAACTTCCGGTTGCTTTTTCAATTCCCAGATTCCTTGAAGCTGCAGCTCCGTGATTTTCCTGGTCAGGATGCTGAAAAAGCTTAACCTTTGAATGTTCTCCTACTAATCGTTTACAGACTTCCAGGGAATGATCGGTTGATTTATCTTCGACTAAAATAACTTCTTTAACTTCTTCAAATTGTAACGCAGAGATTACTGATTTTTCTAAAAATTCAGCAGCATTATATACAGGGATGATTACAGAAATATCAAGCATTACAGTACAGATTGGTTATTATCTGCCCAAAGGGCAAGTTGCAAAAGATTCCAATGTTTTTCATCTTTATTCAGATAGCTTTGAGTGGCTTTAAAATCAATAAAATTAAATACTTTATGATTGGGGTTTTTCAGCATGTCATTGGAGAAATTCATGAGGTTTTCTTCGGTAAACCAGTTCTTTACTCCCAATCCAAATCCCTGTTTATGACGCTTCCTGATGGTTTCGGTCCAATATGATCCCATCGCTTCCCGAAGAATAATCTTGTCATTGGTATTGCTTAATTTCAACTGATCGGGTAGCTGTATACAAAACTCGGCAAAATCCAGATCAAGAAACGGAGTCCTTACTTCCAGTGAATTGGCCATAGCCATCCTGTCAGATTTTACCATCATATTTGCCGGAACATAGTTCTCAAGATCGGTTCTCATAATATCATTGAGTGAGTCCGTATCCGGTGTGAAGCTGTAAGGCTGGAGGTAGTCGGAAGAAATACCGAGGTGTTTCCTTTCTTTCTTATTAAAGTCATTTCTTACAGCATTCAAATGGAAATCCAGAATAGAATCATATTGTATATTTTTTTGAGTAATAAAAGAAGTGGTTCTTAGCTTTTGATATAATTTTAATCCAAATTGAGCCATTATATTTTTATAGCTGAAATGCTGTTTCATTTTGTTTTCAACGGTATAAAAATGATAACCGCCAAAAAGTTCATCTCCTACATCTCCGGATAACACTACAGTAAGGTTCTTCTTAGCTGCTTTACAGATCTCATAATGTGGGATAAAGGAAGCATCTGCAAAGGGCTCATCAAAAAAAGGAGTGATCTTTAAAAGAGAAGTGACAAGATCTTCTTTTTTCTCATGAACCTCTATATGGTTGGTTTTATATTTATCTGCAATTTCTTTAGCATATTTTAGCTCATTATCTTTATGGTCATATCCAAAACTGATGGTGGTCTGCTGAGGTAAAAATTCATCTACCAATGCAACAATGGATGAAGAATCCAACCCTCCGCTTAAAAAACTACCTACTTCTACATCTGCAATAAGCTGTTTTTTTACTGCATTTTTGAGGAGATGCAAAAATTCGTCTTTAGCATCAGAAAGACTGATCATTCTGTCTTTTGCCGGTAAACTGTAATAGCGTGATACACTAATTTTACCTTCTTTCCAGATCAGCTGATGGGCAGGAGGCAGGGTGTATATATTACTGTAAATACTTTGGTATGTACTTACATATCCATATTGAAGATAATGGGAGAGGGCATCAGAGCTTACTTTGGGTTGAATAAGACCAGAGGCCAGGATAGCTTTGATTTCCGATGCGAAAATAAACTCGTTATTGTTCCCAATAGCATAGTAAAAAGGTTTTTCTCCAAAACGGTCTCTGGCACAGAATAATTGTTTTTTCTGATTATCCCAGATGGCAAATGCGAACATTCCCGGAAGCTCGTGGATCAGGTTTTCCTGCTTCCTCTGATACATAGCAAGGATAACTTCTGTATCAGATTCTCCATGGTAAGGATATTCGGCATATTGCTTTTTAATATCCTGATATCCGTAGATTTCACCATTCAGAACAATACATTCTTCTTTAGTATTGGAGAACATGGGCTGCTTTCCATTTTCAGATAAATCTATAATGGAAAGTCTGCGATGGCCTAATGCTGCATTGTCATAAAATTCATAATGCGAAGAATCAGGACCTCGATGTATTAGGGAATCTGTCATTTTTTTGATTTCTTCCTGATAATTTCTGGCATTACTGCTTATAATTCCCGCTATTCCACACATAGATTTTATTTTTCATCATTAATTTTCATTTTTTTGTATTGGCTAATTTACGACAGATTAAGAAAAGTAGGACCTTTCTGACTCAACTGATTTCGTAAATCTGTTAATGTTTCCCCGTCTCTGGATATTTTTTTATATTTCTTTGAAAGCTGTTTATACTTACTAATATTGCCCGTCATTATATTTTTAAGCATGCTTTGCTTAAGGGCTTTTTTTTCAAGTTCAAGAGCATTGGGAAGATTCGGATTCATAATATTGACTTCAATACGGACGTCTTCATACTTTGTCCGATCTATTTTATTCAGCAACTGGACACCGTCATGCACCACCTTACTGCCGGGGACAAGTAATATTTTCTTCTGGTGAAAATGAATGCGGTTCACATACTCATTATCTTCTCCATAGTGGAAAAAATAAGGATTAAAGCCACCTACTGTCTCAATTGTTTTTCTAGGTATTAGCCAATGGGCGGCATTTACAAATTGGATTTCATAAAAAGGTTTCAGGGTCTGAAAATAAAGGTCAGAAATCAGTCTGGTTTTTTCATAGTTCTTAGCGATATACTGATCTAAAAAAATATCCAGATATTTTTCTGAACCATCTATATGGAAAGGGCTGATAATCCCAATCTCGTCCTTGTTAGGGTGATGGTTATAAATATTAAGCATTTTTTCCATGCTGTCTTCATAAAGCCATGCATCCTGATTCATCAGATAAAAGAATTCCGCTCCTCTTCTGTACGCTTTTTCAATTCCTAAATTATTGGCTTTTCCAAAACCTAAATTTTGAGGAGACTGTATAAAGCCTACCTCAGGAAAGTAAGTTTTAATATATTCCTGTGTACCATCTGTAGAGCCATTGTCTACTACAATACATTGTATCGGTACTGAAGAGGTTTTTAAGCTTGAAAAACATCTTTCTGCCCATCGCATGGCATTATAGGTAACGATAATTACATGAATAACAGGCATCTTAAATATACTTTTGAGTTAATGTTTCAAGGTAATTTTCCGGGCTTATTCCTGAAAAGAAAGTGATGATTTCCTCCTCAAAATCTACTTTGTAGAAATCTCCTTCATCTACTTCTGAATAACATGCCTTTTGATAAGTCTCTTTTTCAATAGCTGTGACAATTTCTTTTAAATCAAAATTGTATGGGAATGAAAAATTAATAATCTTATTAGAAACTTGTAAGCTTTGTGATTCTAAAAATTTGGAAATATCTTCTATATCCAAAAGCAATCTTCTGGCTTTAGTATGGAGTGTAAATTCAGTTTTGTTCGTGATCTGTGTTTTAAGGAAATTAAAAAGGGTATTGGGATTTCCGCCTTTACCCACAATATTGCCGATTCTTAAAATTACATAATGCTCAGTATTGTTTCTTATATAGTCCTCAATCTTTTTTTTATGAATGACGTAGGGGCTTTTCTGCTTGGATTGGTCATGAATACTCAGTGTGGAAAAATAGACCATTTTTTTTCCTTTATTTTCTTCATGTACCGTTTTTAAAAGAGAAAATTCTCTTTCAAACTCGGATGTTCGTGTTTCCAAAGAGTTGGAAACTCCTGATGCAAAAAAGACAATATCTGCTGTATCATAAGATTTTATTGCATTTGCTATAATACCGTTGCCAATAATCATATGCTGTTTCTTTTCATTAATTGTGTTGGGGTAGGGAACAATTTTACTATTTATGGTTACCAACAGGTTATTTCAGATAATCAAATATATGAAAATAGTATTTCATTTTTATTTTGGTCGTCCAGCGTTTCAAGTGTGGTAAGTTTTTAAGATAATTTTTATATTGTTGAAGACAGTATACTTTATATCCGTTTTCCAAGGATGGATCTAAATTAAGTCCAGCGATTGTTTTTTTTACAAAGGAGAATCTCTTAAATACTGCAAAAACAGAATCGCGGGATATAACTTCTTTTTCATCCTTAAAATGGGAAAAAGTTTTGTATCCAATATTTTGTTTCGGATGAATTCTGTATTGTCCTAAAATGTTTTTTTCTATCCATACAGAATCTCTGTTAGAGGCTAAAAGCAGGAGCTCGTAATCATGGATGATAACCGGGTTAATTTTTTTTAATGGAAGATGGGCTTTCAGGAATGTATTTCGAATCGCGATACTCATTCCCGGAAATATATTTCCCCGGTATAATATTCTTTTTATAATATCCTTTGGGTGTTTAAATTGATCAGGATCAACTGATTCTAAATCCCAATAGGTTGTTTCCCCGGTACTGTTTACGGCTTCACCAAAAAGTTTAATGTTATGAGAAATAATGTTAATATTGGGATTCTTTTCAAATATATCGGTAATAACTGCCGTTTTATTTTTATACCATCTGTCGTCCTGATCACATAAAAAGATAAAGTCTCCGGTACATAAACTCATTGCTTTTTCAAAATTTCCTATATAGCCTAGATTTTCTGAGTTTTGATACACCTTGATAATGTTCGGAAAACGAGTTGTATACTCAGAAAGTGTTTTCAATGTTCCATCAGTAGAACCGTCATCACAGATGATAATTTGAGATACCGGTTTTTCCTGGCTGAGAATACTATCCAGCTGTTCTGCGATATATGCTTCACCATTATAGGTGCAGAGGGCTACAGATAAAATCATTTTTTCTGAAAAAGTTTATAATAATATTTTTTAAAAGCAAGATAGCCGGAAATTACCTTACCTCCAGTTACCTTATTAAATTCATTCCTCATCTGTATAAATTGCGAAGAGCGAACTTCAATAATGTGATAGACCAGTCTGTCATGAAGGTCATCACCATATAATTTCTTCAGTATCGGAAGAATTTTTATTCTTTGATGGAGGATTTTATGAAGGTCAGAAGACATGCTGTTATTGCTGTCTTCTTTACGGTAATGGGCCAAAGGTTCGTCTACGAGAAATACTTTTGGATGGCCTTTCATGATATAGATCCACATTAACCAGTCCTCACAGCTTGTTAAAGATGTATCAAAAAGAAACCCATCAAGCAAATTTCTTGAAATCAAAGCACAATGAATCGGGATGCTAAATTTTAGATCCCATCCGAATACAATGCCTTCGAATCTTAAAAACTCCTGTTTTATACTGTTGTAACCGGGATAATGTGCTTGGTTCTTGTAAATAGTAAACTGACTTACCATTAATGGATATTCTGTTTCGGAAGAAAGACTTTTTGTAAACTTTTCCGGATGGATAGTATCATCAGAATCTAAAAACTGAATATAAGCTCCGGAAGCCTTTTCCAAGCCTGCATTTCTTGCAGAAGACAATCCTCCATTTTTTTTGTATACATATAGAAATCGGCTGTCTTTTTCAATCCATTTTTTTGCTGTTTCTTCTGTATGATCTGTAGAGCCGTCATTGACAACAATACATTGCCAGTTAGTATAGGTTTGCTCCAGTACAGACTGCAGGCATTCATCTAAGTAGATAGCCTGATTGTAACATGGAACGATGACAGAAATTAATGGTAACATAAATTACTTAGTTAGAAATTGATAAGTGTTTTCTATAGCGGAAATAAGAAAGATATTTACGTATGGGCAAGTTAAAATGGACAAGTTTGAAATTTTTCAAAACTGTGACAAACATTTTTTGAAATTGGTTATGGAGCAAATAATACACATATAAATTCAATGTATATCTGTTGATCAATTTAACATCCTCAAAGGAATATTCTGTTTTAAATAGCTGATGTATTCTTAAGATTTGTGAAAAGTGTTTTTCATCATTTCCTATTCCGCTTATTTGTGCCATTGTTCCCATATCATTAACCCTATAAACGGAATAACATTCTTCTGAAACATACGCCTTAGAATTTGGAAATGAGTTTAGAGTATTTATATAAACCATCCAATCTCCAAAATAAATATGTTCAAGATAGTGAAAGTCTATGCTGTTTTTTCTAAACATACATGTGCATGAAATCAAATTGTTTTTCGAGAAAAAATCTTTTATTTCATATGTTTTTTTACGAAGTGGGTTTCCAATGAAAGAGGTCAGATTTCCATTTTCTAATAATTGAGCTAGCCCGCTATGAATGGAATAATCTGGATTTTTTTCTAAAAAATCTACCTGTTTCTGAACTTTTAAAGGATCAATCCAGTAATCATCACCATCACAAATTGCATTATACTTGCCCTGACATTCAGTAAGTGCCCATGAAAAGTTTTGCATAATTCCCTTGTTATTTTCATGTCGGGTATATTTTATAATGAAATTCTCAGGAATACTGGTCTTTTCTAAAAAAGACAATATAACTTCATCCGTATCATCGGGTGAATGATCATTAGCTATGATGATTTCTATCTTCCCATCATACTTTTGTTGTATAATACTGCTTATGGCTTTTTCAATAAATTTTTCATGACCATAAGTAATCATAATAACACTTACTAAAGGATGATTTGGCATTATATTAATTTTTAGTAAGTATTCTGGCCGGTATCCCTACTGCTGTACAATGGTCTGGAATATCTTTGGTTACCACAGAACCGGCTCCTATGATTACGTTCATTCCAATATTAACTTTCGGAAGAACAACCGCATTGGTTCCAATAAATGTTTTTTCACCTATAAAACAGTTTCCGGATATAGAAACATTAGGACAAATTTCAACAAAGTCACCAATAGAAACATCATGTCCTATAGAAGATATTTGATTGATAATGACTCCTTTGCCAATTTTAACATCATTAGTGATGACAGTACTCTGCATAATGTTACACCCTTCACCAATAACATTTTCATAATGTCCGATAATACTTGTTGTAGCTATAGTAGAGGTAAAAATACCTCCTATTTCTGTGAACTTATTATAAAGCTTTTGCCTAAGAATGGGACTTCCAATGCCAATAGTAAACCTGTTATCGATATTCTTAAAATATTCAACAGCTTCTTCTATTGATTTTAATATGGGGAATTTATCATAAAGCTTACCGGTAACATCGTCATTTACATCATCATAAAATGCAAGATTCTCTAATTCTGAATTTTGATGACAGACTTCTAATATTTCTTTTGCAAAACCTTTAGCTCCTATTATTAGCATAAATTAATTATTTTGGATTCTTAAAATTAATCTTGAAATTAAATCTACTTCTTCAAACGTCAGATCATAATATAAAGGTAAACAGAGTGACCTTTTTGAAACGTCTTCAGTTACAGGAAGTTCTAGTTTAGGAAGATAGGGCAGTGCTGAAGCTAAGCTAGGATAGAAATATCTTCTGGTAAAGATTTCATTTTTATCTAGTTCCGCTTTTAGCTTTAACAATAAGTCCTCACTTTCTAAAATAACGGGATAATAAGCAAAGTTTTCATTTGCTTTTTGATGCCAGCGTGGTCTGAAAGCCTTCAATCCTTTCAGTTTTTCGTCATAAAGCCTTGTTAAAGCTTTTCTTTTTTCGTGTATATCAGAAATATATTTCAGATTGGCTAATCCCATCGCAGCATGAAATTCAGAGTTTTTACCATTGATCCCTAATTCTGAAAAAGAGTCATATCCTGAAATACCAAAGTTTCTGATAGAGGCTAATTTTTTAAGTAAATCGGCATTTTGAGTAATTACTAAACCTCCTTCAATGGAATGGTAAAGTTTGGTTGCGTGTAATGAACATGTTGAAATATCTCCATATTCAAAAATAGACTTACCATTTATTTTTACATCAAAAGCATGGGCTGCATCATAGATTACTTTTAAATTATGTTTTTTTGCAATAATTTCTATAGCTTCTACATCACAGGGATTACCATAAACATGGGTGGCAAGAATTGCTGTCGTTTTTTCTGTAATAGCATCTTCAATCTTTGAGGGATCTATGCATAAAGAATTAGGATCTATATCTATAAAAACAGGAGTACAGCTCTCCCATACGATAGTACTTGTGGTTGCTATGAATGAAAATGGAGTTGTGATAACTTCCCCTGTAATTTCTAATGCTTTAAGTGCCATCTGCAAAGCCACGGTACCATTTGTTACAAAAAGCAAATGATTGAGCTTAAGGTGATCTTTAAGCTGCATTTCTAACTGGCTGGCTAAAGGGCCCATGTTAGTGAGCCAGTTTCGCTTCCATATGCCATCTAAATATTTTTCATATTCTTCTTGTGGAGGAAGAAATGGTTGGGTTACACTAATCATACGTAAATATCTAAAATTTTTAATCTTTGATTGAGTTGATTTTCATGAGAATATATCTTCTTACTTTTCGACTGAATATTATTTGACATTAAATGTACAATTTTCTCATTTTTAATCAAACCTTCAATAGAATGAAAAATTGCTTCCGCTTCAGGTTTAATAATGATCATTTCACTATCTGTAAAATGTGAATTTTGCTGAAGCTCATCTGTTAGAATGGGAATAACTCCATTTAAGGCTGCCTCAACAACCGCTCCTAAAGGAAAACCATCGAAAGAACCATCGTTTAAAACAAAAGGCCTGTTGGGAGAAATAATGATATCCTGTTCTAAAAATATTTCAGATAGTTCTTCATATTTCTTGTAGCCGTAAAATGTAAAATCTTTAGAATATTCATCAAGAGGTATTTCATCCTGATCAAATCCTCCGATAACACTAAATTTCACATTATAATTATTCTTAAGCAATACCTTAGCCGCATCAATAAATAGATCATATCCTTTATCAAGCCCCTGAGCCATATATTTTGCTGAACAAAAACAAATATTTAGTGAGTTTTCTTTTTTATAAACGCGTTCTCTTTTTACATTAAAAGAATTTTGAGGAACAATTCCTCCAAAAATGTAATGAATTTTATTTTGTGGGCAGCCCAGTTCTTCAATGATGAAAGTTCGGGTAAATTCCTGTGTAACAATCACTCCTTTAAAAGAAGGAGAGAATAACACTTTCTTTAATTTTTGTAATGAAGATTCGTCTTTTGTATTAAAACCACCTCCTGGGTATAATGTAAAAATAAAATTTGTCTTATTTTGTTCGAGGTATGGCAAACAGTCATATATGACATTAAGAAAAACACAATAGAATAGTTTTGCATCATAATGTAATATATCTTTTACAGAGCCCAACCGGGTTTTATGATATACTAATTCCGAGTTTTTTTCTAAAGCCTTTAAGTCCAGTAAATGCTGGGAATCCGGTTGGCCTACTACTTTGTAATCGGTGGGATTAACAATGATTTTAGAGTGTTGATAATGACTGAGGAGAGCCAAAAATTCAGCCATTCTAAATCCTGAAAGCGGATTTGGAAATATAGAATCATAAAGAAGAAGATCTACTTTTTCTTTAGACTTGAAAAAATTTTTTACACGATCAATCATTTTTCCATTCTAGTTTTGGCCGTACGACACCATTCCATCGGCCCATATAATCGCTTCTGCCTTCCAATACATCTTTTAATTCTAATCTGATTATTTTGTCTAGTTCAGTTATAATCGTAAAATTTTCTCCAACGAGTAATACACTGATATAGTATACTCCAGAGTTAAGCAAATCTTTGGGAATTGTACAATAAGATGTATGTTTTCCGGCGCTGTACTCCGGTCTGTAAATGTTTGGAGATGATAAGACATAGATTTCATCTTCGGTGAAAACAGAAAATGAAATATTCAATTTTTGACCCGGGATAAAATTGATAAAATCAAACTCCAGGGTGATGTCTTCATTGATATTAAATTCATTTGATTCACAGAAAGCTTTAATGGACAGTATTTTAGCTAAGCTATTTCCCGGAGCATCGTTTTCTTCCCATTTCATAAATGTATCCCTGTTTAAGGATTCACTATTGTAAACCTTAATGGCCTTATCAATATTTCCATCAAATGCCAAGCAGCCGTTTTCTAAAATGATACCTTTATTACAAAGTTTTTTTACAGCAAGGATATTGTGGCTTACAAATAAAACGGTTCTTCCTTCCCCTTTTGTTACATCCCCCATTTTTCCAAGACACTTTTTCTGGAAATCAGCATCTCCTACAGCCAGCACTTCATCCACAATTAAAATTTCAGATTCTAAGTGGGCTGCTACTGCAAAAGCGAGGCGGACATACATTCCTGAGGAATATCTTTTTACAGGGGTGTCAATATATCGTTCTACTCCAGAAAAATCTACAATTTCATCAAACTTGCTTTTGATTTCCTTTCGTGTCATTCCTAAAATGGCACCATTTAAGAATACGTTTTCACGACCTGTCATTTCAGGATGGAAGCCTGTACCTACCTCTAGAAGAGAAGCTATTCTTCCATTAGTATATATCTTACCGGTTGTAGGTTTTGTTACTTTACTTAAAAGTTTTAAAAGAGTTGATTTTCCAGCTCCGTTTCTTCCAATGATACCCACAGCATCACCCTGTTCAATTTCAAAATTAATATCACGAAGAGACCACACATATTCAGATTCCCCTTTTGTAGTTCTATCATTAGCTTCCCCAATTTTTAGATAAGGATCTTCTTTTCCTCTTACTTTATGCCAAAATCTATTAAGGTCGTGAGATAAGGTACCTGTTCCTACCTGCCCCAAGCGATATTGTTTTGATATATTTTCTGCTTTTAAAGCCAGCATATATTAATTGATTTTTGATTAATAAATTTTTTAATTGTCATTTTATACTGTGTCCATGAAAGTCTTTTCCACTTTATTGAAAACAACCACTCCAATCAGTAAAAGGATGATAATAATGATTGTGCTGAAACCCAGCATTAATGGTGAAAAGTTACCTACACCCAGCCAGGCGTATTTAAAACATTCAAATATGCCTGTAAGAGGATTATAGAAAGCTAGTTTTTTAAAGCCCCCGGGTAAAGCTGAAGTAGGATAAATGACAGGAGTAGCATACATATATAAACTAATTCCAAACCCTAAAAGCATACTCAGATCCTTATATTTTGTAGTAAGCGCTGAAAATATCATTCCAACACCCAATGCAAAAAAAGCCATCAATACTATAAGAAATGGGGTTGCAAGTATCCAGATATTGGGATGCACCTTTCCCTGGCTTAGATAATATGCCCATACGAGAAGAAACAGTAAGAATTGTACTGAAAATCGCATGAAGTTTGATATAATAATTGATAAAGGAGTTACCAATCGTGGGAAATATACCTTTCCAAAAATTGCTGAATTACCTAAAAATGTACTTGAGGTAGCTAGCAATGATGTTGAAAAATAATTCCAGAGCGTAACACCCGCCAGGTAGAATAGAATAGGAGGGGCACCATCTGTAGGTAGTTTGGCAATAGCACTAAAAACAATCAGATATACGATTGTTGTTAAAATAGGATTGATAAAAAACCAGATCGGTCCTAAAATAGTCTGCTTAAAGCTCGATATAAAGTCTCTTTTGACAAACATATAAATCAGATCTTTATATCTCCAGACTTCTTTAAGCTGAATGTCAAATAAAGAATGATTGGTTTCAATTGTTTCTGTCCACTTTTGCTGTGGTTCATTCATCTGTGTAAGTTTTTACAAATTTATAATAATTAATTCTTACTCTATTTCTTCGTTTTATGAATAATTGTTCACATAAAAGCGAAAATCAACAACTAATATATTGATATTTGTTGTTATAAACAAAAACTATTGGCTATAAAGCCAATAGTGTGTGGGATTTACAAATTGTTTTTTTATTTACGGATAAGCTGTTTCAGGTATTCACCATAGCCGCTTTTGCCATATTTAGCTGCTGTTTCCAATAGCTTTTCTTCGTTGATAAATTTATTTCTGAAAGCAATTTCTTCAATACATCCGATCTTGAAGCCTTGTCTTTTTTCGATAACACTTACAAATTCTGAAGCATCATGAAGGGAATCAAAAGTTCCTGTATCCAGCCATGCGGTACCTCTGTCCAGTACACCTACCTCAAGATTTCCCTGACTCAGATAAACATTGTTTAGATCCGTGATCTCCAGTTCACCTCTTGCAGAAGGCTGAATGTTTTTAGCAATGTCTACTACACTGTTATCATAAAAATATAAGCCGGGAACGGCATAGTTGGATTTTGGCTGTAAAGGCTTTTCTTCAATAGATATAGCTTTAAAGTCATCATCAAATTCTACCACACCATATCTTTCGGGGTCTGCTACGTGGTATGCAAAAACAACACCTCCCTCCGGATTGGTTTTATTTTTTAATAAAGTTCCCATCTCAGAACCGTAGAAAATATTATCACCAAGAACTAATGCTGCAGGATCATTGCCAATAAACTGCTCACCGAGAATAAATGCCTGTGCCAGCCCGTCCGGACTTGGCTGTACCACATATTCTATATTACATCCTATCTGGGACCCATCACCTAAAAGTTTGATAAAACCAGGCTGGTCATGAGGAGTGGTAATGATCAATATATCCTTAATTCCTGCTAAAAGAAGCGTAGAAAGAGGGTAGTAGATCATAGGTTTATCGTAAACAGGCATTAGCTGTTTGCTTACCGCAATGGTTAAAGGGTATAGTCTTGTTCCGGATCCTCCGGCTAATATTATTCCTTTCATATTATTTTTTGTTTTCTACTGCATAGCCTGTGTGATTTTAAATCAACAGGTAGGTAATTTAACCTTTTTCTATGCTTTTATAAAATATGATCAGTTCTTGAGGTCTTCTTTTTAAAATATATAGAAGAGTGATCTGATCAAATTTTAAAATTGTTTTTTTATACGTAGTTCCTTTGGTGTATGGATACTAGCTATATTGTTTTTCGTAATATTTTTGGTAATCTCCGCTGGTTATATTCTCAAGCCATTCTTTATTTTCAAGATACCAGTCTATTGTTTTTCCCAGACCTTCTTCGAAGGTTACTGAAGGCTTCCATCCCAAATCTTTATTAAGTTTAGTAGCATCAATAGCATAACGCTTGTCATGGCCAGGTCTGTCTTTTACAAAAGTGATCAGTTTTTCAGAATGACCTTCCGGCTTTCCTAATTTAGCATCCATTTGTTTGATAAGCTCTTTTACCAGATCAATATTCTGCCACTCATTGAATCCTCCAATATTGTAAGTTTCCCCTGTTTTTGCTTCATTGAAGACCTGGTGGATAGCTCTGGCGTGATCAATTACAAAAAGCCAGTCTCTGGTATACTTTCCATCACCATAAATAGGTAAAGGCCTTTCATTAATGATATTTGAAATACATAAAGGAATCAGTTTTTCAGGAAAGTGATTGGGTCCGTAGTTATTAGAACAGTTGGAAACGATGAAAGGCATTCCATACGTGTTACCATAAGCTCTTACCAGGTGGTCAGAAGCTGCTTTTGATGCAGAATACGGAGATTGAGGATCATAAGATGTTGTTTCTAAAAAGAATCCTGTTTCTCCTAAGCTACCATATACTTCATCGGTAGATACGTGGTAGAATAAGTTTTTTCTTTTTTCATCCGGAAATCTTCCATGGGTATGATCCGGGTTTAAAGTCCAGAATTCCTTACATAGATTAAGAAGATTGGCTGTTCCGTTTACATTCGTGTTAATGAATGCCATGGGGTCCGTAATACTTCTGTCTACATGACTTTCTGCAGCTAAATGTACTACTGCATCAGGATTGTATTTTTCGAAAACCCTTCTTAATTCTTCAGGTTCTGTAATGTCGGCTTTTTCGAAAACATAATTAGGTTCATTTTCAATATCCTTTAAGTTTTCTAAATTTCCGGCATAGGTAAGAGCATCAAGATTGATGATCATACTATCCGGGTTATTCTTCACAAATTCTCTTACAACATGTGAACCGATAAATCCGGCGCCCCCAGTGATAATTATATTTTTCATTTTGTCTATTTTAAAATTGTTCTTCTTCCTATACTTTTATAATAAAATCCATTCTGCTCAGGAACTTCTAACGGGTACATGTTTCTACCGTCAAAAATAGCTTTATTCTTCATTTTTTTCGACATGAGTTCAAAATTGGGATTTTTAAACTCCGGCCATTCTGTAGAGATAAATAGAGCGTCTGCACCTTCTAAAGCATCATACATTCCTTTGGCGTATTGTATTTTATCACCAATTACTTTCTTGACGTTACTTTCTGCAACAGTATCATAAGCTATGATTTCAGCTCCCTTTTCCAATAACAGGGCAATATTATCTAAAGAAGAGGCTTCCCGGATATCATCCGTATTGGCTTTAAAAGCTAATCCCCATATAGCAATTTTCTTGCCTTTAATATTTCCTCCGAAATATTTTTCTATTTCAGACACGAGAATTACCTTCTGTGCCGTATTTACATTTTCTGTAGCTTCTAAAATCTGGAAATTGAAATCTTCCTGCTTTCCGGATTTAATAAGTGCTTTTACATCTTTAGGAAAACAGCTCCCTCCATAGCCGATACCCGGAAATAAAAAGCGGTGTCCGATTCTGTCATCACTTCCCATTCCCAGTCTTACCTTGTCCACATCTGCACCTACTTTTTCACAATAGTTGGCAATTTCATTCATGAAAGTAATCTTTACTGCTAAGAATGAATTGGCTGCATATTTGGTAAGTTCTGATGATTTTTCATCCATGAAGATGATTGGAATCCCAGTATTGGTAAAAGGCTGGTAAATTTTAGACATAATTTCCTTCGCTCTTTCAGAGCTTGCTCCTACAACCACTCTTGATGGGTTCATGGAGTCTTCCACAGCAAAACCTTCTCTTAAAAATTCCGGATTTGAAACTACATCAAAAGGAATGTTTGTTTTGGAAGATATGACGCTGCTTACTTTATCAGCAGTTCCTACAGGTACTGTACTTTTATTGACAATAACTTTATATTCTGTCATCATCTCACCAATATTATTGGCTACCTGAAGAACATATGAAAGATCTGCTGAACCATCCTCGCCGGGAGGAGTGGGCAGTGCCAGATAAATGACTTCACTTTTGTCTAAGGCTTCTTTCAGATTGGTAGTGAAAAATAATCTCTCAGACTGTATGTTTCTTAGAAACATTTCTTCAAGATTCGGCTCATAGATGGGAACTACGCCGTTTTTCATACCTTCAACTTTTTTTTCATCAATATCAACACAGTATACTGAATTGCCAAGTTCTGCCAGCGTAGTTCCTGTAACTAATCCTACATAACCTGTTCCTACAATCGTTATATTCAAAATGTTTGGTTTTTAAAATTCAAGACAAAAATAATAAAAATACTTTCATATGCTCGTTTAATTTAAGGTAAATAGAATTTATGCTATTTGCTTGATAATAAGATAATTTTGCTTTTTTAGAAAAAAAGCGTATATTTGCATTGGATTTACGGGAAAAATGAGAAGGCTTCGAAAGAAAGCCTTTTTTCGTACTATAAATCAAGATAAAACAATGTATGGAGTTTAGAAAAAGAATTGAAGAATTATTAAATGAATTCCTTGAGACCAGAAAAGATCTGTTTCTTATTGATCTTAAATTTTCTGCAGGGGATGACATTACAGTGATTTTAGATGGCGACAATGGAGTTTCTTTGCAGGATTGCCTTGATGCAAGCCGTGCAGTGGAATTCAATATGGATCGTGAGGAACATGATTTTAGCCTTCAGGTGATGTCTGCAGGACTTAGTGAACCGTTGTCTATCCCAAGACAGTTCAAAAAGAACTTAGGACGAGAGATTGAAGTGATGTTGGAGGACTCTTCTAAAATTGAAGGAGAATTATCTAAAGTAGATGAAGAGAAGATTACCCTTGTTTTACGTTATCGTAAACCGAAGGATATCGGGAAAGGGAAAGTTGATGTAGAGGAGGAAAAAGAAATTCCTTACTCTGAGATCAAAAAAGCATTGGCAGTAATTAAATTTTAAAAAAGAAAAAAGAATAGATGGATAATATAGCGTTGATTGAATCCTTTGGTGATTTTAAAGACGAAAAAGGGATCAGTAAGATTGATCTTATGGCAATTATTGAAGACTCACTGAAAACTCTTTTGAGAAAAAGATTTGATTCGGATGATCATTTTGATGTGATTGTAAACCCTGATAAAGGAGATTTTCAGATATTTTTAAATAAAACAATTGTAGAAGACGAAATGTCTGAAGACGATGATCTGGAGATTGAAATTTCTGAGGCTAAAAAAATTGATCCTACCTTTGAAGTAGGAGAAGATTTTACAATGGAAATTCCTGTTGCGCAATTAGGAAGAAGGAATATTCTTACCCTAAAGCAAATTTTGGCTACAAAACTTCAGGAGCACAATAATGCAATGCTGTATGAACAGTTTAGAGATAAAATCGGGGAAATAGTTGTAGGGGAAATTCACCATATCCGTCATAAGCACGTGATTTTGTTGGATGATGAAGAGAATGAATTTATTTTACCGAAAGAAAATCAGATCCCATCAGATTTCTTTAAAAAAGGTGAGAATATCAGAGCTATTGTAGAAACAGTAGACTTTAAAGGTTCTAAACCACAAATTATTATTTCCAGAACTGCACCTAAGTTTCTTGAAAAGTTACTAGAACTGGAAATTCCTGAAATTCAGGACGGAACAATTATCTTGAAGAAGGCCGTTAGAATTCCTGGAGAAAAGGCAAAAATTGCAGTAGATGCTTATGATGACAGAATTGATCCTGTAGGTGCCTGTGTAGGTGTGAAGGGATCCAGAATTCATGGGGTTGTAAGAGAGTTGAGAAATGAAAACATCGATGTTATTCAGTGGTCTAAAAACCCTGAGATTTTGGTGAAGAGAGCTTTAGGAAATGTTACAATTAATAAGATTGAAATCAATGAGGATACTAACTATGCATTGGTATATACTCCGGTTGAGGAAATCTCTAAAGTAATTGGAAAACAAGGTCAAAATATCAGACTGGCTTCTTGGTTGACAGGATATGAGATTGATGTATACAGAGAGTCTAGTGAGGATGACGACGTTGATTTGAGAGAATTTAATGACGATATCGAGCAGTGGATTTTGGATGAATTTAAAAAGGTAGGTCTTACTACTGCAAAGTCGGTTTTAGATAAAGAAACTGAAAGTCTTTTAAATATGGTTGATCTTGAGGAAGAAACTATTGAAGATGTAAAACGTATTTTAAGAGAAGAATTTGAAGATTAAGATTTTAATAAATTTTAATAAGCAGTAAAAAGAAATACTTTAATTTTAAAAATTAAAAAAATAGTAAATAATATAGATGCCAAAAATAAGATTAAATAAAGCGGTTAAGGAATTCAACATTTCGATGTCTAGATTAGTGGAGTTTTTACAAGCTAAGGGAATCGAGGTTGAAAGCAATCCTAACGCTCAATTAGAAGAAGCGGCATATTCTGCATTGGAAGCTGAGTTTGCCAAGGATGGTGAACAACGTAAAGCTTCCCATGAGGTGGTGATCACAAAGGTTCCGGAAGAGAAACTGGAAATTGAGAAATCCCCTGAAGTAATAAGAGCTAAAGCTAGTAAACCAGAAACTAAGATTTTAGGTAAAATAGACTTGGAGGCTAGAAAGCCTGAAGTTGAAGAAGCTCCTGCAGCCCCTGTAGCAATACCGGTTGAAGAAAAGAAAGAAGAAATAGTGAAAGAAGAACCGGAAGTGAAAACAGCGCCTGAGAAGCAGGAATTTAAAGTTTTGGATAAGATTGATTTGTCTCAGATAGAATCTAGAAATAGACCTGTGAAAAAAGACAAACCAAAAATGGAGGAGAAAAAAGAAGAAGTGAAACCTGTGGAACCAATAAAAGAAACTCCAAAACCGGTTGTAGAGGAGAAAAAAGTGGAAACTCCAAAAGTTGAGGCTGAACCGGAGTCTCAGGAACCACAAAAGATTGAGACAGTTTATCAGAAGCTTGACGGTCCTAAGATCGTTGGAGAAAAGATAGACTTAACTCAGTTTGCGCCAAAACCAGGTTCTGGAGCAAAAAAGAAAAGAAAAAGAATTGAAAAACCCGGTGGCCCGAATAATAATCAGCAAGGTCAGGGGAATAATCAAAATTCTGGAAACAATAACCAAGGTGGTCAAAACCAAGGAAACCGTCAGAATAATAACAATGGCGGACAAGGTGGGAACCGTCCTCCGGGTCAGGGAGGCCAAGGAAACCGTCCTCCAGGACAAGGTGGTCAGGGTGGTGGAAACCGTTTTGGAAACAACCAAGGTGGCGGAAATCGTCCGGGTCAAGGTGGTGGCTTCAAAAAAGGAGGTCAAAACAACAGACCTGGTCAGCGAGTTATGCCAGTTGAATTAACTGACGAACAAGTTAAAAATCAGATTAAAGAAACTCTTGAAAAGCTTACCAATAAAGGAGGTAAGTCTAAATCTGCTAAACACAGAAAAGATAAGAGAACGTACCGTAGAGAGCAGGATGAGCGTCAGCAGGAGCTTGAAGCGCAAGACAGAACGCTTAAGGTAACAGAATTCATTACAGTAGGTGAATTGGCCAGCTTAATGAATGTTTCACCAACAGAAGTTATTTCTGCTTGTTTCTCATTAGGGGTAATGGTAACAATGAACCAGAGATTAGAAGCTGATACCTTATTATTAGTAGCAGATGAATTTGGTTATAAAATTGAATTCTCAGATGCTGATCTTGAAGAAAGCGAAAGCGAAGATGAAGTTGATAATGAAGAGGATTTAGTGAGCAGAGCTCCAATCGTTACAGTAATGGGACACGTTGACCACGGTAAAACTTCATTACTTGACTACGTAAGAAAAACCAATGTAATTGCAGGAGAATCCGGAGGGATTACTCAGCACATAGGTGCTTATAATGTGAAACTGGAAAACGGTCAGAGAATTACTTTCTTAGATACACCAGGTCACGAAGCATTTACGGCGATGAGAGCCCGAGGTGCTCAGATTACGGATATTGCTATCATTGTAATTGCGGCTGATGATGATGTAATGCCTCAGACGAGAGAAGCTATTTCTCACGCTCAGGCAGCGGGGGTACCAATGATTATTGCATTGAACAAAGTAGATAGACCAAGTGCAAATCCTGATAATATCAGACAACAGCTTTCCGGGATGAATATCCTTGTAGAAGAATGGGGTGGAAATGTTCAGGCGCAGGAAATTTCTGCAAAATTTGGTAACAATATGGATGTTCTATTGGAAAAAGTATTACTTCAGGCAGAAATGCTTGATTTAAAAGCTAACCCGGATAGAAATGCTCAAGGAGTTGTTATTGAGGCTTCACTAGATAAAGGAAGAGGATATGTTGCCACGATGTTGGTACAAACCGGTACTTTAAGAGTTGGAGATTATGTAGTGGCTGGTAAAAACCACGGTAAGGTAAAAGCGATGCTTGATGAAAGAGGAAGAAACCTTACAGAGGCGGGCCCATCTATCCCGGTAACTATTTTAGGGTTAGACGGAGCACCAACAGCAGGTGATAAGTTTAAAGTATATGAAGATGAAAGTGAGGCTAAAACTATTGCCAATAAGAGAGAACAACTTCAGAGAGAGCTTTCAATCAGAACGAAGAAACATACTACGCTTGAGGAATTAGGTAGAAGAATTGCTTTAGGAGACTTTAAGGAATTAAATATTATTCTGAAAGGTGACGTGGATGGTTCAGTTGAAGCATTATCTGATCAGTTACAAAGATTGTCTACTGGTGAGATTAACGTTAATATTCTTCATAAAGGAGTAGGTCAGATCACAGAATCTGATGTTAACTTAGCGGCTGCTTCAGATGCTATCATTATCGGATTTAACGTAAGAGCTGGTGCTAATGCTAAAGATCTTGCAGATAGAGAAGAAATTGAAATCAGAAACTATTCTGTAATTTATGCAGCAATAGAAGAAGTGAAAGAAGCTATGGAGGGTATGCTTTCTCCTGAAATTAAAGAACAGGTCATCGGTAATGTTGAGATCAGAGAGGTGTTTAAAATCTCTAAGGTTGGAACAATTGCCGGTTGTATGGTTCTTTCAGGAAAAGTAGCCAGAAACTCCAAAGTAAGAGTATTGAGAGATGGTATTGTTAAGTTTGACGGAGAGCTTGAAAGCTTGAAGCGTTTCAAAGATGATGTAAAAGAAGTAACCAAAGGTTATGAATGTGGTCTGAACCTGAAAGGATATAACGATATTGAGATCGGAGATATTCTTGAAGTTTATGAACAGGTAGCTGTTAAAAAGAAGCTAAAATAATATCACAAATAAATATATTATTAACCTGCCGTTTCTCTGAAACGGCAGGTTTTTTTATGGTATTTCATTTCAAAAATACTATCCGATGTTGATTTTATTAACCATTAATTGATTATAGATTTATATTTTTTAGTTTGATTAAAAACAACGGTTAAGGTCAATTTTTTCCTTGCTGGATAGAGTAATTCGCTTATATACTTAACTATATGGTGAATTATAAAGGATGTATTATTTTCTATTGATTCAATTTATTTTTTAAGTATATCCCTTATTTTGGTTTTCCACTAATGATTGTGGTTTTCTGTAATGTGTTGGAAATGTGGTGTGAATAGGTGGTTTTGGCATTTTTATAGCCATTTTAACCTTAGGGAAAGCGGGTTTTGGCAATAAAATAATTTAGAATCATTATAAATAAAAAAAAATAAACTACGGATTGATTATTTAGAGTGTGTTATTTTTAGTATATTTTAGTTTTATGGTGTTTTTTTACCTTAAAAATTGTTAAATATTTATAATTTAAGCTAAATACTAAGCGAATTGTTAAAATTATACTATTTAGTCAAAGTGAAAAATTTGCTAGTGTTAATATTTATTAACATATTTGTTGCTAAAATATATTAAAATTTGTTAATATGAATGTTAAACTATGTGTATTGAGTGTAGGGGCTTTGTTCTTCTTGGGACAAACGGCTTTTGCACAAACAAAAAAGAAAGATACTGCTGCTCAAGAAACTAAAATTGATGAAGTAGTAGTAACTGGTTATCGTCTTAAGAAAACAGACGAGATAACGCAAGCGCAATCAGTTATTGGTGCTGAAGAATTGAAGCAGCAATCCAATACTCTTTCTTTAACAAACATGCTACAGGGTAAGGCACCTGGAGTACTTGTGCAAACCAATAGCGGTCAGCCAGGAAGTTCTGGGGCAATTACCATTAGAGGGTTTTCGAACTTTTCTAATACAGGAGCTCTGGTTGTGATCGATGGGCAATATTCTACTTTTGCTCAGTTAAATGCATTGAACCCAAGTGATGTTGAATCACAGGTTATCCTTAAAGATGCTGCGGCAACTGCTCAGTATGGTTCAAGAGCAGCTGCAGGGGTAATTGTGGTTACTACTAAAAAAGGATCTAGAGGAAAAACAAATTATAGTTTTGAATCAAGATATGGTACTTCGTGGAAAGTTTCAGATAAAGAGCTGAATTTTACAATGATGAATTCTGCGCAAAAACTTGCGTTTGAAAATGAAATTGCTCCTTTAGTGGGTAATACTCCTTGGTCGGGCGCTGAAGTAGCACAAATGACTGGTCAGGATCATAATTGGCAAAAAGACATTCTAAGAAACTCAAGAGAAGAATCATATTTCTTTTCAGCGAATGGTGGTACTGACAAAAGTTTGTTCTACTACTCTTTAGGATATGATGCTAATTCGGGGATTATACGCTATATAGACGCATTGAAAAGATATTCTGCCAGATTTAATTTTGAAAATCAATTGAATGATAAAATTAAAATCGGTGTTAACTTAGGTTTACAGTATCAGAAGACTCAAGATCAAAGAGATCTTAGTAATGCACAGAACCCATTCTATTTTATGTATCAGGCGAACCCTTATGAGCCTATTTTCTTGGATAATGGTTCTTATAATCCTACTATGTTGGATTTCCCTGTCCTTGAAGCACTTCAAAGAAATACAACCAAAAATAGTAATCTACGTATCACTGGAAATATTTTTGGAGAATATAAATTCGTAGACTGGTTGAAGTTTAGATCTTCATTATTTACAACATACGGACAAACTAAAATTAAGGCTATAGTTGAGCCGGGGTCTTTCCTGGATGGTAAGCTGGGGTATAACGGGCAGGTTCAGCAGGTAAATAATGATTTATTCTATCTTACAGCTAACCAGAGATTAGATTTTGATAAAAAATTTGGCGATCATAAAGTGACAGCTACTGCTTTCTATGAATATAGTTCAGAAGACTCTAATACAATGTCAGCAATTGGACGTAATTATAAGAGTCCAGGTTTCGATATTCTGTCGAATATGGTAACTCCTTTTGCGACTACCAGCGGAAGAACACAAACCAGAAGGACTTCACTTGCCTTATTAGCGGATTATAGCTATGATCAACGATATATTGTGAGTGCATCGATAAGACGAGACGGATCTTCAAGATTTGGTTTGGATCAGCAGTTTGGTACTTTCTGGAGTGTGAGTGGTGCATGGAATATTGCAAAAGAATCATTCATTAATGTTCCTGAATTAAAAGCATTAAAACTTAGAGGATCTTATGGTATTGCCGGAAATGATGCTCCGCTTCCTGATTATGTAAACCAGCCATATGGCGCATTTGGATTGTATGGTACCAATGCAACAACATATGCTAACATGACCTATGGAAACAAAAAGATAGAGTGGGAAAAAGTTGATATTACCAATGTTGGACTAGATTTCAATTGGAGTAACAGATTCAGAGGTTCCGTAGAATATTTCATTAACAAAAGAAAAGATTTCTTGCAGGCTATTCCTTATGGAGTGAATTCAGGAAGTTATACAGTATATGAAAATGCGGGAGATATGGAGAATAAAGGTTTTGAATTTGATCTTTCAGCAGACATTGTTAAGAAAGCAGATTGGGGAATTCAGTTGAGAGGAAACTTCTCCAATATTAAAAATAAAATCTTAGCACTTAGAGATGGTGAAACTTCCAGAAATATTGGAAATAACAATAAACTTGAAGTTGGAGAAACTCCTTTCTATTACAGAATGGTAAGATCCGCAGGAATTAATCCTCAAACTGGGGAGGCGTTATATTACACAAACCGTACGGTAGCAAATCCTGGTGAGACTTTCATGGATACTCCTGGAGGAAGAGTTACTAATGTATATTCTACATCAGATATTCAGGATATCAAAGATAAGTCTCCTTATCCTAAATATTTTGGAGGTTTTGGAGCGACTTTTACTTATAAGAATTTTGATTTAACGGCTGATTTCTCATATAAATTTGGAGGATATTCTGTGAATTATGAAGCACAGAACAGACTTGACCCTTCTCAGTTTAGCTCAAATAAGTCCGTTGCAGCTAATAATTTCTGGAGAAATCCGGGAGATACTAATGTTCTTCCTGTGCCAAACCCAGATGGGATCTGGACTACAGATGATTTCTTACAAAAGACAGATTATATCAGATTCAGAAGTTTAAATATTGGATATACTTTTGATAAGAAGTTTTTAGGAGAGAATATTCCATTAAACTCTATTCGTGTGTATCTGCAAGGTCAGAACTTATTCATATGGACAAATTATGAAGGAGATCCTGAAGTTGCAGTAGGTAACTCAGAAGGTAACACTGCAGTTCCTGGTTCTTATACTAATTACACTTATCCTTCACAGAAAACAGTATCTTTTGGTATTGAGTTACAATTTTAATCGATCTTAATTATGAAAAACAATATAATAAAAATAGCTGCATTAAGTATCTTGACATTAGGTGTGTTCACATCTTGCGAAAGAGAGTTAGATCAAAGTTCTTTCAGCCAGGCTCCTCTGGATCAGGCAATGAAAGACCCTAAGAATTTTACACAGGCAATTGATGGGGCTTATTCTGCGATAAAAGGAGTTTCAACGGCCAATAATCCAAGTGGTTCTGCGTTACCGGGGAGTGGTTTAGGTTATTTTAATAATGATACAGGAAACCAGATTATTATCCCGGATTTAACTACGGATAACCTTATTGTAAACCCTCAGGGAAGACAATCTAATTTCACGGCATACAACTGGAGCTTTTCTGCTAATAATGCATCAGTAACCGGATTGTTTACACAGGGATATGCTGTTATTGCAAGAGCTAATATGCCATTGTCTTATCTTGATAATCTTCCTGCGGGAACTTTTAAGAATAATATAGAGGCTCATGCCAGAGCAATCAGGGCAGCAGTGCACTTTGATTTGGTAAGAGCTTATTGTAAAATACCAACTCAATCTTCGGATGCAAATGCATCATTAGGTATTTCATATGTAAAGACTTTCAATCCGAAGGATCCGGGTACTCCAAGAGATCTTAGTGTAGCGCAGGTATATGATAATATTATTGCAGATTTAAATTTTGCATTAGCTAATATTACAGATGAGCCGGGTAATAAATCTAGATTCAATAAAGCCTCTATTAATGGGTTGCTTTCTAGAATTTACCTTTACAAAGGAGATTATAATAATGCAGTTACTGCAGGAAATGCATCTATTGCACTGTCTTCTAGTGTTGGTCCTATTGCTAAGTTTGCTAATATCTGGAAATCAAACGAATCTGAAGGTGTACTGTTTAAGATTCTTAATTCACCTCAGGAAAATGTAACAGTAGGGGTTGCTTATCAGCAAGGGTATAATCCGCAAGCAGATGGAAGTGTAGGTCAGATAAAATCTGAATATGTTGTACCTAAATCTCTTTATGATTTATATACTACAACGGACGTTAGGAAATCTGCTTATATGGTGAGAGCTCCATTTCAGACTACTCAAAGAAATCACGTGATTAAGTGGGGTAATAGTGCAGGTACGGGAACTCCATTGAATGTTGTTGAGGTTAAATACCTGAGAACTGCAGAGGTGTATTTAAATGTTGCGGAAGCTGCCTATAAATTAGGAAATGAAGCACTTGCCAATACTCTTCTTGGTACTTTGAAGGCTCAGAGATACACAGACTATACTACTGTTACTCTTACAGGTACGGCTCTTTGGAATGAAATCATGCTTCAGAGGAGACTTGAATTGGCTTTCGAAAATGATAGATTCTATACATTTAAAAGACAGGGGCGTACAATGCAGAGAACTGGTGAAGGTCCTAATATTGACGGAACGGGTTCTGCATCACTTGTACAGACTATCCAGCCTACTGATACGAGATGGCAATGGCCAATTCCACAAACGGCTATTAATATTACACCATCACTTCAACAAAATCCTGGATATTAATATCTAAATTATCAATCCTGAGCTGTTAATACCGCTAAAAGGATAAGAATTAATAATTAAACCAGAGCAAAATATTTTTGCTCTGGTTTTTGTTTTTCATGTCATGTCGTTTTGATCTTATTCAGCTTGAGTAATAATTAGAAAAAAACAGACATCATATAGTACAATAGATATATCCTTTTTTCTTTCTGGGATTGTTCAATACTTATGCTTTTGAATTTTAGGTCTATTTTTTTATACGAATTATTCCTTCGGAAAGCATATTTTCACTGGGAAGAATTTTATTTTATATCGTATTTTAATCGCTTCTTTTCTCTCTTTTTTCTCTATCTAAATGAATCTTTCATGCTTTTTGATAACTTTTTAGAATTTTATTAATTAACAGGCGATATTTAAATTGGTTTTACAAACGTTAAAAACTTCTTTTTGGTTAATATTTTTCATTATAATTATATTTTTCGTAAAAATAATTTATTTAATTCATTTATTGTTAAAATTTTTTTTCGCTAAAAAATTAGAGTTAATGTGTTGAAAATGCCTGCTGTAGGTAAAAAGCTTGTGGATGTTAATATTTATTAACATATTTGTCGCCTTAAAATTTATTAATAAAATTTGTTAATATGAATGTGAAACTAAGAGTATTAAGTGTTGGGGCTTTATTTTTTTTAGGGCAAACAGCTTTTGCGCAAAAGACAACAAAAGACTCTGCTTCGAATGAAACGAAAATTGAAGAAGTAATCGTTACAGGGTATCAGAAAAAGAAAGCGGATGAAATTACTCAGGCTCAGGCTGTAGTAGGTGGTGATGAGATCAGAAGAAACAGTCCTACTACCTCTATCGGTAACTCGTTACAGGGTAGAGCTTCAGGGGTATTTGTACAAAGTACTACAGGACAGCCAGGTGCGGCTGCTACCATTCAGGTAAGAGGTATTGGTGGTGTTGGTGGTTCTTCAGAGCCTACTTATGTGGTGAACGGAATGTACATGACTGCAAGACAGTTTAGTGCGATCAACCCTGCAGACGTAGAATCTATTTCGATTCTTAAAGATGCTGCTGCTACTGCCCAGTATGGGGCAAGAGGTGCTAATGGGGTAGTTGTAGTAACTACTAAATCCGGAAAGGCTGGAAAAACTCATTATTCATTTGAAACTAAATTTGGTTTCGCTGAAAGATTAAAGGACAATAACTATACCATGATGAACTCACGGGAGTTAATGGGTTTCCAAAATCAATTGGGATATCTAGGGTTTAAGCCAAGATCTCAGCAAGAGATGGATAGACTTGCTGCATATGATCACAATTGGCAAAAAGATCTGTTAAAGCCTTCTGCAATTCAGTCTTATTTGTTCAGTGCACAAGGGGGATCTAAAGAAAGTACTTTTTATTATTCATTAGGATATGATTCTGACAATGGAATTATCAGAGATATTGACGGGCTTAAGAGATATACAGGTAACTTCGGTTTTACAAATAGACTGAGTGAAAAACTGAACGTAGGAATCAACCTTGGAGTTCAGTATCAGGTTACACAGAACTTCAGAGATAGAAATAATACGCAGAACCCATTCGGAGCAATGTACAAATATGCTCCATATGAGCCAATTTATAACCAGGATGGAAGTTATAATCAAACCATGAGAGCCGGGTCAAATGTTGTTGAACAGATCCGTAATTATAGATTAGATGATCAGAGACTGAGAATTCCGGTAACTTTATTTGCTGAGTATAAAATCATCGATGGTCTGAAATTTAAAACTAATTTCAACGGACTTTTTGACTGGTTTATGGGAACTCAGTGGTTGAAAAAAGGATCAAACCTGGATTTAACGACAAACAAAGTTCCTACAGGGGCATTGAATAAAAATACATTCTATGGATTTAACTATACTTGGAATAACTCAATCAACTACAAAAAATCATACGGAAGCCACAACTTTGATTTCTTAGGATTTATCGAATATAATGATAATTTCAACGAAACAACCAATGGAGGTGCTTATGGATTGAAGTCTCCTGTGCTAAACGTTCCTTCTATTACTACACCTTCAGAAAGAAATACATTTACCGGAATTAAGACGAGAAATACCCTTTTCAGTTTAGCGGGAATGTTGAATTATGATTATGAAGGTAGATATTTAGTAACAGGATCATTGAGAAGAGATGCTTCTTCAAGATTTGGTGTAAATAATCAAAGTGGTATCTTCTGGTCAGCAAGTGCTGCATGGAATATTGCGAAAGAAGAATTTATGAAGGGTGGCTTTATTAATGATTTAAAACTTAGAGGATCATACGGTACAACAGGTAATGATGGAACATTGCCGGATTATTATAATGTAACAAATGTCAGCTACGGATTATATGGTTCTAATGCCACTTTGTATCCTGGAACAAGCTCACAAGGAAGCTTTATCATCGGTAATGAGAATCTTAAATGGGAATCTAATGCGATTACCAACTTAGGAGTTGATTTCACTATGATGAATAGAAGAATCCGTGGATCAGTTGAAGTGTATCAAAATAAAAGAAAAGATTTTGTACAGCTTGTACCATTGGATAAACTGGAAGGAGGATATTACCAGTACATCAATGCAGGAGATATGTCTCAGAAAGGTCTTGAAGTTGAGCTGAGCGTAGATGTACTTAAAAAGAAAGATTTTCAGTGGAATTTACATGCTAATATTTCTTTTCAGAAATCAACTCTTGATAAGCTAGCAGACGGTCAGACTGAAAGAAACTTAGGAGATACTTATCTTAAAGTAGGTGAAAGCCCATATGTATTCTATAATGTAAGGTTTGCAGGAGTAGACCCTAATAACGGAGATGCATTATATTACGATAAAGCAGGAAATGTAACTAACGAATACAGTGCCTCAAATGCTGTTCCTCTTACGGATAAATCTCCTTTCCCAAAAAGTTTTGGTGGATTCGGAACTACACTTCAGTACAAAGGGCTTGATTTCAGTGCAGATTTTGCATTTAAACTGGGAGGATATACTTATAACAATATGTATGCAGCTGCTGTTGATCCTACTCTTGCTGTTGCAGGGAGAAATATGGCGCAATCTGCTGCTAATATTTGGCAAAAACCAGGGGATACGAATGTATTTCAGAAGGTGGATTCAAACGGTATGCGTGATTCAGACCAATGGATTGAAAAATCAGATTACTTGAGACTAAGATCCCTTACATTAGGATATACATTTGATAAAGAATTCCTTGGAGAAGGATCACCTATCAATAAACTTAGAGCATATGTACAGGGACAGAACTTATTTACTGTAACTAAGTTCCACGGAGAGCCTGAGGTTTCTGTAGGTTCTGGTGAGTCTACCGCATTATTTGTTCCTGGATCATACAACCTTTATACTTATCCTGCTGTAAGAACAATCCTGGTAGGATTGCAATTAGAATTTTAATATTGAATAGCTTTATGAAAAAGAATATAATAAAAATAAGTTTAGCTGCGTTAACTGCCTTTGTTACGTTGACGTCTTGTGATAGAAATTTAGACCAGGTTTCATCTATTAATGAAACTGTAGACCAGGCGATGTTAAGACCTGAATCGTTCAGGCAGGCTATGGACGGTGCCTATACGGCACTAAAAGGAGCGGGGTATTATAATGGAGATACGGGTAGTCAGCTTATTATGGGAGACCTTACTACGGATAATTTAATTCGTACAGCTTCAGGAAGAAATTCAAATTTTGCAGCATCAAACTTTGAGTTTTCTTCAGATAATTCACAGACAACAGGATTGTATAGTGCGGCTTATCTTGCCATCAGCAGAGCAAATTTTGTTTTGTCACATATCAATAACGGGGTATTATCAGGTGCGCAAAAAACAAATGTAGAAGCAGAAGCGAGAGCATTGAGAGCAATCGTTCATTTTGATATCGTAAGAGCATATTCTCAAATTCCAACACAGTCTGCAGGAGCTAAAAATTCTATTGGAATTTATTATTCAGAAAAATATTCTCCATTAAGTAATACTGCCTCCAGAAACCTAACGGTTGAACAGGTGTATGATAAAATCATTGCAGATTTATTATTTGCTGCTGATAATATTACACAGAATGATGCTGATAAAGGAAGAATGAGCAAGGCTGCTATTTATGGATTATTATCAAGAGTAAACCTTTATAAAGGAGATTATACTAATACAATCAAATACGGAGAATTAGCTTTAGGGCTTTCACCAAGTATTACCACAATCGATAACTTTACCAGAATTTGGAAAGAAAATGAAGGGCTATCCAGAATCACTGATGGTGTTCTATTCCAGGTATCTAATGCACCGGCAGAATCTAATACTGTAGGTTCAGCATACAACCAGGCAGTTCCTAACCTTAGATCAGAATTTGTGGTAGACTATGATTTGTATACGGCATATACAGCTAATGATATTAGAAAATCTGCTTACTTTACAACAAGTATATACAGTGGTGAAAAATATAACCACGTTACAAAGTATGCTGGTAACGGCGGTCCTGCTAATGTTGTACCCATTAAATACTTGAGATCAGCTGAAGTATTACTAAATGTTGCAGAAGCTCATTACAGAACAGGAAACCCCTCTCAGGCCCTTACTTTATTGAATAAATTAAGACAAGAGAGATATTCTTCATTTACTCCGGGAACAGAAGCCGGACAGGCTCTTTTAGATGCTATCCTGAAAGAAAGAAGATTAGAACTTGCCTTTGAAAATGACAGATGGTATACCCTGAAAAGATTAGGTCTTTCTGTTCAGAGATCAGGTAAAGGAGATATTTTTGATGGTACAGGAGCACCGGCTGTTAAGCAGACTCTTGCTGCCGGAAGTACAAAATGGCAATGGCCGATCCCTATTACAGCGATCCAGGCTAATCCTAATATTAAGCAAAACGACGGTTATTAATTATCGTACAATTCTATAGCAGAGGCTATCTCATTTTTGAGATAGCCTCTTTTATTTCTTATTATTTCTTATTTTTGCTGTACAATAATGAATAATGAAGTACATCCTTTTCATACTCATCTTCTTTGGTTTTGTGAGCAAAGCGCAGGTTGTGGATAAAACAGATCCTAACAAATCAACTCAAAAAGAAGAAGATACCCTGGTCATAGACTCCGGGAAAAAAGACTCCTTAAAAATTTTTAAACCTACCATCAACGATTATCAGTATCAAACCCAGTTTTCAGAAAAAAAAGTTTTTGATACGGTAATGACTTTTGATAAGACCCATATTTTTTCACAGTATAACAACCGTGATAATTTTGGAAGAGCTCAGCCGGCTAACATCGGAGCAGGTTTTAATCCGCTTGTATTTGAAGTGAATCCCGAGCAGAATTTATCTTTGCTCCCTTCCAATAAATCTTATATGATTCTGGGAGCTGATGATGTGAAATATTATGATGTAAAAACGCCCACCGCCTCATTCATCTACCATACGGCAATGAAAAACGGTGCCGCATTAAATTCAACCTATACCCAGAATATAGGGAAAAGATTCAATTTTGCTATTGAATATATGGGACTGCGCTCTCAGGGGTTTTACAGGAATTCCTTAGCGGCAAATAACAATACTATATTTTCAGGACATTATACCTCAAAAAGTGGAAACTATGAGCTATTTGCCCATTACCTTCATCAGAATGTAAATAACCAGGAAAGTGGAGGGCTTGTGGAAGATAATCTGTTTCAAAATGGAGACAGTAATTCTAATAACAGGCAAAATATGCAGGTTAATCTGGCTTCCAGCAGCTCGCAGTTTGCTTATAGAAGGTACTATCTGAGTCATCAGTTCACTCCATTCAATGCGGAAAAATTTCCTTTCAGCATAAGACATACCATTTCCCACCAGGGAAACAAATATTATTATAACCAGGGAGCTCTGGAGCAGTATTGGTATGCTGAACCAACAGATTTAGTTAATGGATTTCCTTTGGCAACCAAAAAATATTCGGAGAATTTCAGCAATACGGTAAGTCTGGTTTTCAATAACGAAAAATTCAAACTGGATGCCGGAGTTCGTTATCAGGTTCTGAAGTTTGGAATTAATGACGCTGTTATTGCCAATGGGGTACCTTTTCCAAATGAGCTTAAAGAAAACAGGATTGGAGCTGTCGGCAATTTACAGGTAAAACTGTTGGATAAGATACAGCTGAATTCATTTTTAGAATTTTCAAACGGAAGCCAGTTTAAAAGCTATCTTAAAACGACAAATAATCTAAAATTTGAACCTATAAAAGATTATTTTGTCAATGCAAAAGTAAACTTCCAAAGCGCTTATCCCTCATTTAATTATTTATTAAATACTTCTGTTTACGGCAAGTATAATTATTACCTTGAGAATGCCAAGAATCAGTCGGTAATGGAAATTGGAGGAAGCATCAATCTGAAGTGGTTCAAGACAGAAATTTTCGCTAACTATTTCAGAATTGATAACTATACTTATTTTGACAGCAACGCTAATCCGAAACAGAGTGAAAGCTCATTGAACATTTCTCAGATCGGAGGAGATGCAACCTTCAGCTATGGTAAATTTCATCTAAATACAAGACTGCATTTCCAAAATGCATTAACGAATAAAGAATTGCTTCCTATGCCGGGTTTTATCGGAAGAGCTAATTTCTTCTTTCAGACACAGGCATTTAAAAAAGCTGCAGAAATTCAGGCAGGAGTTAAAGTGTATTACTTCTCTAAATTTGCATCCAGAGAGTATTTTCCAATCCTTAATGAATATATTCTGCCCAATGCAAATTCATTTTCCATTGGTGGGCAGCCTATTGCAGACCTTTATGTGAATATGAAAGTTAAAAAAATGTTCTTCTTTATTGAAGGACAGCAGATAGGAACTGTTATTTCCAATAACAAAGCATATGCATTTCCACATTACCCTGTATATGACTTCAGGTTAAATATCGGAATTGTGTGGTATTTGTTCAACTAAAAACAAAACAAGTTGAAAACAATTAATAAAATATCATTTAACGATATAGAAAGCATTCCCCAATTGGTAAAAGATTTTTTGAATCAGAAAATTGAGGGTTTTGAAAATAATACATTTTCTTTAGATCATTTCAGAAATCAGATTGAACTGAAGAAAGAATCATTCTTATCCGGACAGAGAGAAATACTATATGACGTATTTGAAAAACAGCTTTCAGATCTCGATCTTTCTTTGAAGCAAAAAGAAAATCTTGAAAATCTGAAACTCCCCAATACCTTTACCATTACAACCGGTCATCAGCTGAACCTATTTTCGGGACCTGTTTTCTTTGTCTATAAAATTCTACAGACCATTAAAACCTGTACTTATCTGAAAGAAAATTTTCCTGATTTTAACTTTGTACCGGTATATTGGATGGCTTCGGAAGACCATGATTTTGCTGAGATCAATCACTTTAAAACTGAAAACAACTACTACGAAACCCATGAGAAATCAGGTGGGCCTGTAGGAAGAATACAGATCACGGATACCTTTTTTATCACGGAATTTGAAAAAGAATTTAAAGATTCTGTTTTCGGGACCGAGCTGATCTTAATGCTAAAAGAATCCTATAAGCAAGGAAATACCCTGACACAAGCTATTAAAACATTGGTTCACCGTCTTTTTTCGGACTTTGGTCTTATGATTTTGGATGGAGATTCTAAAGAGTTAAAGAATCAGATCAAAGATGTTTTTAAAGATGAGCTTCTCCACTGTAGTTTACAAAAAGCTTCAAAAAATAAAGTAGATCTCCTCACGGAAAAATATGGAAAAGTACAGGTGAATCCTAGAGATATCAATCTTTTCTATCTTACTGAAACAAGGGATAGAATTGAATATAACGGGCAAAAATATACTATTGTAGATACAGATATTCAGTTTACACAGGAAGAAATATTAGCTGAACTTGAAAATCATCCTGACAGATTCAGTCCGAATGCTTTGATGCGTCCTGTATACCAGGAAAAAGTATTGCCAAACCTTGCCTATATTGGAGGAAATGCTGAAATCATGTATTGGCTGGAACTTAAAGACTATTTTTCTGCAATTAATATTCCTTTTCCTATTTTGATTCCAAGAAATTCAATGCTTTTTCTGAAAGAAAAAACACTGGGGAAAATTGAAAAATTGGATCTTAGCATAGAAGACTTTTTTCAGAATTTTACCATCATTACCAACCGTAAAATTTTAAATGATAATACCATTTTAAAATTACTGGAAGAAAAGGAAGAGCTTTTAATTCGTAGTTTTTCGGAGCTGAAAGCAACAGCATCTACCACGGAAAAATCTTTTGGTAACCTTGTGAATGCTGAAGAAGTAAGACAATTGAAATCATTTAAAAGAATGAAAAAACGTTTGCTTCATGCCGAGAAAATAAAACAGGGCGAATTGCTGGAAAGACTTGAAAATCTGTTCCTCAGTGTACATCCTTCCAAAACCTGGCAGGAACGGGTATATAACTTTAGTACATTCTTTTCAGATGAAGGATATTCATGGCTTGAAAATTGTTTGGAAGAAATGGTGGTTCAAGAATCCAAATTAATAATTGTTGCCATTTAATTTTAAAGGAGTATTTTTGTAAATTATAATTATCGAATATGATAAAGAGGTTTTTTATTCTATCTAGTTTATGTATGATTTTGGGCGTTTCAGCTCAAAAATCTCATACGGTTGTACAAGGTGATAACCCTTACAACATCGCAAAAAAGTATGGAATAACTGTAGATGAATTGCTGAAGCTAAACCCAAAGTTTAAAGACGGCAAATTGGCTATTGGAGATATTTTAACAATAAAATCAGATAAAGTAACAGCTCCTGTTGTTACCAAAACTGCCGTAGCTGAAAAAGTAAAAACCAATACGGATGCTTCGCTTGGAAAAATTGTTTTACAGCCAAAGCAAACGATCTATGGAATTACCAAACAATACAGAATCTCGGAAACTGATTTAAGAAAACTGAATCCTGAATTGGATTCTCATATGAAAATCGGAGATGAGATCACATTGCCTCTTACAAGCATTAAAAAATATGGAGATAGCCAGCAGGTTATTGCTACTGAAAAACCGGTAGAAACTCCAGTAGAAAAAGAAGGTACTGCAACTCCTCCAGCTGTAGCTGTAGAAGGAGAGACCTATGTAATTCAAGCTAAAGATAATTACTACAGAATTACCAAACAGTTTGGAATCACGCAGCAGGACCTTTTTGCTTTAAATCCCGGATTGGAAGAAAAGGGACTAAAGCCCGGAGACTCCATCAAAATAAAGAAATCAAATACATCAGATACCGTTGCTGAACCTGTCAATCCAAAGACAAAAATAGATTCAGGAAACGAAAAATCTTCATCATCCAATGTGGTTGTAGGAGATGACTATGTAACCTATACTGTTCAGCAGGGAGATACTGTATTCTCTATTGTTAACAGATTTGGAGTGAGTATTGATGATTTGATCGCTCTGAACCCGGATCTTTCACATGGACTGAAATCAGGAATGGTTTTAAAGATCAAAAAGCAGGATCCTGCTTATGTGAAGAAAAACGGAGATGCTTTGAGCGTAGTGTTGATGCTTCCGTTTGGTTACAGCACGAACGAAACTCAATACCGGGGAATGGCATTAGACTTTTTAACCGGAGCTAAACTTGCTATTGAAAGAAACGCAAGAGGAGGTCAGAAACTGGATATAAAAATAGTGGACTCCGGAAACGAGGCTTCATTTAAAAATTCTCTGACACAGATTAACCCGGACAATACCGATTTGATTATCGGCCCATTCTTTAAGTCTAATGTAATTGACGTTTTGGATTTCACCAGAAATCAAAAAATTCCAATTGTAGCACCATTCGCTAATTCTCCGGAATTATACAATTACAGCAACCTGATTATTGTTGAAACAAACAATCAGACGTATGCCGATAAAATTGTTGAAGAAGTAAAAGCAGTATATTCAGATCAGAAAATATATGTGGTTGCAGATCCTAAGAAAGAAAATGCAAACTATATTAAAGCAGGTCTTGAAAAATCTGTTAAAAATCCAAATATTGTTATCGTTAATTCTCCGGCAGAAATTCAGCTGGATCAGAATATGATGACAGGGCAGTCTGCCCCGGTTATTGCTGTTTTAGCTAATGATAATGATAGTATGGGTGAGGCTTTTGCCAACAGAATGATTGCTCTTTCTAAAGAAGCACAGGGAGTGAAAGCTTTCAGCTTATTCTATTCTCCGGTTTTTGAAAAGAAAGTAGATGAACTGAGCCAGGCAAACCTTGTATACCTGATGGATAGAAAGATCAATACTGACGGAGGATTTGAAAAAGAAATTCTGGCAGCCTATAAAACAAAATACTGTAAAACACCTCCAAAATATGCAATTGTAGGTTTTGATGTGGTGAATGATATGCTGACAAGAGAGAATAAAAAGGGAGAAATCTTTAAGCAGATGAATAAAGTTCAGACTCAGCTTGCAACAAAATTTGAGTTTGTAAAATCTAAAGCTAACGGTGCTTACGTAAACACCGGATACAGAGTAATCAGGCTGGTTCCCTAAATGATTTATATCTCTTTAACAGTATATTGTTAACAATATAGTTATATTTGCATAATATTTAATTCAGTACATGAAAGCACTTGTATTTCCTGGGCAGGGTTCTCAGTTCGTAGGAATGGGAAAAGAATTGTATGATTCTAGAAAAGATATCAAAGATCTGATGGAATCTGCCAATGAAATTTTAGGTTTCGATATTCTTTCCATTATGTTTAACGGAGCAGATGAGGATCTTAAGAAAACAGAGGTTACCCAGCCTTCAATTTTTATACATTCAGTAGCAGCATTAAAAGCAGTAAACGGTCTTGGAGCTGAAATGGTAGCAGGACACTCGTTAGGAGAGTTCTCAGCATTGGTAGCTAACGGAGTTTTATCTTTTGATGATGGTTTGAAATTAGTATCCGAAAGAGCTAAAGCTATGCAGGAGGCTTGTGATGCAAATCCAAGTTCAATGGCAGCTATTCTAGGACTGGAAGATGCCAAAGTAGAAGAAATCTGTGCTCAGATCAATGGGATTGTAGTTCCTGCCAATTATAACTGCCCGGGGCAGCTTGTAATTTCGGGAGAAACACCTGCAGTAGAAGAAGCTTGTGCTAAATTGAAAGAAGCAGGAGCAAAAAGAGCATTACTACTGGCTGTAAACGGAGCTTTCCATTCGCCATTAATGCAGCCTGCACAAGAAAGGCTAGCTGCAGCCATTGAGAAAACAAAATTCAGAAAAGCTACTATTCCGGTATATCAGAATATCACTACTACAGCGGTAACAAATCCTGATGAGATTAAACAAAACCTTATTGATCAACTTACCGGTCCTGTAAAATGGACACAGTCTGTTCAGAATATGATCAAAGATGGAGCTTCTAATTTTGTAGAAGTTGGACCTGGAAAAACCCTTCAGGGGCTGATCAAAAAAATTGACGGATCTGTAGACGCTGTTTCTGCAATCTAAAATAAAAAAATATGAACGCGATATTTTCACCGGGCAAGCTTATGCTTACTTCAGAATATTTCGCGATAGACGGAGCTCTTGTCCTGGCGGTACCTACCAAGCTTGGACAAGAGTTTTTTTTTGAAGAAAGAAATGACAACAAATCCCTGATTCTTTGGGAAGCATTTCATCAGAACAAATTATGGCTAAAGGCTGTTATAGATTATAAGAATTGGCAGATTCTTGAAGCCAATATTCCTGCAAGTACTGAATTTATTCTAAAAACATTAAAGAATGTACAGCAGCTTTCCGACATAAAATTCAAAAACGATTGTACTTACCATTTAAAAACAAATCTTCAGTTTCCTGCGGATTTTGGACTTGGAAGCAGTTCTACCTTAATGAATAATCTGGCAGAATGGGCCAGAATTGATCCTTTTTATTTGAACTCCATCAGTTTGGGAGGAAGTGGATATGATGTTGCAGTCGCAAAAGAAAAATCTGCTGTTCTTTTTCAAAGTAAACCGGAAATCAAATATGAGAAGGTAACTTTCAGTCCTCCTTTTAAAAATGAATTGATTTTTATTCACCTGAATCAAAAACAAGATAGCAGGGAAGGAATCAGTTTTTACAAGTCAAAAAAGAAATCTCCGGAATTGGTTGATGAATTTTCAGATATCACAAAGAAAATTTTGTTATGCAGTGAATTGCAAAATTTTTCTGAGCTAATGGCGATTCATGAGCAAAAAATTTCCAATTTTCTTGAAATTCCTACAGTTAAAGAGAGATTATTCTCAGACTGCCCTTGTTTTGTCAAAAGTTTGGGGGCATGGGGTGGAGATTTCGTGATGAGTGCTAAATTTGGGAGCTATAAAGACTATTTTTGGGAGAAGGGTTTTACTAGTGTTTTTGAATGGCAAGATATAATTAATTTATAATCAATAATTTACAAGCCCCTTTTTTTATTTGCGATTCTGACTTATATCAGTATATTTAAACCACCTTTAACAAATAATTAATATTATTTTTGTTGAACTCAATAAAGAAATAGAAAATATAAGTAAAATGAAAAACACTAAAATCATCCAGGATTTAGAGAAATTAGGGATTAAAGGAAACTATGAAGTAGTATATAATCCTTCTTATGAAGAATTATATCAGGCTGAAGTTTCTCCTGAAAATCAAGGATTTGAGAAAGCTGAGCTTACAGAATCTGGCGCGGTATCGGTAAAAACAGGAATTTTCACAGGTCGTTCACCTAAAGACAGATATATTGTTCAGGATGATGTTACAAGAGATACAATTTTCTGGGATGGTAAAGTAAACTTACCTACCACTTCGGAAATTTTCGGGTCTTGTAAAGAACTAGTGATGGATCAGCTGGCAGAAGCAAAAAAAATCTATGTTGTAGATGCTTTCTGTGGGACAAATGCTGATACAAGACTTAAAGTAAGATTTATTGTTGAAGTGGCATGGCAGGCACATTTCGTGACCAATATGTTCATCCGCCCTTCTCATTTTGAGCTTGAAAACTTCGGAGAGCCTGATTTCACTGTAATCAATGGTTCTAAAACTACGAATCCAAATTGGGAAGCTCAGGGATTAAACTCTGAAAACTTCATCATGTTCAACCTTACTGAAAAACTACAGATCATTGGTGGTACTTGGTACGGAGGTGAGATGAAGAAAGGAATGTTTGCAATGATGAACTATTACCTACCATTAAAAGGTATGGCTTCAATGCACTGTTCTGCAAATGTAGGAGAAGAAGGTGATGTTGCTTTATTCTTTGGTCTTTCAGGAACTGGTAAAACTACTTTATCAGCAGATCCGAAAAGATACCTGATCGGTGACGATGAGCACGGATGGGATAATAACGGAGTATTCAACTATGAAGGGGGATGCTACGCTAAGGTTATCGATTTATCAAAAGAAAAAGAACCGGATATCTTCAGAGCAATCAAGAGAGATGCACTTCTTGAAAACGTTGTTGTGAACAATGGAGTGGCAGATTATACAGACGGATCAATCACTGAAAACACAAGAGTTTCTTATCCAATCTATCATATCAACAAAATTGTATTGCCATCTAAGGCAGGGCACGCTAAAAAGATTGTTTATCTTTCAGCAGATGCATTCGGAGTACTTCCTCCGGTTTCTATCCTGAATGAAGATCAGGCTCAGTACCATTTCCTTTGCGGTTATACTTCAAAACTTGCCGGAACAGAAAGAGGAATTACAGAACCTCAGCCATCTTTCTCACCTGCATTTGGTGAAGCATTTCTTACATTACACCCTACAATGTACTCTAAAACATTGATCGGCAAAATGAAAGAGCACGGTGCTAAAGCTTATTTAGTAAATACAGGTTGGAACGGTACAGGAAAAAGAATTTCTTTAAAAGATACAAGAGCAATCATTGATGCTATTATTGACGGTTCTATTGATAACGCTCCTAAAACTCAGGTTCCCATCATGAATCTTGAAATTCCTACCGAACTTCCAAATGTTTCTGCAGGTATTCTGGATCCTAGAGATACTTACGGTAATGTTTCCGAGTGGGAAGAAAAAGCAAAAGACCTTGCTTCAAGATATATTAAAAACTTTGAACAGTACTGTGATACTGAAGCCGGTAAAAAACTAATTGCTTCAGGACCTCAATTACAGGGACAGACTATCTAATAAGATTGCTTACAACATACACAAAAGCCTCATCACTGATGAGGCTTTTCTATTTTTATTGTTTATTTTACAACGCAATCATTTGCAGAATTTGCTAAATCTGAGGAGAAACTGAGAAATTATTTTAATCCCAGTAATGCCAATCTGTATCCCTCCATTCCGAAGCCAGACAAAACAGCATCGGTATTGGCGGCAGTCACAGACTTTTGCCGGAATTCCTCTCTTTTATAAATGTTGCTGATGTGAACTTCCACTTTAGGTTTCTGAATATTTTTTAAACAATCTGCTATGGCATAAGAGTAGTGTGTGAAAGCACCTGGATTGATGACAACAGCATCAAAATCATCTTCCTGAAGCCTGTTGATAAGCTCTCCTTCAATATTGGATTGATAATATTTTAATTCATAAGAATGAAACTCGGATTTTAAATTTTCCAAATAAGTTTCCATGGAGATTGTTCCATAGATTTCCGGTTCTCTGGTGCCTAAAAGATTGAGATTAGGCCCGTTTATAATTAAAACTTTCATTCTATAAAATTAAAACTTTTTCCTTTAAAGAGTAGAATTTTATTTTTTTTCATTTTTCTCCTTTGCATTATCTATAATGATATTTGTCATGTTTGTTAAAGTGCCAATTTTTGTAAGTCCTTATTTTACCGGCTTTTTAATAAAATATTAAGTTAATTTTTGAAAAATTATCATGAAAAATTATAAGTCTACTTGTTTTGTAGACTAAATATTTCTAGATTTGCAGTCATATTTCGATCGGCTTATAAAGAAAGATGGAGGGAACTGACCCAATGAAATCTTAACAACCTGCTCTTGTGCAAGGTGTTACATTCAGCCTTTAAAGGAAAAATAAGCATTAGGTTTATCGTATTTATCGATGCCCTTTGCTGTATTATCTGCAAAGGGCAAAATTTTAATATATGATAAACAAAATTGATTATGATTAATAAAAATTTGATTAGCTCAAAAATTTGGATTCCCCCTGTAGCGGTATTCTTTTTAGGAATTGGAAGCATACACGGGCAGGATACCAAATCTAAAAAAGATACACTCAATGAGAAGGAACTTGATGAAGTGGTGGTGGTAGCTTACGGAAAGGCTAAAAGAACCAGCTATACCGGTTCTGTGGCAACTATTTCCAGTGATAAAATTAACAACAGACCTGTTACCAATATTACCAAAGCATTGGAAGGACAGGTGGCGGGAGTACAAACAACAAGTTCTTCCGGACAGCCGGGATCTACAGCTACAATCAGGATCAGAGGAATTGGCTCTATCAGTGCGTCCAGCGATCCTTTATATGTGGTAGACGGTATTCCTTTTGACGGAAATCTGAACTCTATAAGCCCTAATGATATAGAATCAGTCAGTGTGCTGAAAGATGCTACGGCAAGTGCTCTTTATGGATCAAGAGGGGCGAATGGGATTATTATTATTACGACCAAGTCCGGTAAAAAAGGAGAAGCCAGAATCAACTTTAATATAAGCCAGGGTTTTTCCGGCAGAGCGGTAAAAGACTACGAACAGGTAAATACAGATCAGTATTTCCAGCTGTATTGGGAAGCATTGAGAAACGGATACAGATCCACACAGGTAAATGGGCAGCAGGCAGCCCAGATGGCTACCAATAATCTTATCTCTGAACTGGGTATTAATCCTTATGGAGCTAATTATTCAAAACCTGTAGGTACAGACGGGAAATTGTTACCCGGAGCAATACCATTATGGAATGATGACTGGAGAGATGTTTTACAGAGAGTGGCTTCCAGGAATCAGGTAGATCTGGATATCAGTGGAGGAAGTGAAAAAAGCAATTACTTTTTCTCATTGGGATATCTTGATGATAAAGGGATTGCCATTGAATCCGGATTTAAAAAATACAGCACAAGGTTAAAACTCAATTCTGAAGTTAAGAAATGGCTGAATGTAGGGGTGAATTTAAGTTATACCAACAGCATTCAGCAGGCTCCTACGTCTTCAGATTCCAATACAAGCAATGTTATCCAGGCAGCAAGATCTGTTCCTTCGTTTTATCCTTATTATGAGAGAAACCCCGATGGGTCATATATATTGGATGGTGCAGGAAACAGAATTTACGATTTTGGAAAATACAGGCCTACCAACGCTCTTCAGAATCAAAATTTAGCGGCAACTTTACCTTTAGATAAAAACGAAAATAAAGAAGATAACTTCTCTGGAAAAGGTTTTATGGACTTCACATTCTTACCTGAATTGAAGTTCAGGACAAGTTTTTCCGTAGATTTAGTCAATTATAATGGACATTATTATTCAAACCCACTTATTGGGCAGGGTAGTGAGATTGGAGGATCGGTCACAAAGTCAAACAGCAGAACTTTATCTTATACCACGAGTAATATTCTGACGTTTGATAAAAAATTCGGAAAGCATCATTTTAATGTGTTGGCAGGTCAGGAATTTTATAAATATGATTATCAGACAATCTCCGGTACCCGAAGTCAGTTTTCACTTCCATACTATTATGAGCCGGATGCTGCAGCCTTGTTGGGGAGTTTCAGTGGAAACAGTGATAAGGTCAGCCTGCTAAGTTATCTTGGAAAAGTGGAATATGATTTTAACAATACCTATTTCCTGTCAGCCTCAGGAAGGGCAGACGGTTCTTCAAGATTCTTTGAGGATAACCGTTGGGGGAAATTCTGGTCTGTAGGAGGTTCATGGAAGATTTCTAACGAGGGATTTATAAAAAATCTGAATTTCTTTAATCAACTGACACTTCGTGCAAGTTATGGAGGGCAGGGGAATGATAAATTATTACAGCCTAATAAACTACCTCTTTATTACGCTTACCAGGAGCTTTATAAATTTTATAACAACCTTGGTGAGCCTGGTGCCGTACTTGAGAAAGCGAGAACCAACGGCTTAAAGTGGGAGACGAATCTTAATCTGAACGTAGGATTAGAGTTTGCGATTCTTAATAACAGAGTGAAAGGAAATATCGAATATTTTGAGCGAAAAAGCCAGGATCTTCTATTTAATATGCCGGTAGCTCCGTCTTTAGGGATTAATGATTTCCCGGCCAATATCGGAACCATAAAAAATACAGGTTTTGAATTCTCCCTTTTTACGACGCCAATCAAGACGGATGATTTCCAATGGAATTTAGACCTTAACCTGAGTACACTGAATAATAAGATTACGAAATTACCTAAAGGTTCTATCCTTACCGGAACGAAGCTGTTACAGGTAGGAGGTTCTGTATATGATTTCTATATTCCGGAATGGGCAGGGGTAGATGCAAGTAACGGAAGACCATTATGGAAAACCATTGGTACAGATGCTAATGGAAACACAGTGGAAGGAACTACTTCTGAATATGCAAAAGCAACAAGAACATTGCAGGGATCTGCATTGCCAAAAGTAACCGGAGGGCTTAGTACAAGTATTACCTATAAGAATTTCGACTTCTCGGGATTGCTGACTTTCAAAATCGGAGGTAAAATTCTTGATACCGATTATACCTCAATTATGCATAACGGAAGCGCCGGAGGTCGTGCGTGGAGTGTAGAAATGTTAAACAGATGGACGCCTGAAAATCCTAATACGGATGTACCTGCATTGAGTACAATTACCAATAACTGGACGTCCAATTCTTCAAGATTCTTATATTCCGGAACGTATGCAAGACTTAAAAATGTAAGTCTGGGATATACTCTTCCTTCAGATTATTTTGAAAAACTTGGACTTAAAAAGTTCAGAATCTATGTTCAGGCAGAAAATCTTCTGACCTTCTATAAGCATAAAGGAATGGATCCTGAACAGGCATTGGACGGTACTACTTATTACAGGTATCCTGCCATGAGAACAATCACTTTTGGTCTTCAGGCAACTCTTTAACTTTTAAAATTGAAACAATGAAAAAATTAAAATATTTATCTTTTGCCTTACTTACAGCATGGTCATTGACCAGCTGTGAAAGTGACCTGGCAACAGCTCCTACCGATCAGGCTAATGATGTGGAAGTTTTTAAAACTGCTGAAAGTGCAGAAACAGTAATCAACGGAACCTGGGCCAGATTCAATGATGACGGAACTACTTATGCCAATATCGGGTATTCAACTGTTTTAAGAGCAAGTGATGCTATGGGAAGTGATGTTGCTGTACTGACTAATAAATATGGTTTTTCTTCTACCTATACATTTACAGAAATGGTCAATAATACAGCAAGCCGTCCATTATTTATCTGGTCGATGCTCTATTCTGCCATTAATAATATGAATAATGTGATTGCAAGGATTGACGGAACAGAAGGAAGTCAGGAAAAAAAGAATCAGGTGAAGGGCCAGGCAAAGGCTTTACGGGCTTTCTGTTATCTGAATCTTGCCAGTTTTTATCAGTTCAGTTACCTGAAAGATAAGACAGCATTAACAGCTCCAATCTATACGGAACCTTCAACGATAACTACAGTAGGGAAGAAAAGAGCAAGCCTGGAAGAGATCTATGCTTTAGTGAAAAATGATCTTACAGATGCTGATGATTTATTGAAAGATTATACGAGAAACAATAAAGATAAGATCAATCGTTCTGTAGTAAACGGGATCTTGGCAAGAACTTATCTGAATACAGGAGAATGGAGTAAAGCTGCAGCTGCAGCAAAAGTTGCAAGAGAAGGGTATCCTTTGATGGCTCCGGAGAAATATAAGGATGGTTTCAACGATATCAATAATGCTGAATGGATTTGGGGACACGGACAAACCCAGGAGCAGTCGGGGGCGAGTTATGCATTCCATTATCTGGATGTATCTTCTTCCGGAAGTTATTATTACAGTTTTATGGCTGATCCTTATTTTAAAGACCTCTTTGATGCTAATGATATCAGATCTCAGCTTTTCTCATGGGATGGCCTTAAAGGAAGAGAAGGGTTGCTGAGGTATGCTAAGTTTAAATTTAAATCAGGACTTATTGCTGATATCGTCTATATGAGAGCTGCTGAGATGTACCTGATTGAAGCGGAAGCAGAAGCAAGAAACGGAAATGTATCCCAGGCAGTCACTGTTTTAAATCAACTGAAATCTGCAAGAAATGCTAATGTTTACAGTGGCTCTTTAGCCCAGAATGATGTAGTGAAGGAAATTTTAATTGAAAGAAGAAAAGAATTATTTGGAGAAGGTTTTTCTCTTTCAGATATCATCAGAACACAGGGGACAGTAGTAAGGAAACGTTTCGTGGATGCCAATGGAGAACCTGTTAAAGTTCAGGTTACCACACCGAACGGAACGGTAAAAACGGTTGATGGAAGAGGTCATACTAATTTTGCATTCCCTGATCAAACAGGATTTGTGCCGAATAGCAGGTATTACTTATTTAGTATTCCACAGAAGGAATCTGAAAACAACCCGAATTTATAGTTTATAATCCAATAATTAGATTTGATTTTTTTAAGCCACTGCACTTGCGGTGGTTTTTTTGTAAAAAAAAACTAATAGAAGTGGAAGTTATAATGAAAGAGACCACCTTATGAATAAGGCAGTCTCTTAATTGTAAGATGGCTCTCACAATGGTATTGGAGTTTTAAAACTCTACTTTTTTCTGATATTATACAGATGAGATTTTTAATTCGAAAATTGGTATTGTTAATTTAAAGAATCTTATATTCAATCATTAAAAGTCTAGCGAGTAAAAAAATAAAAAGAGTTACGGGAAGCCAGATGATAAAACCTGTCAGTACATAAGCTATTTTATATTCTACATCACTAAATTTTATATTATCCAATCTTTTCTTTCTGATAAAGATAAAGAAAGGTATGGTTAATATAATAAAGAAGGCATATTTAGCCCATCTATTATCCTTTGAAAGTCCCAGAATAGCAGAAATTTTATTGATTATAATAAATATAAAATCTAAACTTTGAGGAACTAGAAAAAAAGTATATAGGATTGTATATAAAATAAGAATCAGGATGCTATTCATATAGGCATTGTTATCAGTTTTATTTCGCTTTTTCAAAAACTGGTAGATCATAAAAGGTATAAATAAAAAGTACTTCATTTAGTGTGCAAAATTAAACTTTTGATTATTAATTAGGGGCTTAATCGTATTTTCAATACTTTTATACATTGCTTTTCCTAACGACTTTCCTCCATAAAGGTATTTGTCAATTGCACTTCCTACCGTACCGTATGCGAAATCGGAAAGGCCTGAAGCGTCTGAAAAAGCTAATGCCCAGCCTACGAATGTGGTAGCTGCTCCACCTGTACCGACTGCAGATACTGCAAGAGATGTAGATGTGACCAGCATTTTTAATATACCTGCAGTTGTTGGAGTTTGAATATAATCAGCGATTGCGGTCGCAGCAGATGCAAAACCTAAAAATTTTCCTGCTTTACCTACTATATTTTTGAATTGTTTTCCTGCCTTTCCCAGATCGTCGGCGTGAGATACAAATTCTAAAATAGCCTCTTTTGTTGCCATATTTAAGCCTAATGCATCAAGTACAGTTTTAATCTGTTCGTAAGCAGATTTTTTAGGTTTCGGGCCATTCTCTGTTTTATGAGCAAGATAGTTAAACGCTGTAACAATCAGTCCTTGTCCAGCTCCCATCCAGAAGTTTCCACCTCCTAATACAGAACCAACACCTCCACTAACAGCACCGTTTAATAAAGCAAAGCCATTACTTTTTAATATGCTCCCGGCATCAACATCTTTTAATGCAAAATCTAGCAGATCATTTGAAATACTAGAAAAGGCACCACTTAAAGCACCGCTTAAAAAGTTTCCACCTTGTACAAAAGATAAAACACCTTGAGCAACAGCGTGTGCTCCGGCCCGTACAATCATTGTCATTTTTCCTAACGACTTTATTACAGAAGCCATTTTAAAAACATCCCCGATTTGAGAAGCTACCATAGCACTTGCATATGACATGATTAGACTACTTGTAAAACGTAGCGGATCAAAAGGAGTTTGCGAATAATACATGGTGAAAAGTTCTGAGACAACAGCAACTGCCGCAGGAATCCACCAAATAAATTCTCCACTAGGGTCATTATACATCAATGGATTGTTCAGTACATATCCATATTTATTATAATTTTGAGTGTTGTAGGGATCCTGAATATTTTCATCAGCATTTAAGAATCGTTTTAATAACGGATCGTATAATCTTCCATTCATGTGGATAATCCCCACCTCAGCAAAATGCTCATGAGAAGTGTATCCCCTCTCTAGTAGTAAACCACCTGTATTGATGATCCCTTTGATTTTGTTGGCGTCAGTTTCCACCGTTCCAATTCCAACTTGAAGGTGGGTAAAGTTACCCCAGGCGTCAAAGTGCCTTTGTTCCAATTTGTTTCCATCTTCATCACTGATAGCAAGAATACTTCCTAAATAATCTTTATGTAAAAATTTATAAGAACTATTATTCTCGGTATAGTTTTTTAAATATACAATATTGCTTTCATAAGGAATTCCACCAATATAAATGAGATGTTTTTCTTGTCCTGTAATATTGTTTTTTACAATTTCAAAGCTTCCGTCTTCACTATAAAATTTAGTAAACTTTCCTTCCTGAGCCGGATCAAAGTTTCCTCCATAGGTAGCTTTTTGTCTCATGGCTGACAATCCATATTGGAAGGCTACATCACCTTTTATACCGTCGATGAATACAGGATCATTGTTTTCATTGTAGATAATACTCTGGACCAGATCATTGTTGTAATTTTGAGTTCCGGCCGCATTAAGGGTCATTCCTGTCGGTTGGTAGACCTTAGCTGAATTTTCAAACTTAATCTTTCCTAGCTGGTCATTTTCCAGGATTCTTCCCTTTTCATCATACACGTTTCTGTTGAGAACTGTATTTCCTGTTACAGGATCTGTCCAGCTGGTTAAGCGATTATTAGCGTCATATTTAAAGCTTTCTAAAATATTGAAGTCTCCAAGAGTTATCCTGTCCGATAGTTCATTTTTAATTGGGTCAAATGTATACTTTACATTCAGGAAGTTGGATTTGGTAACAGAAGAATGTTTGATTTCTTTCAGAAATCCATTGTTGACATTGTAATCATTAATGATATTTACTTCACCCAATTTTACACTTGTAGCCTGTCCTCTTACATTTGTGTCGTTAAGCTGCCATAAAATCTTTCCGGAAGTCTTATCTTTTATCTGATATGGCTCTCCATTCCATGCATTATAAACATTCTCTATAGTAACCCTTGTTAGTACACCAGATGAATATAATTGCTTTTCATAAGAGACAACTCTTGCCTTGTCATCATAGGTAATTCCTTTTTGAATAAAATATTTATCATTACTACTTTCTGATAATGAAAGCACTCTTCCCAGTGGGTCGTAAGCTATACTGGAATAGTAAGGGCTTCCTTTAGAAGTACCTGTTTTAGAAATAACCTGACCTTTATTATCATATGTATAAGAGATCAATTTATCAGTTGTCTGGCCACCATCTGCTGTAGAGATTTCTTTTTGAAAAATGATTTGCCCTAAGTTATTATAGACATACTCTTTGGTTCCTTTAGGGCTGATGATTTTTTTAGGTTGGCCAAAACCATCATATTCATATTTGTAGAGCCCATTAGAAGGATCATTGAACTCAGATTTTCTTCCCCAGGAGTCGTATTTCGTAGTAACAATATTTTCCGTATATTTAGCCTGAACCACTTCTCCAGTCGCATTGTACGAAAACTGAATAGTCCCTCCTTTATCTGTAGAAAAAATAATATTACCTAATGCATCAGTCGTTTTACTGGTAATACGTTGATTTCCGTTAATTTCTTCTTCTATCGTTGTGTTTCCTGAAACAGTGGTTTTCGTCTGCTTTCCATTAGCAGATACTGTAGTTATTTTAGGAGGATATACAGAATTATCGAAGTTCATGACATTCCATTGGGTAGCACTTTGACCTTCAAAATAAGGTTCACTTTCCACTGTTTTTCTTCCTAAAGCATCATACCCTATATCTTTAGACGTATATCTCCCTTGCCCAAATGCCTTAGAAGTAATCTTATATTCCTGCCCCCATTTATTGGTTTGTGTTTTTGAAATATTTCCATTGGGACTATATTGAACAACCGTTGAATTATAATCTTTATCCTTTACATACTCATAAGTTGTAGCTCCGGCAGTGTTGCTTTTCGATTCGATAAGTTTCCCCCAATGATCATATTCGTTCGTCAAAATATTGCCTAGAGGATCAATTTGCTGGGTAAGCAATCCCCAATCATTGTAGGTGAAGTTTGTTTCCAGCCCCAGATTATCTGTTTTTTTAACGACAAACCTTCCCTGAGTTTCATATTGGTAGCCTGTAGTTTGGGTTTGAGAGTCAGTACTGTTACTGATTACTTTTTTTATAGTATTTCCCAGATTATCATAATCATAGGTTTCCAGAAGATAGCCTGTATTATCCCTGTTCCACTTCTTAAACGTTTTTAGGAGATTATCATTATAAACGTACTCCTCTTTGGCGGACTTAGTATCACCATAAGCTTGTACGACCTCGGTTTTTACTTTAGGCTTCCCAATGCTGAAATTATTTCCAGGAGTTGTATTGGGAGGATAGTATTCCAATTCAGATTTTGAAATAGAAAGGCCGTTATTAATGTTGGTTACTGATCTTTTAGGGAAATATAAATTGTCATATTCTTCAACGGTATGAACTGTTTTTATATTTTTCAAAAAATCCTTAGATATTGTAATATGAGGATTGATAGAAGTAACAACTTTTGGTTTGTCAGTATCAGAAATTGCTGTAACCAATGTTCCGTTCAGAAGTTTATCTATCTTATAACTATATTGTTTAAAAGACAGCAGCTGGGTGTTGTTTAATGAAATGTCAGCAGGGAAAACCTTTGATTCATCAGTTGTTTTTATTGTCCATTCTTTGTAAGGCAACCCTTCGTTCATAGGTTCTATCTCTGCACCGCTCCATACTTTGGTATCACTAAATGTATCTGTAAAGAAAGTTGATCGTGCAGTTTGCCTAAACCCTATCATTCCTCTTCCATTAAGGTGTCCAATCAGATCTCTATATCTGAACTCTTGTTTTCGCCCTCCTTGAGTAAGTCGGGAAACGACATTATAGTTGAGGTTTTCTGTAATGTTTACATAAGGATAAGTAACAGGACTTGTATTCTGGTATGTTTTATAAATGCTCTCCTCATTGGTTAATTTTGCATACTCTATATCTGTTTTTATACCGGCTTGGGTAATAGATTTTACTTTGGAAATAACATCCAGCTTGCTTCCAAGATTCCAGGTAATTAATTTGGTCTTGTGAATAATAGCAAAATCAGTGTTAAACTGAGCAACTCGGAAAGAACCTAATAGAGGAATATAATGTTCTCCATACTTGGAATAGTTGATATCTTCGTCTTCCATAAGGCCTGCATCTGTTTTTTCTTTCGATGCAATATTGTATGGATTGGAAAAGATAGGTTTATCGTCTGCATCTACTCCTTCATTTCTGAAATAATTGAATCCATAACTGGAGTCACGGTTATTAATAGCCCATTCTCTGAACCACACTTCAGACTGAAAAGCAATAAAATCACTTTTCCCGTCTTTGTTAATGTCGGGAGTAAAATAAGACCTCAGTGTGTTTCTGAGTTTTGTAGGCTTACCGTTTCTTTCCGGTTCATATAAAAAGAAATTATTATAGAATATGGTTCTAAAATCTTTTCCGGTAGAAAGATACATTCTCCAATCCGAAGACTCATTTGCTACAGGGGCCATAATATCTGTTTTACCATCCCCGTTAAAATCCCCAAGATAAAGGACACTTTTATAAGTTACTTTAGGAGTTGATAATATTTTTACAGGATCATAAGTCTTATTGATTTCATACACATTAATATTATCATTTTCAATAACAAGCATGTCTGATTTCCCATCTCCATTAAAATCAGCAATGTATTCCGGACCAATTGAAATCTCCTTAAGAATATTCTTTTGAAGGTTTAAATATAGATTTCTCTGTCCTAAGCCATATTCCCTTTCTTGATATCCTTCAATATTATCAGAGTAAGAGTAAGATTGACTTGCAGAAAGTCTTAAATAAAAATCTGAAACACCTCTTCCCAGAAAGTCTCCTTCTAATAAAGCAATATATTTGGTTTTAGAAGAGGTTCTATGCATCGTAAAAGGAGGATAGTCCGGATATAAGGGCATATCAACGGTAGAAGGACCATCTTGAAATGTATATGAGGAGATATCAAAAGTATAAGTATTAACAATCTCCATATTCTGAATTGCTTCGGAAAATAAGTAGGACCGGATAATAATTTTATTGTTATTATCCGTCACCTCTCCGGTAAACATCAGTTGTCTGCCGGAAAGGATATTATTTTTCAAGTCTGTTCCTGTAGATAATATTTTTCCTGCATACGAGATGTTATAGAAATTCTGGTTTCCATCAAGACGAGACAGCATTATTTTGTTTGCTTTGATATAATCCAATCTTCCATCTCCATTAAAATCTCCTGAAATATCAGTATTATACAAATCATCAAATCGGCTATCCTGCGTGATGAGATTGTTGCTCAGTGGGTCAGATTCATATTCGAAAGCGATATCATTAGCAGCTTCCTCTTTACCTGCTATGTCTTTAGCACTAAACTCTGTGATTTTTTTTACGAACTGATAATTGGTATTGTTACCTGCGTATTCAATAGCATACCTTTTAAACTGATTGTTATTGGTTAAAACAGTTATCTGATTTAATATTTTAGTTTGCTGAATATAATAACCATTAGCAATATGCAGTTCTTTTAAATTTCTGTTGCTGTAGTCAAATACGATTTCATTAAAATGTGGAGTCCCTATTTTATCATTTCCTCCCCACTTAATAGATGAAATAAAACTTGAAGTGATATTTCTGTCATACTTATAAGAAATATAATTACCAGTGGCATCCCGCCACTTTGTTATGCTATATTCTAAAGATGTTATGGCATCATCAAAAGGAAATGGGGCTTTCGAATCCGGTGGAACCCCATACCATGCCATAGAACCATCTTCAAATGTTACTTCAAATGTCGCTGGTCTTTGCAATGGCTGATTTCCATAACGAGCCATTCCTAAGGAACGGATTTTTATATTAGAATATTTCTCGGTAACATATTCCGCACCATCTTTTCCATATTCTCCCGATTTTAGAATTAATCGTTGTCCATTAAAGCTATAATAGTCCGAATAGTCTACTTTTATCCCGCTAACTTCGCCATCCTTATCGATAGTTTTTCCAATTCTTGAAATAGCTGTGAGCCCGGAAATATTCCACCCATATCCTGCAATTCCATTTCCTGAACCGCTAGTATATGCTAGACTTATTTGTGGGGCTACATTTTTTATTCCCGGAGGTAAAGCAACGGGTAATGTAAATAGAAGTTGACCTGCTCCATTTACTTCTATTTCTCCTTTAGTGTCGTGAAAACTCTGACCTGCAGGAGCAGAGGTTCCGCTTGGGTTATTGATTCCTGCCTGTGAATCTGTAGGTCCTCCACCCGGATTCTCCGTAGCAGGACCTATTTTGGCTATAAATGGATTTGAAACATCTGATTTAGCATGAAATCCCTGTGCAAGAACTATCGTCTGCGGATCCTGAACCGTCCGCGAGGTGGATTCTGCCTGGTAGAGTATAGTCTGTGAAAAGATCCATACTGAACACAAGGATAACATCAATGATGAAAATAATTTCATTGTTGTATTAGTTGTTTTATAAATAATAATTGATTAACGATGATTGGTTTTTGAAATAATATTTATAGCAAAGAATAATTTTCAGTGCTTCAACCTTTATTTTCGTGAATTTTTATCTTTTCGTAATATTTTTACCAAAGACTCTTCCGTCTTTCAACGTAAAACGTAGTATATAAATACCCCAATCATATCCGGTCATATTGATTTTTACCTGACGATGTAAATCAGGTGTATTCTGTTGTTGGAATTTCCAATGAACTGTACTGTGCTGGTACAGTGAAACGGATTCTATTAATCCATCTACTTCTTCTGTCCAGTCAATAGTCAGATAGTCATTCACAGGAACAGGATAGAGTCTGATGTTTTTCAAGAATGTTTTTTCATCTATCACAGGCGTTTGTTGGGTAACTACAACTGTCTTCTGTACCTGTTCTAATTTTATTTCTTTAGGAACAGGCTGATCAGCTTTCTTGCCGGCAGCATTGTTTCCTCTGTACCGCTGGTTTCCGGCTTCATCATATTTGAAATATACTTCAACTTGCGAATAACCTAAGAAACCAATCAAGAGAGAAAATATCGAAAATAGTTTTTTTCTCATGTTTGTTATTTTTGAGTGGATAAAAGCTTTTGAACTTGTTGTTCTAATTTTTCAATTTTATCCGATTGGAATTTTAGTTGCTTATTCTGTTCAATAGAGTAAAGCGTCAACTCTTCTATTTTCTCCAAAAGTTTTGCATCCATTTCTGCCACATTGATCCCATTTGCAATTACTTCGGAAGCAGAAGGAATATTAGGTAAATGTCCTTTTTCTGTAATATGCTTTTCCACCTCATCCAAAGATTTCAATTGATAATCCTTTTTAAAAACATAATCCGCCCAAACATTTGCTTTTACTTCAACTTCTTTAGCATGAATTTTTCCATCAAACTTGGCAATTCCATTATTAAGAAATTTAATCCAAATTCCTCGTGTAGCATCCTGGAATCCTACAAAAGATTTACCATCATTATTGTCATTAGGCTGAGCTATAATAATGTTATGAGAACTCCCCAGATTTCTTAAAACAGTGTCGCCAGACGTACCTCCATAACAGCCATTACAACCTGATTTAGCAATCTGAAAGGTCCCGTATGAGTTGGTAACTTCCATCATAACATCATTTTTGTCATAAACTCTTAGTAAAGCTGCGGAACTAGTATCAGGATCATTTGAACCAATTCTTACTTTTCCTTCACTGGATTCCAGTAATAGTTTATTCCAATTTCCCCATTGAGGATCAGCTGATAATGCATTTCTGTAAAAAATTCCTCCATCATTAAAGTTAAGCTGATGACGCTTATTTCCGGAATTATCAAACCATGGGGCAATGGTTAACATTCCTGAATAATTTCCTTTTCCCGGAACGCCTATAACATCTCTGGATTTAAATTCTGCCTTAACGATATGACTGTAGGCAGATGGTAAATCATTAATATTTCTTGTGTCATGAATCGTTAACCCAGGGGCATTTTGGGCATAGATTAAAGTTGAAAATGCCATACCGGCCATCAATAGTACTCGTTTCATATATTAGTATAAAAATTAATTTAAGAAGTGGTTGGAAAATTGAAATAGCTTGAAATATTCCAAGTAGTTGTGAATTGTTTCGTCACTTTACAATGATCTTTATTTTTTTTGCAAAAATAGTAAATACTCATTGTAAAAAGGAGCAAATCCTTTATTTATCGGTGTTTTAAAGAGAGTGTTTAGTTAAGTGTTTATGGTAGTGGATCCCCTAAAAAGAATGGTGTTTTTTTTGATAATAAATAACAACTGAGTGAAAAAATATAGTTTTCAGAAAATGGCTATGATGAGAAAATATTTGATTTTTGTCATATATTTAGAATTTAAGGATTTACTTAGTTTAGAAAAAAGCTTTACCTTTGTAACAATGAATCTATTAAGATGGATACTGGCAATTTATTTCATGGCGTTATCATTAATGCCATGTGAAGATGTGTCCGCATCATTTGATTCAGGAGAAAAGAAAATATCATTAAGTATCCATGGAACTCATTCTACAGAGAAAGGGGATATCTGCTCGCCACTCTGTGCATGCAGCTGTTGCCAGATTGCAGTTTCCACATTTAAGATGGATCCTTTATTAGATATTCCTGAGCAGATTCCTGCTTATTTTTCAAAGAAAATTCTGTTTCAGAAGAATGACTTTGCTTACCAGGTATACGATCCTATCTGGCAACCTCCCAAAATTTAATTTTTATTGATCTTTAGAAAGTGATGCTTTCTAAACATTACCTGAAACTTTGCAATACCGTTGCAGAGGTTTTCATGATATTTTTGCTGCAGCTTATAAGCTGCAGGCATTTGTTTTTCAATAAAATTCAATAAAATCGTGTTAGATAAAATCATAAAATTCAGTATTAAAAATAAGGTTGTGATTGGTATTATGACCTTGCTGCTGATCATCTGGGGAACCTGGAGTGCCACCAGATTGCCGATAGATGCTGTACCGGATATTACCAATAATCAGGTGCAGATTATTACAGCCTGCCCTACATTGGCAGGTCAGGAAGTGGAGCAGTTGGTAACCTTTCCTATAGAGCAGAGTATTGCCAATGTTCCGGATATTCAGGAAACGAGGAGTATTTCAAGATTTGGCCTTTCTGTGATTACCGTCGTTTTCAAAGAAGATGTCGATATTTACTTTGCAAGACAGCTTATTAGTGAACAATTAAAAAATGCCGTAGAAGAAATCCCTAAAGGAATAGGAACTCCTGAGCTGGCTCCGGTAAGTACGGGACTAGGAGAAGTATATCAGTATATTCTCCATCCTAAAAAAGGAAGTGAGAAGAAATACAACGCTAAAGACCTTCGAACGATGCAGGACTGGATTGTCCGCAGGCAGCTCAACGGAACTCCGGGAGTGGCTGAAATCAACAGTTTTGGGGGAGAACTGAAACAGTATGAAGTTGCCATTGATCCTAACCGTCTTAAAGCAATGGGAACCAGCATTACTGAAATATTTACAGCCTTAGAAAAAAACAACCAAAATACAGGAGGGGCCTATATCGATAAAAAGCCTAATGCCTATTTTATCCGTGGAATTGGTCTTGTTACTTCTCTTGAGGATATAAAAAATATAGCCGTTAAAAACGAAACCGGCAGTGTGCCTATTTTTATCAAAGATGTGGCAGATGTTCGTTTAGGAAGTGCTGTACGTTACGGAGCTTTGACCTATAATGGGAAAGTAGATGCTGTTGGAGGGGTGGTTATGATGTTAAAAGGTGCCAACAGTAATGAAGTGGTGGAAAATATTAAGTCGAAAATTCCGGTAATTCAAAAATCACTCCCGGATGATGTTGTCATAGAACCTTTTCTGGATAGAACAGATTTGGTAGATAGGGCAATTGGTACGGTTGAGAAAAACCTTATTGAAGGGGCTTTAATCGTTATTTTCGTGCTGGTGGTTTTTTTAGGAAATCTTAGAGCAGGACTTATTGTGGCTTCAGCAATCCCGCTTTCATTGTTGTTTGCGTTAGGAATGATGAACGTCTTTGGTGTAAGCGCCAATCTGATGAGCCTTGGAGCCATTGATTTCGGGTTAATTGTGGATGGCGCAGTAATTATTGTGGAAGCTACCCTGCATCTTCTTCATCATAAAAAGTTTAATGGAAGTCTTACCCAGACTCAGATGGATCAGGAAGTGGGAACTGCTGCCTCTAAAATGATGAATAGTGCAATATTTGGACAGATTATTATCCTTATCGTGTATGTTCCTATTCTTACATTAGCAGGGGTAGAAGGGAAAATGTTTACGCCAATGGCTAAAACAGTTGGCTTTGCCATTATTGGGGCTACCATTTTATCCGTTACTTATATTCCAATGATGAGTGCTTTATTTCTGTCTAAAAAAATATCTCATAAAGAAACTATTTCAGATAAGATGATGAACCGTCTGCAAAGGATCTATGAACCCTTACTGAAGAAAGCTATTAAAGTAAAATATGCCGTGGTTTCAGCTACAATACTTGTTTTTGTATTGGCTGCTTTCATCTTTAAAAATATGGGTGGAGAGTTTATCCCGCAGCTACAGGAAGGTGATTTTGCATTCCACTGTATACTGCCGCAGGGAAGTTCATTAAGCCAGAGTATAGAGACGTCTATGCAGGCTTCCAGGATCATTAAGCAATTTGATGAGGTAAAAATGGTCGTTGGAAAAACCGGTTCAGCTGAGGTTCCTACAGACCCGATGCCTCCGGAGGCATCGGATATGATTATTGTATTGAAACCACAGAGCGAGTGGAAAACCAAAAAGTCATATGATGAACTGGCAGATGAGATCAGTGAGAAACTGGAAACGATCCCGGGGGTCTTTTTTGAAAAAAATCAGCCTATCCAGATGCGTTTCAATGAATTAATGACAGGAATAAGACAGGATGTTGCCGTGAAAATATTTGGTGAAAACCTTGATTCATTAGCAGTATATGCAGATAAAGTGGGAAAAGTAATTCAAACGGTTGATGGGGCTACAGCTCCTCAAATCGAAAGGGTAAGCGGTCTCCCACAAATTAATGTACAATATGACAGAACAAGGATAGCGAATTACGGATTAAATATTGAAGATGTTAACAATGCCGTAAGTACAGCCTTTGCTGGGAAAGCTGCAGGACAGGTTTTTGAAAATGAAAGACGTTTTGATCTGGTAGTAAGGCTTGACAGTCTTCACAGAACAGATATTGCAGATGTTAATAATTTAATGATTACCTCAAGTACAGGAATTCAGATCCCATTATCGCAGGTTGCAGATATAAGCTACAAACTGGGCCCTGCACAGATTAGTCGTGAACAGGGAAAACGTAGAATTGTGATAGGCTTCAATGTAAAAGGACGTGATGTAGAAAGTGTCGTGAAAGATATTCAGGCAAACCTGGATAAAAAAATAAAGCTTCCATCCGGATATTACTTTACTTATGGCGGACAGTTTGAAAATCTTCAGGAAGCGAGCAAACGTCTTACGATTGCTGTTCCGGTGTCGTTATTTCTTATTTTCATGCTATTGTATTTTACATTCCGCTCATTCAAACAGGCTGCTTTAATTTTTACCGCAATTCCTATGAGTGCCATTGGGGGAGTATTTGCTCTTCTTTTAAGAGATATGCCTTTCAGTATCAGCGCAGGAATCGGGTTTATTGCTTTGTTTGGAGTGGCTGTACTTAATGGGATTGTTTTGATAGGAACTTTTAACCAACTTGAAAAAGAAGGGGAGAACGATATTCTGAAAAGAGTATTTGAAGGAACAAAAACCAGGTTAAGACCGGTTTTGATGACGGCTACAGTAGCTTCATTAGGATTTTTACCCATGGCTATTTCCACCGGAGCAGGAGCGGAAGTTCAGAAGCCCTTGGCAACTGTGGTAATCGGTGGTTTGGTAACGGCTACCTTCCTTACTTTATTTGTGCTTCCTATGCTGTATATTATTTTTAATACTCAATTTTTGAAGCGAAAAAATAATAAAGCAGGAACATTTACCATCATTGTTCTCATAGGGTTTATGATGCTGGGACAGACATTTAAAGCACAGACCAGACCTATCTCTGTAGACCAGGCAATAGAAATGGCGGTGGATAATAACCTGGCTTTAAAATCAAAAGATTTAAGTATCAAGTCTGCAGAGGCATTAAGGGCTACAGCTAAAGAACTTCCCAAGTTAAGTGTTGAGGCCCAGCTTGGACAGTACAACAGTCCGAAGTTTGATCAGTCTTTTGCCATTTCGCAAAGTATTCCTTTTCCTACGCTCTTTAAAGCAAAAAAGGAATTGATCAACGAGAATATCAAGAGTAAGCAAATTGACAGAGAAATTACGGCCAACGAGCTGATAAGACAGGTTCGTACTTATTATTATCAGATTGAGTATTTTCAATACAATAAAGCACAGCTTACCAACCTTAACAGTGTCTATGATGATTTTATAAGAATTGCAACCGTGAGATTTAAAGCCGGGGATATTAAAAAGATTGAAATTAATACGGCCGAGACTCAAAAAGGGGAAATTAATCTGTTACTTAAGCAAAATGAAGTATATTTAAATAATGCGTATAAAAGTTTAAAAACACTTTTAAACACGTCAGATAATTTTGAAGTACCGTTTACAAAAGACTATGAACCTTTAAGAGCTGAAAATGTACTGGATAGTACTGCGGTGGCTAATAACCCGTCAGTAAGAGCTTTTTACCAGGAAATGGAAATTGCAGAAAAGAATAAAAAGGTTGAAAAATCTTTGGGATTACCGGACTTTAGCTTAGGGTATACAAACCAATCATTAATAGGTCTTCATACCATCAATGGGCAGGAAAACTTCTACGGATCAGGCAAACGTTTTCAATCTGCAACCGTAGGTGTGGCGATTCCTCTAACATTTGGAGCTACAAAAGCAAGAATTCAGGCTCTGGAATATGAAAAGCAGGTAGCAGAAACCAATGCAAAAATGCAGCAGAAGCAACTTTCTACACAGTTGGAAAATGCTTTCAGCCAATATCAGCAGGATATTCAGCAATATGAGTATTATACAGGCCAGGCATTGCCTAATGCGGAGAAAATTGTAAAAGCTGCTCAATTAGGGTATAAAACAGGAGAAATCTCCTATGTGGAATATCTTTTTGCGCTACAAACAGCAACGAATATCCAGCTAAAATACCTGGAGTCTATCCAGCAGGTTAATCAATCTGTAGTGACCATTAATTCAATCATTAATAAATAATATGAAATCGCTAGTAACAAAATTTTCCGGAAAACAAGCCTTAGTAAAGGAGGCGATTACATCTGATCTTAGACAAAGTAAACATTTTCATATGAAACTCAAATATAACATCATAGCCCTTACATTTTTCTCCCTGTTGATTATAAGCTGTGGAAAGAAAGAAGCAGCAGTGGAAAAAACTGCCGAAAAAACCACACAGAAAGAGCAGCCTAAGGAAGAAGCTCCCGAAACCATAGCCTCACTTACAGAGGAACAGATGAAATCTGTGGGAGTAGCCCTGGGAACGGTAGAAATGAAAGAACTGACCTCCACTATTAAAGCAAATGGACTGCTCAGTGTTCCTAACAGTAATAAAGCCACCATTACCTCTCTGTATGGAGGGATCATTAAAACATTAAATGTCCAGGTTGGAAGCACAGTGAAAAAAGGACAGGTGATTGCTACCATTGCTAATCCGGAATATATACAGCTTCAGGAAGATTATCTCACCACAAATAGCCGGATTACCTATGCAGAACAGGAATACAGAAGACAGAAAGAGCTTTTTAATAATGATGCAGGCGCTAAAAAGAACCTTCAGAGTGCCGATGCAGAGCTCAACACACTAAGAACCAAAAAAGCTTCTCTTCTTAAGCAGCTTCAGATGATGGGAATAAGCCCGGGAAAAGTAAGTAATGGTAATATGAGATCGGGTCTGGTGATTACTGCTCCAATCAGTGGGACAATCAGTGGTATTACAGCACAGATAGGAAGCTATGTAGATATTTCTTCTCCTGTGGCTACTGTGATTGATAATGGATCAATTCATCTGGATCTTCAGGTTTTTGAAAAAGATCTTCCGAAGATGAGAGTAGGGCAGATTGTTCATTTTAAACTGACAAATAATCCTGAAACAGAGTACGATGCAAGAATTTACAGTATAGGATCTTCCTTTGAAAATGAGAGTAAAACAATTTCTATGCACTGTGAAGTGATAGGAAATAAAACCGGCTTAATTGACGGAATGAATATCACGGGAATTGTAAGCCTGGATAAAAGCACTACTCCGGCAGTGCCCACAGAGGCTATCGTAGAAGCAGACGGTAAATACTACATTTTTATTCAAACCGATAAAAAAATAGAGGAAGAGCATGAAGAAAAAGGGAAGCCTCATCCTAAAACTTTGAATTTTGAAAAAGTAGAAGTAGTAAAAGGAACATCAGATATGGGATACACTGCCATTACAGCCATTGGGAAAGTTCCGGACAATGCAAAAATTGTGACGAAAGGTGCCTTTTTTGTGAATGCTAAATTAGTTAATTCCGGAGAGCACGAACATTAATTAAAGTGATCGGAATCAGGTAAATATGGTTTTTTATGCTTAATTTAGAACTAATTCCAGCATCGTTTTTATACCCTTGTAAAAGCCACCTGAAGGTGAGAAGATAAGCTTTATTGTATTTAATAAATGATGAATTATGTTATTAAACAAAAAAATATCAGTCTGGTATTTCATCCGCGAAATAAAATCTCAGATTCTGTTTATTGGGATATTCGCTGTGGCTATAGGCCTTTTGGATATGCTGCCTGGGTTTAGAAAAATATCACTCCCTTTGAATATTCCCGCACTCTTAGGAACTGCAGTGTCTTTACTGCTGGCTTTCCGGACTTCCCAATCCTACGAAAGATGGTGGGAGGCAAGAACCGTTTGGGGAGCTGTTGTTAATGATTCAAGGACGTTTGTAAGGCTGGTCATTCAGTTTATGCCTGCCGGAGATGATAAAACGATAAAAGATTTTGCCGAAAGACAAATCACCTGGACCTATGCGCTTGGAGAATCTCTGAGAAAGCAGCCCTTCTCTGAAAAAGTTCAGGAATATCTGGACAGAAATCATATCAACGGAATGAATATACCCAATGCGCTGCTGGATGCTCATTCTAAACAGCTAAAGGAAATTGCCCCAACGAAAGAATTAACAGATTTTCAGCAAATGCAGCTCAATGATATAGTTACAAGGCTTTGTGACAGCATGGGAAAATGTGAAAGATTGAAAAATACAGTTTTTCCCAGGTCTTACAGTATTTTAGTACATATTTTGATCTATGTATTTGCTGCTATACTTCCTTTTGGGCTGGATGATTCACAGCTTGTTGTGGAAATTGCAATTACATTCCTGATTCCGATTATGTTCATTGCTATTGAAAAAACATCAATCATTATGCAGGACCCTTTTGAGAATGGTCCGGTGGATACTCCAATGACGTCTCTGGCACAGACCATAGAGATCAATATTAGGCAGATGATTGGTGAACAAAATGTTCCTTTGAAAAAAGAAAATACGTCGTATTATGAAATGTAATTAAACCATAGAGATCATATGGAAAACACACCGACACAAACACCCTCTGCAGCAAGCAGACATAAAAAGAACCTTCTGATCGTACTGGGCCTCAGCGGAACCTATCTTATTGCTGAGGTTATTGGAGGAATAGTTACCAATAGTCTTGCATTATTGGCAGATGCAGCCCATATGCTGACAGATGTTGTGGGACTGCTTTTGGCATTTATTGCGATAAAAATTGGAGAGAGAAAAGCAGATCCATCCAAAACATATGGATATTACAGAACCGAAATATTAGCGGCCGTTATTAATGCGGTCGTTTTACTGGGAATTTCTGTCTATGTATTGATTGAAGCCTATAAACGTTTTCAGAGCCCTCCGGAGGTACAGAGCAAATCGATGCTGATTGTAGCAGGAATAGGATTAGTAGTGAATATTATCGGGATGATGATCCTGAGAAAAGATTCAGAAGGAAGCCTGAATATGAAAGGCGCTTACTTTGAAGTACTTTCAGATATGCTTACCTCCGTAGGAGTAATGATTGCAGGGGTTATTATGCTTACCACGGGCTGGTATTATGCCGATCCTTTGATCTCTGCAGCCATCGGATTTCTGATCTTCCCCAGAACCTGGAAGCTGCTGAAAGAAGCAATCAATGTTTTACTGGAAGGTACTCCCAAAGATGTAGATATTCATATGTTGCGTCAATCATTGGAACAGACCCCTGGAGTGAAGAATATCCATGACCTCCATGTATGGTCCCTTACCTCAAGTGTCAATGCGATGAGTGCCCATATTGTAAAGAATGAGGGTGTTTCTCAGAATCAACTGTTGAAAACATTAACGGAGGAGACGGTTAAAAACTTTAAAATAAGCCATACCACTTTTCAGATAGAGGAGGAAGGATATGAGGAAACAGAAGTACATCTGTAACATTAAAATTGTTGACAATGAAAAAAGATATAGAAAATAAGCTCATTGATAAAAATACCAAGCCTACCAGCATGAGAATTCTGGTCTATGATTTTTTAAGCTCTCAGGAAGCGGCATTGTCTCTTTCTGAAATAGAAAATTATTTTGATAATGCAGACAGGATCACAATTTACAGAACATTGAAAACCTTTGAAGAAAAAGGAATTGTTCACAGTATACAGGAAAATACAACTACCAAATATAAGTTATGCGAAGATGACTGTGATGAAAAAACACATAAAGACTGGCATCTTCATTTCTATTGTAAAATATGTAAACAAACCACCTGTAAAGAAGATATTTCCTTTCCTGAAAATATCCAGACCAGTTTCAGGATTGATGAAATAAGGCTGTTTGCCAAAGGAATCTGTGAGAATTGTCTTGAAAGTTTGCAATAGTATTGCATCCGTCTCATCATTAAATTTGTATAAAAATATCAGTTATGGAAAAATGCTGTAGTACGACCCCGGAAAAACCAGTAACAAAAAAACATAATCATTCAGAAGGAGATGGGCATGACCATGACGGTCATGATCACTCTCATGATTCCGGAGATCAGACGGTCTTTCAGATGTTTCTTCCGGCTATGATATCATTTGCCCTTTTATTGTTAGGAATTGCTTTTGATAATTATATAAAACCCACATGGTTTACCGGATGGGTACGTTTAGTATGGTTCCTGGCAGCTTATATTCCTGTAGGAATTCCTGTATTGAAGGATGCTTATAAAAGTATCATTAAAGGAGATGTTTTTTCCGAGTTTTTCCTGATGGGAATAGCTACCATTGGTGCTTTTGCTATTGGAGAATATCCGGAAGGAGTTGCCGTAATGCTGTTCTATGCAGTAGGGGAAGTTTTCCAGTCTATGGCGGTAACCAGAGCAAAAGGAAATATAAAGGCTCTACTGGATCAGCGTCCTGATGAGGTAACGGTTATTAAAAATAATCAGCCGAAAACCATAAAAGCAAAAGAAGCAAAAATAGGAGACGTTATCCAGCTGAAGCCTGGTGAGAAGCTGGCTTTGGATGGTGAATTGCTATCGGATGCAGCCTCATTCAATACGGCAGCCTTAACAGGAGAAAGTAAACCTGACACCAAAAATAAAGGGGAGACAGTGCTGGCAGGGATGATCAATATGAACAGTATTGCACTTGTTAAAGTAAATACCGCCTATGAAGACAGTAAGCTAAGTAAAATACTGGAGCTGGTTCAGAATGCTACCGCCCAAAAAGCACCTACAGAATTATTTATCAGAAAATTTGCCAAAGTATATACTCCAATTGTTGTATTCCTGGCTATAGGAATCTGTTTATTACCTTATTTTTTCGTCAATGACTACCAGTTCAGAGATTGGCTATACAGATCCCTGATCTTCCTGGTAATTTCTTGTCCTTGTGCATTGGTTATTTCCATCCCGTTGGGCTATTTCGGAGGGATAGGAGCAGCAAGCCGGAATGGAATTCTGTTTAAAGGAAGCAACTTCCTGGATAGCATCGCAGAAATTCAAAATGTGGTGATGGATAAAACAGGAACGATGACAGAAGGGGTTTTCAAAGTTCAGGAAGTAAGCATTACCCCTGGGCTTAATAAAGATGAAATCCTTCAGATGGTCAATGTCCTGGAAAGTAAAAGTACTCACCCTGTAGCCACTGCTATTCACAATTATGTAGGAGATATCAATCATTCTATTCCTTTGGAAAATGTAGAGGAAATTGCAGGACATGGCCTTAAAGCTGTGGTCAATGGAAAAGAGCTTTTAGTGGGGAACTTTAAATTAATGGATAAATTCAGCATCAGCTATGATATCAACCATGCCAATATTGTATACACTATTATTGCTGTAGCGTACGATCGTAAGTTTGCAGGATACATCACCATTGCAGACAGTATTAAAGAAGATGCGAAAGAAACAGTTGACAAACTCCATAAAATGAATGTAAAAGCCACCATGCTGAGTGGCGATAAGACTACAGTGGTAAAATATGTGGCAGATCAACTGGGTATCGACAATGCATACGGAGATCTATTGCCTGAGGATAAAGTAAATAAAGTAAAAGAGATCAAAGCCAAAAACCAAACGGTAGCTTTTGTAGGAGATGGCGTGAACGATGCTCCAGTAGTTGCTTTAAGTGATGTGGGAATCGCTATGGGAGGCTTGGGAAGTGATGCAACCATTGAAACGGCAGATGTGGTGATCCAGGATGATAAGCCCAGCAAAATCCCAATGGCGATCAATATCGGTAAGCAGACAAAAAAAATCGTTTGGCAGAACATTATTTTAGCCTTTGCCGTAAAAGCTGTTGTTTTACTTCTTGGAGCCGGAGGACTGGCAACTATGTGGGAGGCTGTTTTTGCAGACGTAGGGGTTGCATTGCTGGCTATTCTGAATGCGGTAAGGATTCAGAGAATGAAGTTTTAAAGACAACTCAATTATATTCATAAGCTCTGCTGAAGATTCAGTGGAGCTTTTTATATGATATTTCTTTGAAAATACTGGATATAATGGCCTTTACGTTTGGCTATAACAATAAAAAAGCCCTACCAAAATACATCAATAGAGCCTTTTAACAAGATTAAATTTTATAAAGAACTAATATTTTTCTTTTGACAGTACAAAAAAATCGAATATTTCCTTTCCTATGCTGAACTGATGTTCTCCAACCTTAGAGAATCCGTTTTTATAATAAAAATGTAAAGCCCGTTCATTCGAATGTAAAACTGAAAGCCAAATATGAGTCTGGTCGGAAGTATTAAAAGAAGACATAAGCTCTTCCATTAATACCTTTCCTGCTTTTTTATCCAAAAACTCTTTCAGCACATAGATCTTTTGCAATTGTGAAACCGTGGAAGAGCCGATAAACTCAGAAGTAGAATGCACTTTCAATTTTGCATACCCAATAGGTAGCTCATTCCAAAATACAATCCAGTATTTGTTATTGTTGTTCTTTATACTTGCTTTTATTTTAGATACTGCGAAAGTCTGCTCATAATAATCGAACAGATCCTGTGTATCGCGGAAATATTCCGAGAATGTTTCGGTGAAAGTAACTCTTCCCAACAATGCAATATGTGGTGCATCTTCAGGGATCGCTTGTCTTATCTGAAGCATGGTATAAATTATGAGGCTTACTTCAAAGGTCGGAAAAATATAATTATAGCAACAGATACAGTTTTATTATTTTTATAGGTAACAGTATATTATATTCATAAGAACCATTAATGACTTTCATCATAAATAAGGCTTAAAACAGTTTTGAAATAGTATATTTGTATCACAGAACAGAATAGTTGAAGTTATTCATTTCCATATTCATCATTTTTACCGTTGCATTACGTCCCGTTTTGCCATTGGTCAATTACGCTGTTAATTATGATTATATCGTAAAAAATCTTTGCGAAAAAAGAGATATACCCCAGTCGACCTGTAAAGGGAAATGCTATGTGGAAAAAGAACTGGCAAAAACAGAAAAACAATCCAATAGCTCTCAAACAATAAAGATTGCCGGGCTTGATGTTTTTCTTTCCAATGAAATCCTTTCTTTTTCATATAAAAAAGAACTTGATCTGTCTGTGAAAACTCCGCATACAAAGGATGTTAACTTTCACCCTTCGGGATATTTTTCCAGAATATTCCATCCTCCGTTAGCGTAAATTTATTTTAAACTATGTTTTTAGTTTATGTGGTTGAAAGTATTCCTGAACTTAATACTGAGTTCTGATTGCTTTCACTAATGTTATGCTTTACAATAGCTAACAATCTATTCCGTTTAATAGTATCATTAATTTCAATTTATATCAAAATGAAATCTCCGATTATTTTGACAGCGTTGTTGTCAATATCATTATTATCATGTGCTAAAGAAACACCTCGGGTGAAACATAAAAGCAGCATGAGCTCTTCTAAAGAGAATATAAAGAATATACAGGTGGTGAACGGGGAAGACCCGATCTGTCATATGAAAACCGCAGAGTTCCTGAAAGACACTGCTGTATATAAAAATAAAACCTATGGTTTTTGCAGTGCTTACTGTAAAGATGAATTCAAAAAAAATCCTGAGAAATATGCCAAAAAATAATAAAGCTAACAATAAAACAAAGATTATTATCCCCATTGTGGCCTTTGGGTTGCTTTTTCTGGGTATTGGGGTAGGAATGGGATATTTTAAAAAAAATCTTTATACTGTTATGAAAGTTCCTGATTTTAACCTGACTGATCAGAACAGTAAAAAAATCACCAACAGAGATATGCTGGGAAAAGTATATCTGGTAGAATTTTTCTACAGTAAATGTCCTACCATATGCCCTGTGATGAATACCAATATGAAGGCCATTCAGAATCAGATTAATAATCCTGATTTTGGAATTATTTCCATAAGTATTGATCCTGAAAATGATACTCCGGAAGCTTTAAAAGAACATGCTAAAAGAATTGGGGCTCAATCTCCCAACTGGCATTTTCTGACGGGAGACAGAAAATATATCGGGGATCTTGCAGATAAATTCAATATTTATGTTGGAGATCAGGAGAATGAAGGGGAAAGTCTTAATCACAGTGGAATGATTGCCCTGGTAGATCAGGAAGGAAATATCCGCTGCCGATACAATAAAGAGAATATGCCGATCCTCTATTATTCAGGATTGAATTATGAAGATCCAGATGGGAAAAACCCAAAGCTAACAGGGAAATATCACCCTGACCGCGAAATTCTGATTGAAGATATCAGGAAATTATTGAAATAGGCTGGAAGATGGAGATCTGAAGTGCCTCTATGCAGATATTTAGTATGTATTTGTCTGCTAATTGAGATCAACTAAATTACTTCCAGCCCTAAGCTTCCTTATTAATGAAAATATTGTTTAACCATACAACAAAACGTTATGAAGATTATGAAAATAGCTGCTTTAGGAGCAGTATTGGCGGCTCAGTTTACACTGGCTCAATTTAAGCAAACTCCTTTACCTTATGCTTATAATGCATTGGAAGGATCAATAGATGCGCAAACAATGGAGATCCATTATTCCAAACATGGGGCAGCGTATGCCAGCAACCTGAATAAAGCGATTGCAGGAACACCACAGGAAAAAGAAACCTTAATTAAGATTCTTTCTGAGACTTCAAAATTAAGTCCTGCAGTAAGAAATAATGCAGGAGGGCATTACAACCACGAGCTTTTCTGGACGATCCTTACTCCTGAAAAAAATACCCAGCCATCAGCAAAGTTAGCGAAGGCTATCAATGAGTCTTTCGGAAGTATAGATGCTTTCAAAGAAAAAATGAGCAAGGCCGGTGCGGATCGTTTCGGTTCCGGATGGGCTTGGCTGTCTGTGGATAAGAACGGAAAATTATTTGTTTCTTCAACTCCCAATCAGGATAATCCTCTAATGGATATCGTGGAAGAAAAAGGAACTCCTATCCTGGGAATTGATGTTTGGGAGCACGCTTACTATCTGAAGTATCAGAACAAAAGAGCAGACTATCTTTCTGCCATCTGGAATGTACTGAACTGGAAAGAAGTAAGCAGAAGGTATGATGCCGCTTTAAGCAAAAAATAACCTTATGAAATTATTTTGCAGCATACTCTTTACTTGTTATATGGTGTTCAGGCCTCTGATACCTATAGTGGAGTATGCTGTAAATTATGATTACATTGTCAATACCCTGTGTATTAATAAAAGTAAGCCAGAGATTCATTGTAACGGAAAATGTTTCCTGAGCAAAGAGCTGGCAAAAGCTAATGATTCCGAAACGTCGCCATTTAGTAAAGCGAAAAATTCGGGGCAAAAAATTCTTGATATTTATATCCTTCCTGGCATCACAGAGATTTCAGTTACCGGGAAAATTCCTTTTTCCAATGGTCAGTTTATCTATGAAGCAGCCTATTCTTTTCTGTTTCTGAATCCTATTTTCAAACCTCCGGTTTTTTAAGTTATACATCATTATTGAGCCACAAAAGCCCAGATAAGTTGAAAATCAAAAGATTTTCAAAAACTTAAGTGCCCTTACTATGCGCAAAACATATCACTTAAAGAACTTAAGTGTAGGAAGCTTTGTGCCTTTTGCGGTAAAAAAGAATGTTTTCACATTCAAAACAGCACATTCAAAAATTGTATTCAACTAAAAAAATTAACAATGAAAATTTATAAATTTTTATCATTACTCTTTATTGCCTTAACTCTATTTTCTTTTTCCGCTTGTAGTAACAGGGATGACGATAATCCACAGGATACAACACCCGGAAATCTTCAGATAAAATTTGAAAACGGTTTCAATAACTTAGGAGATATTGTTTTAAACCAGACGACACAAACTTCCTTACAAGGGCAAAAACATAATTTTTCTACATTGAAATATGTAGTCAGTAATATTGCATTGATTGATGAAAGCGGAAACGAGTTCAAATACAATGAAAATAATCCTGACAAAGGAGCATTTATCATAGATCAGGCTGATGCTGTAGCCGGAATTGTCTATCTGAATCTAGAAGGCATACCCAAAAACAATTATAAAAAAATAAAATTCGGTTTGGGAATCAGCCAGAAAGCATATTTACTCGGACAGGACGGACAGGCTGAGTTCTGGACTAAGGCTAAGCAGAAGGGAATGTCCTGGTCTTGGGCAGCAGGCTACGTTTTTGTAAAACTGGAAGGGAAGTACGGAACGGGATCTCCCACTACTGAATTTATGAACCATACAGGGAACATGGGAAATGTAACAGCTAATAATACTCCTGATCTTTACAGGGAAATTACACTGAATTTACCGACTACGGCCAGGGTTACAGCTCAGATCAGGCCATCTGTCCATATTCTGGCAGATCTGAATCAGTTTTTGAGCGGTGATAAGCAGCTTATGCTTACTACAGCTAATGATATGATGATGGGTTCAAGCCAGCATCTGGCAGATGTTACCAACAACCTTACAAAAATGTTTAAAGTAGACCACGTTCACAATGATTAATTTTTTTTTAAAGACAGTATTATTTCTGGTGATCTTACTGATGAGCGTTATTTCCTGTTCTGATGAGGTGATTCAGCCATTGGAGAAAGATGAAGCCTATCGTCTTCAGTTTCCTTCTTATTTTCCTGAGATGAGTTTTGATCAATCGGCCAATCCGGTAACAAAAAATGGAGTAGAGTTGGGAAGGAAACTATTTTATGAAGGAAGACTTTCCCGTAACAATACAATTTCATGTGGTTTTTGCCATATTCAGGAAAATGCTTTTACCCATCACGGTCATACGGTAAGCCATGGTGTGGATGACAGGATAGGAATCAGAAATGCTCCGCCCATTCAGAATATGGCATTCCTGAAAAGATATATGTGGGACGGCGTGATTCATAATTTAAATGAACAGCCTATTATTCCGATAACAGATGTGAATGAGATGGACAGTTCTATGCCGGAAGCTATTTCGAAAATAAAAGATGATCCGAAGTATAAAAGGCTTTTCAGCGCAGTGTATGGAGATGAAAATATTACCGGAGAAAGGGTTTTAAAAGCATTATCCCAGTTTATGGTATCAATGATCTCTGCTGATTCCAAATACGACAGATTTAGACAGGGAAAGGAGGTTTTTACATCCGCAGAATCGCAGGGAATGGCCGTATTTAATCAGAAGTGCGCTTCCTGTCATAGTGGGGAACTGTTTACTGATGAAAGTTTCCGGAATACAGGGATGTATTATAATACCCAATTTAAAGATGCGGGGCGTTATCGTGTGACACTTGATCAGATTGACTGGATGAAGTTTCGTGTACCCAGCTTGAGGAATGTAGAATATACAGCTCCTTATATGCATGACGGAAGATTTTATACGTTAGATGCCGTGCTTAATTTTTATACCGATGGGGTAGAAAATCATCCTAATCTCGATCCACGGCTGAAACAGAATAACCACATCGGAATTGCAATGAATACACAGGAAAAACAATTCATCATCGCCTTTCTGAAAACACTATCGGACAAAAATTTTATATCCAATCCAAAATTTGCAGAATAATTTAAATTGACATGAAGAAGATAATTTTAATTGTAAGCTTGATCATAGGTACTGTGATTCAGGCGAAGATAATCAAAGACAGCGCTTATATTCCCCAAAAGAGTTTTAATACAATTGATTTTGATTTTGATGATTGTGATGCCTGTGGCTGTGCGGCGGGAAACGGGTCATCCGGTTTTGAGTCATTACTAAATCCTCAGTTTATCGGGATCAAGTATTTTGCCCAGCATTATAAAGCAAAGGAAAATTTATTTGTAAAAGATCTGACGCAGGATCAGTATTTTAATACCATACAGCTTTGGGGAAAAATTCCGTTGACAAAGAAACTCAGTGTTTATGCAAGCCTTCCATTTCATTTTCACGAAAAGAAAACAATGCAGGGCGATATCAGGATCAATGGGATCGGTGACCTAAATGTTATGGGAATTTATCAACTGATGCGTTCGAAAGATAATTTCCATCAGCTGAACGGTGGATTGGGCGTAAAAATTCCTTTGGGTAAGTTTGATGAAAAAGGAATTTCAGGAGTTAATCCGAGTTTTCAGCTGGGAACAGGAAGCTGGGATTATCAAGCAGCTTTGAATTATAAATTTCAGAAGAATAAAATTGCGGTATTGCTTAATACAGATTATACCATTAAAACAGAAAATAAAAAGAAGTACCGCTTTGGAAACCAATGGAATTATGCAGCAACAGGCTTTTATCAGGTTGCGGGAAATGAAAAATCTATATTTTCTTTAAAGACAGGGGTTCAGGGAGAAGTGTATGCTCAGAATAAACAGTTTGATGAAGCGCTGCCTAATACTGCCGGAAGTGCATTATATGGAAAGTTGGGCTTTGAGGCTTCCTATAAAAAGTTCAGTCTTGGAAGTGAAGTTATGCTTCCTGTTTATACCCATCTTGCAGGAGGAGATATAGAAGCAAAATCAAGGTTCAGTATTTTCCTGAATATTGGGATATAGTTGATCCTTAACGCAAAGTTTAATGTTTATCATACTTATTCAGATGGGAGATATTTAAACTTTGCGTTTAAAATCATACCTGTAATTTTTACACGAATTCTATTGTACTTTAGTATTTTTCTATTCAAAATTTACCTTTGGTACACATGCTTTTATAATATTGTAAATCATTTTGTTATTTGTGAATATATATTAATTATTTTCTATCTTTGCCGAAATTTGGTAAGCTGTAAAAAGCTTTTAAAAGGGAATCCGGTGAGAATCCGGAACAGACCCGCTGCTGTAAGCTCCACACCAAAATTTTTGAAGATTATATCCACTGTTTTTTAATGGGAAGGATTTCAAAAATGGAGTAAGTCAGAAGACCTGCCAGACCATAAACGTTTGACGCTTTCGTGGAATAAAGCTTTAGGACAACAATGATTTTGTGCAGCGACCACTGTGCTTTGTCGTTGCTTTCTTACATCCATTAGCGTCATCATTATTCATAAATGAGCTAATGGTGGCAAAACTGACTACATCTCAATTTCATAAAGTTGTTTTCACAACATTGGTGTTAACATCACAATTCTTGTTTTCTCAAACAAAGAAAAAAGACACCTTAAAGGAAGAAGCTATTAAGGCTGTCAATATTTACAAAAAGAGCTTTAAAGAAATCGTTCCTGCTCAGATATTGCAGGGAGAAGAGCTTGAAAGACTGAACAGCCACTCTGTTGCAGATGCCTTACGGTATTTTTCCGGTGTTCAGATCAAAGACTACGGTGGAATTGGAGGCTTAAAGACCATTAATATCCGAAGTATGGGAAGCCAGCACGTAGGAGTTTTTTATGACGGAATTCAGCTGGGAAATGCGCAGAACGGCCTTGTGGATCTGGGAAGATATTCTTTGGATGATCTGGAAGAAATATCATTATACAACGGTCAGAAAAGTGAGATCTTTCAGCCGGCAAAAGATTTCGGATCATCAGGTTCTATTTATTTGCAGCCCAAAACACCGGTATTTACCGGAACAAGAAAAACAAATCTTGTTTTGAGGGCAAAAAGTGCATCCATTGATTTATTCAACCCCTCTTTCCGTTTGGAACAAAAAATATCACAGAGAACTTCTGCCAGTTTCAGTGCCGAATTTCTGCAAAGTGATGGTATTTACAAATACCGTTACGAGAAAAAATATCCTAATGGAGAGCAGGCGTATGATACGATTGCTAAAAGAAGAGACTCTGATATTAAAGCAAAACGTTTTGAAACCTCCTTGAATGGAACTTTAAATAACGGAAGCTGGAATATCCGTGGATATGGGTATATTTCAAATCGGGGTATTCCTGCTCCTGTTGTTAACAGCCGTTTTGATGGGAGAGGGGCAAGGATGTTTGATGAGAACTATTTTGTACAGGCCAATCTGAGGAAAAAGTTATTCCCTAAATTCGAAACTCAGCTTAAAGCAAAATTTGCTTACGATTATACCCGTTTTCTGGATACGGTACAGTCTCAGTTAGTTAAATATTCAGATAATACCTACATTCAAAGGGAGCTGTATATATCTTCTTCCAATTTATATACAGTGAGTTCCAATTGGGATATTAGTTTGAGCGGGGATTTCCAGTACAATAATCTGGATGCAGACCTGTATCAATTTTCTTATCCTACCCGCTATACCACATTGGTGGCTTTGGCTACTACCTATCAATGGAACAGGTTTAAAGTTTTAGGAAGTTTGCTGGGTACTTTTACTTTTGAAGAAGTAGAACGGAATAAAAGACCTGAGGACAGAAGTGAATGGACTCCTGCTGTTTTTATGAGCTACCAGCCGGCTACTGTTCCGGAGCTTACTTTTAGGGCTTTCTATAAAAAGATTTTCAGACTCCCCACCTTCAATGATCTTTATTATACCAATATTGGAAATACTTTTCTGAAACCGGAGTTTACTACACAGTATGATGTAGGATTTACCTATCAGAAAAAATATAATCATCCTGTTTTTAAAGCTTTTTATGCGAAGGTAGATGGCTATTACAACCGGGTAAAAGATAAGATAGTTGCGGCACCCACAGGAAATATGTTCCGCTGGATGATGATGAATCTTGGGTTGGTTGATATCATAGGAGCAGATGTAAATGTTCAGGCAGAAATGATGTGGGGCAACGTAAAAATCAAACCATTACTCTCTTATACCTATCAAAGTGCGAAAGATATCAGTAATCCGGGAGATGATATCACCCCGGGCGATACCTTTTATAAAAAGCAGATCCCCTACACGCCCTGGCATAGTGGATCTTTTACACTGATGGCAGACTACCGTGACTGGAATTTCAACTACAGCGTGATCTATGTTGGAGAACGTTACGATGGGCAACAGGATAATATTCAGTATAATTTTGTCCAGCCCTGGTATACCCATGATTTATCTGTTCAGAAAAGATTTGACTACTCAGGACATCAGTTTAAGCTAAGCCTTGAAATGAATAATATTTTCAATCAATATTATGACGTGGTCAGAAACTATCCCATGCCGGGAAGAAATTTTAAAATTAGTCTAAACTTCACCTTATGAGAAAACTAAACTTTTGTCTCCTACTCTTCATATTGGTTTTTTTTGTGGCCTGCCGTACCGATGATATTATCGTCCGTCAGGAAGTGGTGGAAGGGTTGGCAGCACCTGAGAATACTGCTATTAAAGGCTTTTATCTATTAAATGAAGGGAATATGGGAAGCAATAAATGTACCCTTGACTTTTTCGACTATACCAAAGGAACTTACTATCGGAATATTTATGCAGAAGTGAACCCTAATGTAATCAAAGAATTGGGGGATGTAGGAAATGATATTAAAATTTACGGAAGCAAACTGTATATCGTGGTCAATGTTTCCAATAAAATTGAAGTACTGGATGCTAAAACAGCCAAACGTATAACGTCCATCCCCTTACAGAACTGCAGATATTTAACATTTAAAAACGGAAAGGGCTATGCCAGCAGTTATGCAGGCCCTGTAGATATCAATCCTAATGCACCCAAAGGTAAAATAGTGGAAATAGATACAGCTTCTCTGGCTATACAACGCCAGGCCGCAGTGGGATATCAGCCTGAGGAAATAGAAATTGTTGGGGATCAGCTTTTTGTAGCCAATTCCGGAGGGTATATGGCTCCGAATTACGACAGAACAGTTTCTGTAATCGATTTAAATAGTTTTACAGAAAGCAGGAAAATAGATGTTGCCATTAATCTTCACCGGCTTAAAAAAGACAGTTATGGTGACCTGTATGTAAGCTCCCGGGGAGATTATTATTCAGTACCCTCCAGTTTATATCTGATTGACGCTGCAACAGGGACGATAAAAAAAGACTTTCATATGGCGGTAAGCGAGATGACGATTGTGAATGACAAGCTTTATTTCTATGGAAATGAATTCAATTACAATACCCATACCTCCAAAAAAACATTCGGAATTATTGATGTAAAAACAGAACAGATTATTTCTAACAGGATTTTTGATAAGGAATATGAAAGTGTCATAAAAACCCCTTATGGAATTGCTGTGAACCCAATTACAGAGGATGTTTATATTACTGATGCCCGGAACTATGTTGCAATGGGCTTCGTGTACTGTTTCGATAAAAACGGCCATTTCAAATGGAAAACCGAGGGAGGAAATATCCCTGCCCATTTTACTTTTCTATATAAATAATTAAAACTGATAAACATGAAGATCAAAACTTTCACCTATTTAAAAACAGTTTTTTTATCATTTCTTCTCGTAGGAATGACAGCCTGTAAGCATGATGATGAGGATAATTTTGTATTTAACGGGTTGGATGACTCTTATACTATCGAACGTTTTGAAGTTCTGAGCATTCCCACCAATATTTCGGGAAACTTTACCTGGAGTGTGAAAGACTCCATTGTTTCTCAAAGTTCAGAACTTGAATTTATCAGTCCGGTAGTAGCCACTTATCCATTGACACTTAAGATAGAAAGTAATGGCAATATTCATACGTATCAGTCTAAAATAATAGTGGAAAAAGAAGCGGCTACCTACAGCAAGTATATTGCTAAGGTTTTCGAGTATCGCCCGGCTCCCGGACAGTTTATGAATAAGATTCCCGAATATGAACCGGGAAATACTGCTGAAAATATGCTTCAGAAAGCAAGAGAATCTTTGATAGGTTCCAGTTTTCAGGAAATAAGTCTTGGGGGCTTCGGAGGCTATGTCGTTTTTGGATTTGATCATACGATTCCCAACCTGAATGGAAGAGATTTTAAAATCCTTGGAAATGCCTTCTTTGGAAATGCAGCTGCTGACCCCCGTTCAGGATCCTGTGAACCGGGAATTATTGTCGTGGCCTACGATAGAAACAAAAACGGAAAGCCTGATGATAATGAATGGTACGAAATTGCAGGAAGTGAGCATTTTAAAAATACAACCGTAAAAGATTATAGCATAACTTATTTCAAGCCCGATGAGAATAAACCTCCTGTTCCTGGAAGTTTAGGCTGGCAGGTTGACACAGAATACATCAAGTGGCAGGATAATCTGGGAAACAATGGATTTAAAACAAAGAATATGTTCCATTTACAAAGCTATTATCCTTTATGGTTTTCCGATGCTTCTTACAGTTTTACAGGGACTAAGCTTAAAGACAATTATTATGATCAAAGCGGAACAGGATCGTACTGGGTAGGAAAATCATATGAATTTGGCTACGCAGACAATGCTCCCAATAAAGATGATGCTTCTAATATTGATATTTCCTGGGCGGTAGACAGGAATGGCAGATATGTAAAACTTCCGGGTATCGACTTTGTCAAAGTATACACGGGGATCAATCAGGAAGCCGGATGGGTAGGCGAAGTTTCTACAGAAGTTTCAGGAGCTTATGATTTATACTTTAAATAACATTAAACCATACAATAAATTTTAAATTAATAGAAATGAAAAAGTTTTATCTTTTTACTCTGCTTTTTCTATTTGCATTTTTCACTAATGCACAGATAAAAGTTCAGGGTGTTCTCCGAAATGATATTCAGGGAACGGAAACAAGTCAGCTAAGAGCAGCTGTAGCACCATCAATCAGTTTTTCCGAGATTAAGTATTGGGTAGGAACAGGCTCAAACGAAGCTGCTTTTGTAGTACAGTGGAACGACAGTAAAAATCCGGATGCCCTGGTTTGGGGATTCAGATGGAACGGAACTGCTACAGGCGCAGATATGATTAAAGCAATTGCTAAAGAAGATCATAGACTTTTTACACTGCTTTATCAGGGAACACCACAGGGAACAGCAGTTGGAGGTTTTGGTTTCGATCTGGACGGGCAAAATCTCAATGCCCTGTATTATAACGGAAATACAGCATCTCCGATTTCTCCGGTAAACGGAATTGTTAATACCACAGCATATAATTTTGATAATTATACCGGAGTGGATGCTAACGACCACTGGCAGTCCGGATGGGCAACTAAAGGATACTGGTCTTATTGGATAAAAAATCCTGCAAGCGCTAATTTTGGATACTCCGGGGTAGGAGCATCTTCCCGTACGTTGCAAAACGGTTCATGGGATGTATGGAATTTCAATCCTTCATTCACTTCAGTTCCCATTTCTTCTACGATGACTCCGGTTTCTCCTTATGTTGCTTCTGCAAGCTTTATGAGTCTGATGAACCCTGCTAATCGTCTGAATCCGACAAGTTTTACAGAGGGTTTCTTTATCGTTAATGAAGAATGGTTCGGCCATACAAACGGATCGGTAAACTTTATAGATAATAACGGACAGATCAATTACCGTGTATATAGTGAGGCTAATAACAATCATGCTTTTGGAGCCACTACCCAATTTGGAACCATTTATGGGGATAAGTTTTACTTTGTATCAAAGCAGGAGGCAGACCCCGGAGATGTGCAATATACACCTGGAGGAAGACTGGTGGTCGCCAATGCGCAAACCATGCAGAAACTAGCTGCATTTGATAATATCGGAGGTGGTGATGGAAGATCATTTGTAGGAGTAAATGAGCATAAAGGATATATCGGAGCTTCCAATGGAGTCTATTTATTTAATATCGATAACCTTCAGGTTGGAGGATTAATTCCAGGTACGGCAGGTGCAGGAGGACCTTACAGTGATCAGGTGGGAAACATGATCCGTACTTCACAATATGTGTTTGCCGTAAAACAGGGAGAAGGTATTTTAGTCATTGATCCTAAAACCGATACCCTTGTTACTACCATTACCGGAGACTTCTATTCTGTTACTCAGGCTAAAGACGGAAGTATCTGGGCCATTAAGAGTCAGGCGGTAGTAAATATCCATCCTACTACTTTTGCCACTCAGTCCTATGCCATTCCTACCACAACATATCCTGATCCTTGGGGAGCATGGAATGCAGGAAGTTTTTCAGCAAGCAACACAGAAAATACACTCTACTGGTTTATATCTGCAGGTTGGGGTTCCGGAAACAGGATCGTTAAATTTGATGTAACGGCTAAAAGCTTTAATGAAAATTTTATTACCATTCCGGGACAGACGGGAACTTACAAGCAGACTCCTTATGGAGCAGGATTACGTGTAAATCCAGTGACGGGAGAACTTATTGTAAATACTACCGAAACAGGAGGCCATTATCAAAAAAACTGGGTTCATATCTATGATGCTAATGGTAGCCTTACCAGTACGAGAATATTGAGTGACTATTACTGGTTCCCTGCATTAACGGTATTCCCGGATAATACAGCTCCGGTGGTGAACAATACGCTGCCTTCACAGGTTACTGTAGGAAATGTGACTACAATTGATTTGAAAACAGGGGTTTCTGATGAAGACAATAATACAGCTTCAATTGTGAAGACTATACAGTCAAATGACAATCCGGCAGTAGTTTCCGCAGTAATTAATAATAATGATGAGCTGGTATTGACTCCTGTTGCTTCGGGAACAGCCAGTATTGTTATCCGTTTTAATTCTAACGGTAAGACAGCAGAAAAAACAATCACAGTAAACAGCCTTGGTTCTACGTTAGCTACCGCTGAGGTGAAAAAACTGGAGTTTAGTATCTATCCGAACCCGGTTACAGATATTCTTATGATCAAAACTCAGGAGAAAATTGTAACTATTTCTGTGTACGATGCTTCAGGTAAATTGGTGAATACGCCATTCAGCAACGGACAGATCAATATGAGTATGTTACCAAAAGGAATGTATATTCTAAAAGCAGTAACGGATAAAGCAGTATATCAGCAAAAACTGATTAAAAAATAGTTTTAGTATAGCTATTTTTTGTTTCATTTAGCCCCGGCCAATTTTGGCCGGGGCTTCTGTATTATTAGATATTGTTGGGTTTTATCGGGTAAGAATAATCTTTCGGGAATAGACTTTTTTGTCTTTCGTTTGCAGGATAAGGATATAAACCCCTCCAGAAAGAGTAGAGGGCAGTTCCAAAGTTTTAGATCTCACTTTTGCCTGGTACACCTCTCTTCCGAAAGCATTTCTTAGGGTAATAGTAGCATCCTGTAAAAGAATGTTTCCTCCCAGGGTAATCTGTCCGGTTGTGGGATTGGGAGAAACAGTAAATATTTCATGGTCTGATCTTAGTTTTTGAGCTTCAATAGCAAAAGAGGGAATCTCTAGAGGAATATTATAGTTGGTGGTTAATTGGTGCCTTTCCTCAGGATTCAAAATTCGGTCGTAAACGAGAAGTTCATCGATACTGCCTTTTGCGACTGTCATGAGTAAGCTATAAGGAGGCAGCATCATCACTACACCGTCATCATTAATCTTTTTCCCATTTCGATATACCTCTACAGAAAAGTGATGATCTCCTCCATTAGCATATGCTATGACATAATGATTGAGTTGGGATGAATTAATAGAATCCTCCTCTGGTGTGAAAAGTGCTGACTCACCATGGTCTGATATAGATCTTATGGATATTAAGGAATCTGTACGCCCCAGGAATGAAATAGTTAATGAACGGTCAGGAGCTAAAGGGAGGTCATTTTCTATATACAGTGAGTCTAAATGAGTTGCCGTAAGATTTTTTCCACAGGTCGGGCTATTTGAGAAGGTAGGGGCGATTGTTGAAGTAAGATCCAATCCTCTTATTTTATCTTTTAGGTCCCCATCGAATGGATAATAAAGAAGTGGACCAAGAGGAGGGGTACCACAGGTTGTAAATGGAATGGGACTATGCTGGGCATAATATATTCTAAGCTCGTCTCCTAAATGAAGCAATCCACTGTGGAGAGTAATTTTAATCCGGTCAAAACGCTTTGAAGGATTGAATTCAATAGTTCCGGTCTTGGGATCGGGATCAGCTTTCAGCATTGTGTTGTCTACTATTCTAACATCATTGTTGGAGATACTTCCATTAAAAGTTTCTATAGATATTTTTCCTAATGGTAACTGCATAACAGGTGTATTGGCAGTACCGATTCCTATAGTCACTTTTCTGAAATTAGAAGCAAGCTCTGGAAAAATTAAGGTTTGTTCTATTCTGGCAAGAACTCCTATGGGAATTGTCAAACTGGCATAATCACCTTCATAGTGATCTAATGCTTTTTCTGGATTTTGTACAGAACAGAGCAGACAGATTCCGGAGATCTGGTTAACCTGGCTGTTTACATAAATTTTGTCTAGCTGTGCAAACGATAATGAGTTTATCAGTAAAGCCAATAAGGAGAAAAGGGCCGTTTTCATAAAGCAAGAGCCTGAAAATAAATAAGTTTTCATACTTTGAGAATTTTGGTTATTGTGTTTAAGTAAAATTTATTAAAAATAAGGCAGAACTAAGCTGTCTGCCTTACTATATTATTTTCTACCGTGTTAAAATGATCTTACGCGAATAGACTTTTTTATCTTTCGTTTGCAGGGTAAGAATGTAAACCCCTCCGGAAAGAGCAGATGGAAGATCAATAGTTTTAGATTGTACTTTTGCCTGGTACACCTCTCTTCCAAAAGCATTTCTTAGGGTAATATGAGCATCCTGTAAAAGAATGTTTCCTCCCAGGGTAATCTGTCCGGTTGTGGGATTGGGAGCAATTGTAAATGATTCTTCTGCAGGAATTGTTCTCATAGTATCTGTATTTGAAACAGAATTTGTAGGATAGACATTAGATATTCCGTAAGAATTGGCCAGAGTACGGATTTCTCCTGGGCCAAGTGCCCAATTATAGATTATTAACTCATCTACTTGTGCCCGGTCCAGAGCAAGTTTAATTTTTTTATGATTGCTTCGGTCAGTTTGGTTCCAGGGGGTACAATCCGCATCTTCATCACTAGTTTCTCCTCCCAATACACTATCAATATATAAGCATGCTCCTCCATCTGTATTATCAGTATTTTCTTTTAATACAAGAGCATAATGAACAAAATGATTTGGGATGTTTGGTTTATCGATTTGAGGTTCGTCCGCATTCATACCTACCTTTATTACTTTAGGACTGATGTTAATTTTTTGCCCGAATGCATCCATTGTAAAAAAAGGCTGTGGTCCGGTGGGTGGAATGGTTTCATCTGGATCATCAGGATTAGGAATATCTTTATCTCCTTCATTGATACTGGCCCAAAAAGAAATAGTGATATCACCTGTAAGCAGTGAAGCCGAAATTTCAGGGCTTTCAAGAGTGTATGGAGATGAAATTGAAGTCAGCCCCTGATTACAGATCATATCGCTTTTGTAGGCCGGAGTAGAAGAAGTAAGTGTAAAACCGGGAACCGTACTGTTTGTATTTCCATTAAAGGAAAAATAATAAAAAGGATTAAACGGAACATCAGAACAGGCATTAAGAGGAATAGGCTCCTGGTATGCATAATAAATCCTTAAATGATCCATGGCAGACAACAGTTCTAATCTTATTCCGTCATAGGGGAGTGATGTCCAGAACTCGATGGTTCCCCTGCCAGGGTTTAATGGATCAGTCTTTATTTCTGGTTTTATTCTTTCATCATGATGGCTTAAGCCATTTTTTAATATATCTATGCCCAACCCGTTTAGAGAAGAGGACAGAGGAGGCGTGTCTGTTCCGATACCAATCATTACTTTTGTAAAAGTTTTTACAGCTGGAAAATACAGCTCCTGTTGGACATTGGTAACACCCGGTTTTTTTCTCAATTTCGTATAATCATTTTCATTAGGGCCTAAGGCATTCTGTGGATTTTCTACACATTCAGGGCATAATGCTCCAAATGCCAGATGGCTTTCACTGTTTACGTATACCTTGTCATTTACTGTTTTATAGGCATAATATACTCTAAGACCTCCATTGAGGTTAAGTAATCCTGCATTCAGGCTTATTCTTACCCGGTCAAAAGGTTTGTTAGTGGTGATTTCAATAGTACCTCTGGATGGATTGGTAAACCCTGCTTTTAGCAGTTCATTGTTTACTATTCTGTGATCATTGTTGGAAACATTTCCATTGAATGTTTCTACGGAAACTCCTGCCAGAAGCTGTACAGACAAAAGAGATTCGCTTGTTCCAATACCAATTACAATTTTATTCAGACTAGGATCTGTAGCCGGAAAACTTAATGTCTGTTCTATTCTTGCAGCAACTCCCAAAGGAATAAGGAAGGTAGCAAAGTTATCTTCATTGTTCCCAATGGCATTTTCTGGGTTCTGTATACCACAGTTTAAACAGATGCCATAGACTTGGTTAGTCTGGCTGCTTGCATACGTTTTGGCCTGTGCAAAAGCCGATGTGTTCATCATGAACAGAAATAAGGCTAATACTGTTTTTACCAGACAGCGGTTTGTCAATACTTGTGTTTTCATACTTTGAGAATTTTGGTTATTGTGTTTAAGTAAAATTTATTAAAAATAAGGCAGAACTAAGCTGTCTGCCTTACCATATTATTTTCTACCGTGTTAAGATAATTTTACGGCTATATACTTTTTTATCTTTCGTTTGCAGGGTAAGAATGTAAACTCCTCCGGAAAGGGTAGATGGAAGATCAATAGTTTTAGATTGTACTTTTGCCTGGTATACTTCTCTTCCGAAAGTATTTCTTATGGTAATGTTAGCATCCTGTAAAAGGATATTTCCATCAAGGGTAATCTGCCCGGTAGTAGGATTAGGAGAAATAGCAAATATTTCATTTTCTCCCGAAGGGGATATTCTTGCAACACTGTTAGAATTAGGCATCATTTGCGAATAAGAATTGAAAAGTAATTTTGGGGAAACCTTTTTATCATAGATGAGAAATTCATCTATTTGCGCTTTATTAAAAGAAATGATAAAATCATTATTATAAAGGTCTGCGCCCTTGGTGTAATAAGGGGCCCAATAAGTAGTTTCGATTAAGCCTGGATAGTTTCCTCGGTTGTTAGGATCAGAAGGAGTGAAAAAAGGAAAAGGCCCTGGTAATCCTTCACCATTGACGGTCATGCGTAAATCTACAGGATAATAAGGTGGATTAGTGTTAGCATTGCTGGTATAGAAAGTATTAATAGTGTAATAATCCGGAGTCGGATCATTATTAAAGTTGATAACATACAGATTTAATGCTCCGGGGGTAGCGGGATTTCTTCTGAACATTCTGCTGACTAGCTTAACAAAACCTGGGTGTTCTTTTATGGGCTTTATGATAACGCTATCTTGGGTAATTTTGATCTTTTCTCCATACAGGGTTAAATTGATGGAGCCGCCCTGATCTACACGTGCCCAGAATGAAACGGTCCTTGGTGCTCTCGGAGAAGGAACATTTAAATAATCTGCCCCTTTAAATGTATACTTGGTTTCCGGTTCTGTTGTTGAATATCCAAGCCCTTGCTGGCACACCAGGCTATTCTGAAATATCTCAGTGTTTGCACTGATGCGGGTTAAATTGAGATTGCCGCCTGGCATATCCAGAATATTTTCATTCAATGAGTAATAATGAATAGGGCTTAAAGCAGGAGGACACATTGTAGCAGGTATGTCTGTGTAAAGATAATAGGCGTAATAAATCCGAAGCCCATCATTGAAGAGCTGTTGAGAATGACTCCATATCAATGTTGCAGTAGAAAACTCAGTAGGATCAATGTCAATTTCAATAGTTGCCCTTGTGGGATCTGATAGACTGCTCCTAAACATACTGTCATCCACAACAATAGCTTTTCGTGTATAATTTCCAAAGCCATTATATGCCATTTCTACAACGAGTTTCCCTAAACTTGCAAAAGATATTGGACTATAGTTATTATGAGGATAGCCGTTACTATTATATAGCTTACCAATGCCAATAACTAATTTTTTTGGCAGTTTATTAATTGGAGGTTGTGAGAATGTTAGTGTTTGCTTGGCGTTATTGGTTCCATTCGCCGCTTTTAAAATGGAATAAGTATTTTCATCGTTATCAGCTGCATTATCTGAATCTGTTACCCCATAATCATTCCATGCATGGGTCGCATAGATCCTGTCTATCCAATAAGCATAATAAATTCGCAGCCCGCCATTGAGATTTAGCACTCCCGAGTGATAATTTATTTCAATACGGTCATAAGGCTTGAATGTAATAAATTCAATAGTACCATTGCTGGAATTTGAGCTGATTTTGAGTAATTCACTGTTGACAAATCTATAATCATCATTGGAGATATTTCCATTAAATGTTTCAATAGATACTCCACTCAGTAATTGAGCCGTTAAAACTTGATTTGTTCCAGTACCAATGCCAATCACAACTTTACTGGTTTGTGTTATTGTTGCAGGAAAGGCTAATGTCTGCTCCACTCGGGAAATAGCCCCAAGTGGAGTTGATAGAGTAGAATAATCACTTTCATTATTGCCTATTGCATTTTGTGGATTCTGAACGCTGCAGCCTATACAAATACCATGAACTTGGTTAGTCTGACTGCTTGCATACGTTTTGGTCTGTGCAAAAGCCGATGTGTTCAGTATGAACAGAAATAAGGCTAGTAATACTGTTTTTACCAGACAGCGGTTTGTCAATACTTGTGTTTTCATACTTTGAGATTTATGGTTATAGTTATTCTGAATTTTATTTAATCTTTAGCGATTAACGTTTTAAATATACTTTCTAAAATAAAACGGCAGGCTTTAAAGCCTGCCGTTATGATTTCTTATGAATTTTACTTCATCATAATTTTTTGAGTATAGGTTTTTCCTTCCTTCGTTTTCAAAGTCATAATGTACAAGCCTTGTGGTTGTCTTGATTCAAAGGTATTGGAAGTCAGTTTAGAATGGTAAACTTCTTTTCCGGAAGTGTTGATTAAAGTAATTTCCGAACCTTCCAGTGGAAGTTTTTTATCAAGGGTAACCTGCCCACCTTCTGTATGAGCCATTAGGTTGATAAAAGGATCTTTGTATTGATACGTATAATAAACACGAAGTTCACCACCAAGATTCAGTAACCCTGAATTGACGTTTATTTTAACACGGTCAAAAGGAATGTTCATGGTAAGTTCAATTTCACCTTTGCTTGGGTCTGCACTTCCCAGTTGGAGAATATCATTGTTGATATTTTGATAGTCATTGTTAGATACATCTCCATTAAATGTTTCAATGGATACACCTCCCAATACCTGAGCAGATAGCGGAGTACCGTTTGAGCCGATTCCAATGACAAGCTTATTGGTGTTATTGGCTATGTTGGAGGTGGGAAAGATCAGGGTCTGTTCCGTCCTTGCCAATAGACCTATTGAAACCTGTAAAGTAGAATAATCGTTTTCATTACTTCCTATGGCGTTCAGTGGATTTACTACACCGCATCCTATGCAGAGTCCGGTAACCGAATTGGTTTGGCTGCTCGCGTACGTTTTTACGATTTGTGCAGTAGACATAGAACTCATCAGGAACAAAAATGTTGCAGACATAGCCGCTTTAATAGCACGTCGTCTCAATAATAAATTAGTTTTCATATGTAAAAAATTTTGATTCTTAGCTTTATGTAAATTTATAAATAAAATTATTATGTTAGTAAATTTATTTCATATTGTGGTGATTATGTAATAATTTGTTTACATAAATATAAATTTTTGTTTTTTTATTTAATATGTATAATCATTATAAAACAAAAAAAATCCGGCTGGATTTGCCCGGCCGGATTGAAATATAAAAATATACTTATTTAATCATTATTTTCTTGGAATACATTTTCCCGTCTTTTGTCTGCAGAGTCATAATGTACACGCCTCCGGGTTGTCCGGATTCAAAAGTTTTAGATCTCAGTGTAGAGCGGTATACTTCTTTTCCGGAGGTATTGGTTAAGACAACTTCTGACCCCTCTAATGCTATGTTTCCATCAAGGGTAACCTGTCCGCTCTGGCTATGTGCCATCAGGCTGATTAAAGGATCCTGGTAAGCGTAATATATTCTGAATCCGCCACCAAGGCTAAGTACACCACCTGTCAGCCCGATTCGTATGCCGTCATACGCTTTTGTCGGCTTGAATTCTACAGTCCCTCTGTTAGGCGTTGCTCCCAGCTTAAGAAGACTTATATCTATGGTTCTGCGGTCTTCATTTGAAGTCCCTCCATTCATAGTTTCCAATGTTACACCGCTTAACAATTGTACAGATAAAGGAATGTTGTCTGTACCGATGCCTACTACCAGCCTTGTATCTGATCTAAGATCCGGGAAAATTAAAGTTTGCTGGATTCCTCCTAATAATGCGGTTCCCAGCGACATTGTAGAATAGTCATCCTCATTATCCCCAATTGCATTTTGAGCATTTTCTACACGGCAGCCTAAACAGGCAACCCCAAAAACACCGGAGCTCTGTGCGTGAGCATAAATTCTGTTTTGTCCAAATGATAAAGCGTTTGTTGAAATTAGAAATAGCGCTATTAAAACCTTTTTAAATGAGAATTGGCCTCTAGATAGTAAAATAAATTTCATGGGATTGGTTTTTAAATTAAAAATTTAAGCGAATTTAACGATTAAAAAGAAAAGTAAGAAATAATATTTCCATTTATGGTGATTTTTAATGATATTTAATGTTTAACTAGTATAATTGCCTGAAAATGGAGTATAGAGGTATATTTCTTATTGGAGTTGTACAAAGAGATGGGTTGCCGGTAGACCGAGTGATGTAGAACAGAATTTGGCTACAGAAGATTGGCGGAGTATCGGGTTAATTGATGTGTATACCTTTTTAGAGGTGGTGAAAAACAGATTAGGTTATAACTTGGAGGTTTGGATTAAATCTAAAATCCGAATATCCTATTGTAAGAAAGCAAAGGAAGACCTGAATAAGCGATATAAAAAGTTAGCTTCATCAAAATCGATTTCTAATCGATTCATTCTCGGCTCACTTAAAATCAAGCGTATTAAAAATAGAAATTTGCATCAAAAGAAACTGTATGGATGTAAATTTATAGTAAATCCCCCACCTTTTGCACCAGATCTAAAATAATCCTGCACGAGGCTTTATGTAAATGGTTTTCAGCCGGCACTGCAATATGAAAATAAAGAATGATGACAACAAAAAAGAGAAGACTTCATATAATATAAGTCTTCTCTTTGTAGCCCGTAGGGGAATCGAACCCCTCTTACCAGAATGAAAATCTGAGGTCCTAACCGATAGACGAACGGGCCCTCTATCTTCCATTACCAAAGTAACGTGTTAGCTTTTGTTTTTATAAGTATCAACTCTTAGTTTGTAGCCCGTAGGGGAATCGAACCCCTCTTACCAGAATGAAAATCTGAGGTCCTAACCGATAGACGAACGGGCCTACTATATTATTACGCTAACTTATTAACGTGCTTTGTCAATTTGCTTTTCAAGTTAGCCGCTTTGTTTTTGTGGATAATATTTTTCTTAGCTAATTTATCCAATAAAGCGATAACCTTTGGCAGTTGTTCCGTTGCAGCAGCTTTATTCTCTTCATTTCTCAAGCTTTTAAGCGCTGTTCTAGCGGTCTTGTGGTAATATCTGTTACGAAGTTTTCTAGTTTCGTTTTGTCTAATTCTCTTTAGTGCTGATTTATGATTTGCCATATCGTTCAAATGTGAGTGCAAAACTATAAACTTTTTTTTAAACTACCAAATTTATTTTCTGAATTTTTTAATTTTCTTCCGAAAGGTACTTTTTAAGTTTATTTATTGCTTGTTCTATTTTTAAATTTTCTTGTTCCTTTTCTATTTTTTTGATTGTGTTTCCCAACATAATCATCGCGTTGTTCCATTCCCCAGTAGTATTGGTGAAAGTAAGTTCATCTATTGTTACTTCAAAAGCAACCCTTTCTCCTGTCCTGTAAAGCCTGAAACTTATTTTATCATCCCTGCCTGTAATCCCGTCTTCATAGATTTGTAAATCATAACTTTTTGGGTTAGAGTGGATTTTATTAAAAAGCAATTTCGCTTCTTGTATTTTTAAATCCGGCATGATATCAAATTTGGTAGCCTATAGGGGAATCGAACCCCTGTTGCAAGAATGAAAATCTTGAGTCCTAACCACTAGACGAATAGGCCAAATTTTGAGGTTGCAAAAGTAACGATTAACTTTTTAACTTCAAAATTATTTTTAACTATTTATACACTTTTTGTATCACTGTATTCTTAATTCCTTTGTTCTCAAGTTCTTTCTGAAGTTTCACTGCTTCCTCCAAAGTAGCTACTTTTCCATAGGTATAGTAGAAAACACCATTGTCTTTCTGTCTTTCCACATCTTTAAGGTTCTGAAGAATATAAGAATTTCCGTTCAGTTTATCGCCGGCATACAGCTCTATGGTATAGTATCCCATGCTTATTTTTTGGTTAGGCATGAACCCTACAGCAAAGGCATTTCTAAATCCTGCATCCTTGGCAGACTTCAGATTAATGTCTTTCACAGAAGCCATATTAGTGACTGCATAATAGTATTTGTACTGGCCATTTTCTTTAATGGTAAGAATATAACCCAATCCTTTCATTGCAGGATCTCCCTCATTGTATTTGGTAGGAGAGCTCATCAGTAATATCCTGAAATCATTTTTCAACGGTGTTTCTGCCGGTTTTTCAGGTTCCTGCTTTTTAATGGTGAACGTACCTCCGCTTTTTCTGTCGATTGCTTTTTTATAATCAATAATAGCATTGTAAATACTTTCTGCAATTTCAGCCTGCCCCTTTTCAGAAGCTATATAGTGGCTTTCTTCCGGATGATTGATAAATCCGGTTTCTATCAGTACAGAAGGCATAGCGTTCATACGCAGAACGTGAAGGTTTTTCTGGAAAACCCCTCTTGAAGATCTTTTGTCTTTATTCACAAAGTTGTCTTCCACCAATCCTCCTAAAAGAAGACTGGATTCCAGATATTTACTCTGCTGAAGTTTTAACGCAATTAAAGACTCCGGAGAATCAGCGTTATAAGAGCCGAAGATCTGCTTATCTTTCTCATCAAGAAAAATCACATCGTTTTCCCTTTTGGCAACTTCAAGGTTTTCGTTGTTTTGGTTAGGTCCCTGTACATAAGTTTCTGTACCGTAAGCGGTAGGTCTCTGTGAAGAATTACAGTGAATAGACACAAATAAATCGGCCTTGCTTCTGTTGGCAAGATTAGTCCTGTCCGATAAAGATGGGTATTCATCAATTTTACGGGTGTAGATTACTTTGAAATCTCTGTTTTTTTCAAGCATTGCGCCTAATCTTAAGGTAATGGCAAGGGTAACATCTTTTTCTGCGACTCTTCCAATGTCAGAATAGGACCTGTTTGCCCCATGATCACTTCCTCCGTGTCCCGCATCCAGAACGATTGTAAGCTTCTTTTGAGCAAAAATAAGGTTACTGATTAGAATAAGGAGAAATGATAAAATTATTTTAAAATTTTGTTTGTGCATCTTACAGTTATAAAAATTATATTAATTTTGGGCCTTAATTATATAGAATAAAATTGGCCAAAACCGTCTTCAAAAATATATTACAAATTTTAATTATCCTAATTTTTAACAATTTTTTAGCACAAGAAACGCCCGAAAAATTGCCTAAAAATGTGGTTAATGATACTATTTCCAAAAAGGATACCATAGTTGTAAAAAAAGAATCTTTAGATGATATTCTCCGCACAAAAGCAGAAGATCAGAGAAGAGACATCCCTAAAAAGATGACTTTTTTAAATAAAAATGCCCAGGTAGTATATCAGGATATGCAGATTGATGCAGATTATATTTCAATAGATGATAATAAAAATCTGATTTATGCCCGCGGAAAACAAGACTCTTTAGGAAAAATTATTGAACCCGTAATTACTACGCAGGCTGGGAAAAAGTATGAAACCAACGAATTCAGCTATAATACCAAAACCAAACAGGCTATTGCCTACAATGCCAGAACAGAGGAAAGCGAAGGGGTAATCATAGCTCAAAAAACAAAAAAGTATAATGACTCTGTGTTTGCAATGAAAAGAGCAGATTATACTACCGATGATTATTTTATTAAGAAAAAAGATACTGCGGCAGACTACTTTATGCGCGCTTCCAATATCAAACTGATTAAAACAAAGAACAAGTCGCAGATTGTGACAGGTCCGATTCAAATGTACATTGAGCGGGTTCCTACGCCTCTTATTATGCCTTTTGCCATTCTTCCGTTTTCAGATAAAAGAGCAGCCGGTATTTTGATCCCGAGTTTTGGAGAAAGAGAGGATGTAGGATTTTTCCTTAATGGAATTGGGTATTATCAGCCTATTGGAGAACATTTTGACCTTAAAGTGCTTGCCGACGTGTATACAAAAGGAAGTTGGAACCTGCGTCCGCAGATGAATTATCAGAAGAAGTACAGGTATTCAGGTAGCTTTAATGCAGATATCGGAACTATGGTAAGAGGAATTAAAGGACTGGATGATTATAACAGGAATAGTACCTATAGAATCAACTGGACCCATTCGCAGGATGCAAAATCTAATCCTTTTCTCACCTTTAGTGCATCTGTGGATATTGTAAGTACAAAGTTTTATAATAATCCGCTGAATAACAACTATATTTTTAACCAAAATGTATTGAATACACAGCAGAACTCCACGGTAACGCTTACCAAGAGATTTCTGAAACTTCCGGTAACCATCACCGGAACGGCATCTTATTCCCAAAACTTTGCGACAGGGCTGGCAGATCTCCGTCTTCCGCAGATGAACGTTGCCATAAACCAGTTTTATTTATTTAAATCTAAAACAGGAGTAAGACAGGGACTTCTTGAAAACATTACGGTAAACACAGGGTTTAACCTTACAAACTTTGTGAACACACAGGAGAATGAGCTCTTTAAGAAGGAAATGTGGGACAAAATGCAGACAGGACTTAAAAACAATATCGCACTGGCAACAAATACCACTTTGGCAAAATATTTTACATTCAGCTTAAGTGCAAATATTGACAATGCATTGACAACAAAAACATTGAACAGATACTATGATCCTGTAAAAAATGTTACAGTAGATGAGATTGACAAAAATCTTGCAGGATATTCTACATTCTCTACTACTGCGAGTCTTCAGACAACACTGTACGGAATGCTTAAGTTTAAAAAAGGATCTTCTGTTGAAGCCATCAGGCATATGATGACCCCAAGTATCGGGTTTACCTATTCTCCGGATTTCTCAAGTCCAAACTTTGGATATTACAAAAACTATTATAACGCAACCGGGGCCATTACTCCTTATTCTATCTTTGAAAAAGGAATTGTAGGAAGCCCGTCCAGCGGATTGGTAGGAGCTTTAGGATTTAATGTGGGGAACAATATTGAGATGAAAGTAAAGTCTAAGAAAGATTCCACAGGAGTAAAAAAACTTAAGATTTTTGAATCCTTAAATCTTTCAGGAAGCTATAACTTTGCTGCTAAAGATCACCCATGGTCCATCCTTTCAATCAACGGGCAGTCTTCTTTCTTCAACAGTAAACTTACCGTCAATACAAGCCTTACCCTTGATCCGTATAGAATTGCATTTATTCCGGGGCAGGACACAGGGATCAGAACAGAAGAATTCGGACATTTTAGTGTACAGGGCTTCAATATCCAATTGTCTTATCCTCTAAGCAGTGAAATTTTTGGTGAGAAAACTGATTATGGTAAAAAATATTCCTCGAAAGGAGAAGTCCGAAATGAAAACTATTATTTTGATGACGATAATTATGCTCATTTCGATCAGGCATGGACTTTGAATGTCAATGCAAACTATGCTTATTCAAAAGGTCTCAGCAGGTTTGGAAGTAAAATTGCATCCATAGGATTGGACGGTAGTATTAAGCTGACACCTTACTGGAATATCAATGGAAGCACGCATTATGATATGGTCACTAAAGAACTGGCGTATACGAGAATAGGATTCTCAAGGGATCAGCGAAGTTTTACCATTAACTTTAACTGGGTTCCTTTCGGACAGTATAAGGTATACGACTTCTTTATTGGGATAAAAGCCAATATCTTAAGCGATGCTCTGAAGTATAAAGACAGAAGTTTTACTCAGCCCAATGCACCTTTCTAATATCAGATTGGCATTTGAGAATATAAATTTTATATTTGCAACCAAAATATATTCTAATGAAATCGCTGTTGACAGAATTTTCAATCAAGTACATACAGCAGATGGTGATTGCAATATGATCTAAAAAAAATAAATATCCACTTATGAAACAAATAATAAACACAGTTAATGCACCTGCAGCAATCGGACCTTATTCACAAGCCAATATGGCAAACGGAGTATTATATATCTCCGGACAGATTCCTGTAGATCCTGCAACTGGTAAATTGGTAGAGGGAATTGAAAAAGAAACTCATCAGGTAATGAAGAACCTGGAAGCTATTCTTACTGAAGCAGGAATGACTTTCAAAAATGTTGTAAAGGCTACAATCTTCCTTAAGAATATGGATGATTTTGCTGTAATGAATGATATTTATGCTTCTTATTTAGATGCAGAAAGCTTCCCGGCACGAGAAACGGTACAGGTTTCTTGTCTGCCTAAAAATGTGGATATTGAAATTTCTATGATTGCACATCAGGATTAATGAATTTTATAAGAAATACAATTGCGGTGTTGGTAGGTCTGGGGATAACCGGGCTTATTATTACTCTTGGTATAAGAGCTTTTCCGCAATGGGTTACTTTTGAAGCTTTTGCTCCGTTTGAGCATTGGCAAAGATTCCTTTTCAGCATGAAAGATGATAAGGCTTTCTTTGGATTCCTGTTGTTTGTTTCCGGATTGGGAACTACCATAGGCGGTGTTGCAACAGCAATCATTGTTAAATATGCCAAAGTGGCTTATGCTATCCTTATAGGCTTTATTATGCTGTTTATAGCGATGTTGGATATTATTATATTCCCTTATCATCCTACCTTTTATAAGATTTCTATCTTTCTTACTTTTTTTCCGTTTTCCTGGATTGGCGGTAAGATTGTAGAAGTAATTTATGAACGGAACAAGAAAAAAAAGATTGCTGAGAAAATGAATAAACCCAAATAAAATAAAAAAACGCTGCAGATTTCTGCAGCGTTTTTGTTGATATGAAAAGACTATTGTCTTTTTCCATTATGGCATTTTGAATCCTCTTTGGTAATTTCTTCCGTAGTCGTCCATATATTTTATCTGTATAGTTCCTGAGAACTTATTTAGTAAACTTTCCACATCTTTCTGTGAATTTACAGGCTTACCATTGATTTCTGTAACGATATAACCGTCCACAATTCCTGCTTTAGCCATTTCGCTTCCTTCTAAAACATTTTTAGCAATCACTCCACTATTTAAGCCATAATATGCTTTCGTTCTTTCATCAATGCTTTGGAATTCAGCACCTATTTTTTCAGTTACACTAAGATCTGCCTTGGTTCTTGTTGATGTTCCTCCTTTTTGATCTCTAAGGGTTACCATACTGGTGTTTTCTTTACCATTTCTTATGTAGGTTACCTGAACTTTATCACCAGGACGTTTGCTTCCAATAGACATAGAAAGATCAGCAAAATCTGTAATGGCATAATTATCTATTTTAGTAATAATGTCACCCTTTTTCAGCCCTGCATTCTCTGCGCCGCTGTTATCTCCAAATCCTGTAACATACACTCCGGCACCTGCCTTCAGATCCGTTTTGTTTTGCTTATTATACAATAAAACCTGCTGGTCATTGGAAAGGTCTAAAGACTGAACTCCTAAGAATCCTCTCTGAACAATTCCGAATTTTTTGATGTCCTCAACAATTTTTCTGGCAAGATTAGCCGGTACAGCAAATCCGTATCCCTGATAATACCCTGTTGTAGACTGAATTGCTGAGTTGATACCAATCAGTTCTCCATTGGTATTGACCAACGCTCCTCCAGAGTTTCCCGGGTTAATGGCAGCATCGGTCTGAATAAAGCTTTCAATAGGATTGGCTGCTTTACCCTGGCTTCCTAAAATACCGATTCCTCTTCCTTTAGCAGAAACAATACCTGCTGTTACGGTAGAGTTTAATCCCAGTGGATTTCCTACAGCAAGCACCCATTGTCCTACATCTATATTATCTGAATTGGCAAAGTTTAAGTAAGGAAGTCCTTTCTCTTCGATCTTTAATAAAGAAATATCTGTATTGGGATCGGTTCCTATTAAAGTGGCTATATATGATTTCTTGTTGCTTAATACCACTTCAAGTTTGTTAGCACCTGCCACTACGTGATTGTTTGAAATAATATAACCGTCCGGAGAAATGATCACACCGGATCCCATTCCTGAAGGCATATTGTCCGGAACCTGCTGCTTCTGTCTTTGCTGGCCTCTTCCTCCGCCTCCGAATGGATCTCCAAAGAAAAAGTCAAACAGATCCTGCTCTGAAGCTCTGCTGGAAGTTCTGCTTTGATAATTTTTAATAGTGACTACAGCTGGAACAGTTGTTTTAGCTGCTTTTACGAAGTCATCTCCCACTGCGCCAGTGTTCATCCCTGCAAATGTAGTGTTAGGGGCTGATGTAGTGAAATAAGATTGATCTCCGTTGTTGGAGTTATGTCCAAAATATTGTATTGCTCCAACGGTAGTAGCACCGGAGACAACTCCTACTACTGCAAATGGTAATAGTTTTTTTAAAGTACTCTTCATTGTATATCTTTCTTGTTTATTAATTAATTTCCTTTTTTTGTTTTTGAGTAAACAAATTTAATGTTAAATAAGTAAGCAATTAGTATGCTATGTTTCAATTTTAACTAAAATTTAACGGGTATTATGTCATTTTATATATTATGTCATAATCTTCGGCGTTCTATTAACAAAACTTAAAAAATTATTAAAGAAAAAATGTGACATTTTGTAACCTGTCCGGAAAAAATAATGCCTTTTTAAGATACAATATTTTTATTTAAAAAAGATCTTCAGTATCCATTTGTCTGAAATTTCTTATTCAGCATTTAGAGGTCTGGTTCTCACTGGTCATACACTTTATTGAAAAATGATTATCTTTGCAAAAATATTTTTCTCACTTAAAACGTTTATAGCATGCAACTGTATAACACCTTAAGCGCAGAAGAAAGAGCTCAACTTATTGATGAAGCTGGTAAGGATCGTCTTACACTGTCTTTCTATGCGTATGCCAACATTGAAGATCCCAAAAAATTTCGCGACGAACTGTTTATAGCCTGGAATGCCCTTGATGCCCTTGGCCGTATTTATGTTGCCCATGAAGGAATTAATGCTCAGATGAGCGTTCCCGCGGATCAATTTGAGGCTTTTCGGGACACGCTGGAAGTCTATGATTTCATGAGGGGAATTCGATTAAATGTAGCAGTAGATCAGGATAACCATTCTTTTTTAAAATTAACCATAAAAGTCAGACATAAAATTGTAGCTGATGGTTTGAATGATGCTACTTTTGATGTTACCAATAAAGGAATTCACCTGAAAGCACAGGAATTCAATGATCTGCTTGAAGATCCCGACACTATTGTAGTGGATTTCAGAAATCATTACGAAAGTGAAGTTGGGCACTTTGAAGGGGCAATTACTCCGGACGTAGAAAATTTCAGAGAAAGTTTGCCCATTATCAACGAACAGTTACAGGATTTTAAAGAAGATAAAAAACTGTTGATGTACTGTACCGGTGGAATCCGTTGCGAAAAAGCCAGTGCTTACTTCAAGCATCAGGGTTTTAAAAATGTTTTCCAATTAGAAGGCGGAATCATTGAATATACCCGCCAGATTAAAGAAGAAGGTATAAAAAGTAAATTCATTGGTAAAAACTTTGTATTTGACCACCGTTTAGGAGAACGAATTACAGACGATATTATTTCGCAGTGTCACCAATGTGGTAAGCCTTGTGACAACCATACGAACTGCTCTAATGATGCCTGTCATTTATTGTTTATTCAATGTGACGACTGTAAAGCTGCTATGGAAAATTGTTGCTCTACAGAATGCTTGGAAACCATACATCTACCTTTGGAAGAGCAAGTGAAGTTAAGAAAAGGGTTACAGGTAGGAAATAAGGTTTTCAGAAAAGGAAAATCGGACGCCCTGAAGTTTAAAAAATCAGGTGATCTGCCCCATAAACCTTTAGCAAAAGCGGAAACAAAAAATATCCGTCAGAAAATTACGGTAAAAAAAGTACAGGTTGGAAAAGCAGAGCATTATTATTCAAAATCAAAAATCGGTCAGTTTTTAATAGAGAATAAAGAACTTTCCGTAGGCGATAGAATATTAATTTCGGGACCTACCACGGGAGAGCAGGAACTTACCATTACAGAAATTTATGCCAATGGAGGTCCTTGTGAAACGGCTAAAAAAGGAGATCAGATCACTTTTGAAATTCCATTTAGAGTTCGTTTGTCTGACAAATTATATAAAATAGTACAACCTTCTGAAAATGCATAATCATTATGCTGAAAGCAGATCTTAGAAAAAAATATATGCAAAAAAGAAAAGCCTTGTCCCGTGATGAGGCTTTCTTGTTATCCGAAAAAATACTGGCTCAGTTTTTAAACTTCTTTACTCCTTATGAAGGCCAGAAAGTACATGTTTTCATTCCAATTGAGAAGTTTAATGAGATAGATACCCAAATCTTCATCCAGTATTTTTTAGAGCAGAATATACATGTTTATGTGCCTAAAGTAATAGGTGATCAATTGATCAGTGTCGAAATTTTTAAAGATACTGCTTTTGAAACCAGTGCCTGGGGGATTGCTGAGCCGGTTTCCAATGAAGATTCCGGAGAAATCTGTTTTGATTATGTTATTGCTCCCTTACTGTATTGTGATAAAAAGGGGAATAGAGTAGGCTATGGCAAAGGATTCTATGATGCTTTTTTTGAAAGTGCATGCAAAGAATCAAAAAAAATCGGAGTCAATTACTTTGACCCCGATGAATATATTGATGACGTGTGGGAAAATGATATTCCCTTAGACTATTTGGTAACTCCTACAGAGGTGCTGTCTTTCTTAAGCGGTTTAGAATAAAAATCCAGGAAATAAAATTTAAACTCTTTTTTTAGCTTAGGTGTTGATAGCAGGATATACTGTGCATTCTTTTCAAAATTCCCTAAAGATTTATTCTTACTGTCGAAGTATTCTACATTGAATTTGGCATAATCCAGGGTATCCTTTTTATAAAATTCTTTATAAACACTGAGGTTATTCACTTTAATTGATCTTACCTTCATGCTGTCCAGTTCCCTGAATAACCTCTTAAAAGTTAAAGAATCCGGCTTGTGGAAATAACTTTGCATCTGGGAATAGATCACCGTGTCTATTTCCGTATTTCTGTTTCCTGACAAATAGAGAGTAGACAGATCCATTAGCTCCTGAACTTTTTGTTTTGTGATTGAATTGATAGCCTGCATGCTGTCCATCTGTACGGCAGGATAACTTTTGGCATTGTTGCTGTTTCGAAGCTTATCGAGATCGCTTACTTCTGTTTTTTTATTGTTACAGGCTATAACTGCTAAAAAAAGCACTGCAAAAATTAAAAAATTATTTATTTTTTTCATCTGTGGATGCGATTTTAAATTTAATAGATATAATCTTACCGTTGTTGTCCTTTTTCATTTCTATAACATTCAGGTTTTTCAATGAAGTAGTGGGAGTGGTCACCAGGGTAATGTATTTTTGTTTGTCCAGTCTTTCTATACCATAAGTATCGTTGTCGTATACCTGATATATCACCGCATTACTGCTGATCAGGTTTTCTAACTGATTTCTTTTTTGCTTAATGAGTGCTACCTGCTCTTCGGGGTTTCCGCCTTTAATATCTTTAATAGAAAAATAATAAGCAGCCATTTTATAATCATCGGGCTTTAGCTCTATTTTTTCCTCTTCGGGTGCATTTTCAAGATTTCTGTTAACATCCAGAGGTTCATAGAATGGAGCACTGATCCGCATTTTCAGGTTCTTATCCTTTGTTGAATATAAAAAACAGTCGCCAGGTTTTATTTTATACATAATTGGAGACTCATTTTCTTTAATCACCATAATGTCTAATGTATTAATCACATTCACACTGCGGTCCTTGTCAATAAAACAATATTTATAAGTTTTTGAAAAAAGTACATCCTTGAAGCCTAGCACCCCCGTTATTGTTATCAATACTGAAGTGATAAGTGCCCATGCATTTTTTTTGAAGAAATTTTTCTTGGGAACATCTGGTGATTGAACCTGTTCCTGAGAAATAGTTGTTATTTTATTAACTGATTGATTGTCAGTATTTGTTTTTTGTAAATCAGTAGTTTCAGGTGTCTTAATTTCTGTTTTTTGGACAGGAATTTCAGTTTTTGGGAGTTCCGGAGCTATTTGAACAGTTTTTTCCAATTCTTTAAGTTCTTCGTCCTCCAGATTTTCAATTTCCTGCAGTAATTCTCCAGCAAAAAGATGTTGCTTTTTGAATTCATACCAAGAGTCGTAACCCGCATAAATGCTCAGCAAATTGAGCATGTCAATTCTGGGTAATTTTGTAACCGGTGAAGTTTTAAAGTAAGTGTAAAATGACTTTTCACTGATGTTGCCTTTGGCTTTTTTCCGCAGGTCTTCCTGGAAATATATAATATCTATACCCTTCCATTTTGAAATATCATCATGAGAAGGGGTATATTCTTTTAAGTATTGACCCTGAACATCCTTTTTTAACTGTTCAAAGTGTAATAAATCTAAATCTGCCAATTTTTAAAATAATAATTAAATTGTTGATTATCAGTTATGTTTTTTTGTAAAACTATTTTACAAAGTTATTACAATTATTTTTCATAAACAAGTTTTCTATCTGCTATACCTTTGTCTTGTTCAAATAACAGAACAGAAGAAAATTTTATAAAACAATATTAACAAAATTAAATTTAATTTATTATGAAAAAGTCATTATTCGTAGCTGCTATCGCTGCAATCTCTCTAGTTGCTTGTAAAAAAACTGAAGCTACTGCTACTGAAGGTACTACTGATTCAGCTGCTGTAACTGCTGATTCAGCTGCTGTTGTAGTTGATTCTGCTGCTAAAGTTGTTGATTCTGCTGCTACTACTGCTGTAGATGCTACTAAAGATGCTGCTGCTGCTACTACTGCTGCTGGTGCTGAAGTTGCTAAAGATGCTGCTAAAGGAGCTGCTGACGCTGCTAAAGGAGCTGCTGATGCTGCTAAAGGTGCTGCTGATGCTGCTAAAGATGCTGCTAAGAAATAATTCTAGCATAAGCTTAACAATAAAAGAACCGTTTCACCCAGTGAAACGGTTTTTTTATGTCTTGTTTTAATCTGTCATTGTAAACCCAAAGGTAAAGCAACTTCAGAATATAAAATATACGGAATTACTTATAGCGTAAATCTTTTATCCTTTTTTCTGTTTCAATGATTCATAACAGGTGATGGCTACCGCATTGCTCAGGTTTAAAGAATCAATACTTCCAGCCATTGGAATCAGGGTGTTCTGTCCTTTTCCCATCCAGAAATCACTCAATCCTGAATGTTCAGTACCAAACAATACCGCAGATCGCTGTTTGAAATCTTTTTTATAAAGATCTTCCGCACTTTCATCCATCAGAGTAGTATAGATGTTGAATTTGTTTTGCTGAAGAAATTTCAGTGTTTCTTCATTTTCAGCCTGATAGACTTCCATACCAAAAAGGCAGCCTACACTGGATCTGATGACATTGGGGTTATAGAAATCTGTTTTTCCGTCTGCTACAATAAGGGCATCAATTCCAAATGCCTCACAGCTTCTTAAAATTGCTCCCAGGTTTCCAGGTTTTTCTACACCTTCAACAATAATAACCGTAGCGTTTTCTTTTGGAACAAATGATGATAAAAGTGCTTCTTTAGCCTGATAAATACCGATAATCCCTTCAGAGCTTCCTCTGTATGCTATTTTTTCATATACTTTCTCACTGACGTAGTAGATCTTTCCATCAGGTGTTTTTCCTTTAAAGATATTTTCACAAATAAAATATTCTAAAGGCTCGAAATGATAGTGTACAGCTCTTTCATTTTCCTGCTGTCCCTCTACAACAAATACATTGGATTTTTTACGGAATCTATTGTCAGTAAGGAGCTTAGTGACGTTTTTTACTTTATCGTTCTGAAAACTTTCTATCAACATAGTGCAAAATTATGCAAAATTTATGATTGAGCTTCTGTGCTTTTAGAAAAAAGCATTCTCCACGTAATCTGAAAAGGTATTTTATTTTTCCTTTTATAATATACAATGATAGCTATAATGAGAAAAATAGATAAGAGCTTATAGAGGTTTCCATAAAGGTTTCCGGCAACATTTTCCGAAACAGTAAAGATTTCCCAATATAAATTCATGAAGAAATGGAGAAATATGGCAGACCATAGATTAAAGCTCTGTTCAATATAAATCCAGGCAAAAAATGCAGACCCCAAAAATGTAATGGCGAATATTTCAATAAGTTCCATGGAATTCTGACTTTGGTACAAATGAACCTGTGCAAATAGTAAAGATCCCAGTAGTATAGATGATAAAAATCCGAGCCGGGTGAACCTGTATAATGTTCCAATGAGAAAAGCCCTGAAGATTATTTCTTCAAAGAATGCAGAGGAAATAGTATTGATGAATAGGGATTCAATGTTTATAGCCGTGCTTATTTTAAAGTGAATTCCATATCCGATCAGCATGGGTGAAGTACCTAGAAATGCTAAGGTAAAGCCTTTAATAATTGATTTATCCAGAGAAAAGAGACTGGAAATACTCTTTGTAGGAGATAAAATCTTTGATGTGATGACCAATGGGATTAAAGTAATTGTGTAAGCCATTACATGAGCAATAGCTTTGCTGTGAAAAATTTCTTTAAAGAATTGTTGAATATTTTTGAAATAAAATAAGTCAAAGAAATAATAGGTGATAAATCCCAGGATAAAGATTGAAAAAAAGCCAATATTCTTACTCATGTCAGTTATTTTGAGCAAAAATGTACTATTAATTAACGTGTATCAAATTAATGTGATGAGTGTCAAGGAATAGTGACCAATGGCAAGCTTTTACCTCTTAGACTGTTGTAATTGAGGAATAATGTCAGAGATAAAACTTCTGGAAACCGGAATTTCAAAATCAATTTCCGGAAGAATTAGTTTATAGCCCTGAGCATTTCCTTTAAGATCCTTTACTTTTTCCAAATTGATAATGTGGGAGCGGTGGCATTTTTTAATGGAATGGGTTTCCACTTGTTTTAATATATTGGATAAGCTTATTCTGATTAAAAGTTTTTTTACCTTATTATTTTCTAAAAAGTAAACGCTGCAATAGTTTTCCATAGATTGTACATACAGGAAATTTTCTTCAGCAACTTCCAGTTCGATATTGTTACCAGAAATTTTCAGGACTTTTTCTTTAGTTTCCTCAGAGTTGTTTATAAGTTGAGGAGCAATATCCAACGCCGTATTTTCAGGAATGTTTTTTAAATAAATATATCTCGACAAAATATAGATAGCAGAAATGGGAATACCTATTGCTAAAGAGTAGAGAAACATATAGCCATAATTTTCAAGGCTAAGTTTTACATGACTTATAAAAAATGCATTGTAAAAGTAAGAAAAGATGGATCCTAACAATAAGATGACAAGGACTTTTAAGAGTTCATATCCAATATTCCATTCTTTGAATTGAGAAACAAAAAGGCTTGAAACAAAAAAGGCAAGTCCAAAAATAAGAGTGTAAGGGAAAAGAATAATGTATTTATAAGGATGATGAAAATTTTCCGTACCAAAAGGTTGAAATATAATCAGAAAAAGATAAACCAGAATTCCCGCGGCTATGGAGGAAACCAGTATCTCTTTTATAGATTTTGATCTTGGATATAAATAAGATACAATAAAAAGCATTTCAGATATTTTATCAAATTTTTAGTATCCGTTCTTACATGGATGATTCTTAAATTTTTAATTTTCCGTGTCTAAGATATTGCTGTTATCAATAAGACTTGGTGGAAGATCTTTTTTGTTTTTGATGCCCAGAGATTTAAGCTTTTGAGTCTGAATAATAAGATTATCATTACCCGTGTGAAGCTGTTTGTAGGCATCGTTATACACATTTTTGGCCTGGTCAAGATTCCTTCCTACTTTCTCGAGATTCTCCACAAAACCTACAAACTTGTCATAAAGTTTAGCACCCCGTTCAGCAATTTCCAAGGAATTTCTGTTTTGATATTCACGTTTCCAAAGATCAGCAATAAGCTTCAGAGAGGTGATCAGATTACTTGGATTCAGTAACAGGATTCTCCTTTCGTAAGCGTAATTCCAAAGGTGCTGGTCTGCCTGCATCGCTGCAATATAGGCGGGTTCACTGGGGATAAACATCATTACAAAGTCTAACGATTTTCCATAATCATCATAGGCTTTCTGACTAAGCTGTGTAATATGGTTTTTGATGGATCCCAGATGCTGGCTTAGTTTTATGGCGTATACATCTTGATCGGTTTCGTCTACCAGATCCGTAAAAGCCGTGAGTGAAACTTTAGAATCAATAATTACATTTCTTTCATCAGGATATTTTATAACGGCATCAGGACGCATTTTCTTACCTGAAAATTCGGAAAACAGAGCATTGTTATCTTCATCGCGAAGTTCATGTTCAAGAAAATATTCCCTTCCTTTTACAAGTCCTGATTTTTCAAGGATACTTTCCAAAATCATTTCACCCCAATTTCCCTGGGTTTTACTTTCCCCTTTCAGAGCCCTGGTCAATTTTTTAGCATCCTCAGAAATCTGCTGATTAAGCTCGGCAAGTTCTTTTACTTTTTCGGCCAGTGAGAAACGTTCTTTATTTTCCTTTTCATAGGCTTCATTGACCTTATTTTTAAGCTCAGCAATTTTTTCCTGAAAGGGATCAAGAATATTTTTTAAGTTATTTTGATTCAGGGTAGTGAATTTTTCTGTCTTTTCCTCTAAAATTTTATTAGCAAGGTTTTCAAACTGTAATTTTGACTCTTCCTGAATTTTTGTAATTTCTTCTTTCTGCGTAGCCAATGATTTTTGAAGACCCTCATTCTTTGCTGAAAGCTCAGCATTTTTAGCAAAAATATCCTGCTTTTCCAAAACCAGTGTATCGATATAAGAAGTCTGTTTAATGCTAAGCTGCTTCAATTCCTGATACTGCATGTTCAGCGACGAATACTCGGCAGAGATTTTTGCGAATTCATTCTTCAGATCGTTCAGAAGATCCTGATGTAGAAGATGTTGTTCTTTTTCTTTTTCAACCTCTTTGCCCAGTTCCTGAATTTTCAACCCACTGTTGGAAAGGTCGGAATTATTTTTAATATATAAATTATTCAATTCATCATAAGAGCTCCTTGAAACCATTGACGATTTCAAAGCAAAATATAAAACTACGGCTCCCAATAAACCGCCTGCAATAAACCCAATAATTAAATAGATCATCTCCATTTTTCAAAATTATGAAAAAAGGCTGGAAGTTGCTACCGGATAATGAATTCCCGGAAGCGCTGCTCTTTCAATCTTTAGCCTTTTTCCCTAAAGAATACTTATATTTATAGGAAATTTCAGGGCTATATGAATATTTTGTTGGTAGAAGATGATCAGAGAATCAGTAACTTTCTTATAAAAGGGCTTACCGAAGCAGGCTACAGTATGACACTTGCTGATTCCGGTGAAAAAGCCCGGGAGCTTCTTACCACGTATAATTTTGATATTATTTTAATGGATATTATGCTTCCCGGTTTAGACGGAATACAGCTTACCCAGTTGATAAGATTTAAAGGAAATTATACCCCGATTATTATTCTAAGTGCATTAAACAGTCCTGATGATAAAATAAAAATGCTGGATCTCGGGGCCGATGATTATTTATCCAAACCTTTCCATTTTGAAGAGCTTATTTCAAGAATTAAAGCATTGACCAGGCGAAATAAACTAAGTTACCAGAAAGAAAATCAGCTCCTGTCTTGTGGTAATATTGTGATTGATACAGATCTTCATAAAGTGTCACAGGGCGATAAGGAAATTGAGTTTTCTCCTACCGAATATAAACTTTTTACTTTCCTGATGGAAAATAAGAATAAAGTAGTCAGCAGAACCCAGATTTTACATAATGTGTGGGGCATTGATTTTGATAATTCAACGAATGTGGTGGATGTTTATATTTCCTATGTCCGTAATAAGATTGATGAAACCGATCAAAAAATTATTCATACGGTAAAAGGAACAGGTTATTTAATTAAAGACTGAAGATGACACTCAGAAACAGGTTTACTCTTATTTCAAGCCTTTCATTCGGCATTGTTTCTATTGTCACATTTGTGGTGATATTCTTTGCTTATTATGACAGTACCAAGATCTTTTATTTTGAAAAGCTTAGAAATACGGCTCTTATTTCTGCGATCTATTATCTTGAAAAAGATGAACTTCCGAAAGACAGACATGCCCAGATTAAGCAAGAGTACAATCACCTTATCCAGAATAACCGGGTGGCTGTTTACAATCAAAATAATAAAGTTACATTCGGTCAAAACCTGGATGATACTAATATTAAGCTGCAACATATTCAGACGGCAAGAAATAACAAAGGTGTGCAGTTCATGTCGGATAACAGTTTTTATTACGGGATTTTTTATCCTGATAACCAGGGGGATTTCGTTGTTTTTGTAAAATCACCTAATGATTCATTCCAGTCGCAGATGATCAGGCTTTCGGTTATTATGCTTGCCGTTCTTGTGCTTGGTTTGCTGGCTATTTATTTCCTCAGCCGCTATCTTTCAAAAGTGGTGTATAAACCGATTTCCAATGTGGTAGAGCGTATTAATAATGTAGATTACAACAATATTTCCACAGCAATTACCTCTACCAATACCAATGATGAAATTGAAGACCTTATTAAATCTTATAATAAATTATTCGGAAGGATTTCTGAAAGCATGTTGCTTCAGCAGAACTTTATTAATTATGTTTCTCATGAATTTAAAACTCCTTTAGCGGCGATCTCCGGAAACCTGGAGGTATTTGCTCAGAAAGACAGAACTCCGGAAGAGTACAAAGCAGTGGTCCGGGAATCTTTAGATAATGTATATGAGATTGAAAATATTCTCAACAATCTTTTACTGATGTCCGGAATGACGAAGCTTGAAACGTCCCATAAACAGGTACGGGTAGACGAACTGATCTGGAAAATTTATGAGAAACTTGAGCCGAAAGCAAAAGAAAAACACTCATCTATTAAAATACAGCTTCAGGTAATAAAACCTGCCTTATTGGAGATTCCGGGAAATGAAACTTTGCTTTATCTAGCCTTATATAATATTGTGGAAAATGCTGTCAAATATTCTCATGATACTCCTGTCGTTATTACATTATCGGAGAAAGATAGCTGCCTGAATATTGAAGTTAATGATCAGGGAAAAGGAATTCCGGCACAGGATCTTGCAAAAATTACGGAAACATTTTACAGAGGTAAAAATGTAGACAATATTAAAGGGAGTGGCATTGGGTTGTCATTATCCAAAAGTATTTTTGACCATCATAATATCCTTATGAAAATAGATTCTGCGGTCAATATGGGAACTAGCGTTCTGCTTGTGTTTCCCACTACTTAATTTCATGCAGATTTTACAGATTCTACAGATGTTTGTATATGAAATACTTACATGATAAAATTGTGTTATTTGTGTAGCGCATTAGTGGGATTTGTGTTTAAAATCTACCACAGATGTACGGATTTTTTGAATCCTCATTGTTAATTAATAGCCGCCGTTATTCGTGTTAAAAAAATAGGCTTAATCTCACTGATCTGCGAGAGCCTTAAAAAAGTATCTCTACCTGTTCTAATCAAATTCTAATGTTGGGCTAATTGAATTTTAATTTGATTCGAAATTGGGTCTAATACTAGAGGGATAGCTTTGTGGTCTTAAATATAAGACCTTTGAAGAAGATTATTTTTACCCTATTTTATATTCACTGTTTTAGTTTTTTTTCTGCACAGATTTCCGATACCGTGAAGATCGGCAGAAAGGAAGCTGAAACAGTTTTTCTTGCTAAGAACCTTGATCTTATTGCCCAGAAACTGGAGATTTCCCAGGCAGAAGCCCGTGCTCTTCAGGCAAAATACTGGCCTAATCCTACATTAAGTATCAGTGAAGTCAATCTATGGAGAACTTATGACATTGAAGAGCAGCCTGCGCTTATTGGAAATTGGGGAAAGAATACCCAGATTTCTGCTGAAATAGAGCAGGTGATTCAGACAGCCGGTAAGAGGAGGAAAAATATAGAATTACAAAAGATTGAAGTAGAGGGGGAGAAGTATGAGCTGCAGGAAGTATTCCGTGAGCTTAAAAAGACATTGAGAAATACAATTACTGAAATTCTCTATAACCAGGAACAACAGAAAATCTATCAGGGTCAGATCTCTTCCATTGAGAAACTGACAAAATCTTACAACAACCAATTGAACCTTGGAAATATCAGTAAAGCGGAGTACGTCCGCTTAAAAGCACAGGAAATTGAATTCAAGAAAAAGCTGATTTCATTGAAGCAGGAAATTGAAGACCAGCAGGTGGAACTGAAAGCTTTACTGATGATTCCCTCTCAGTCTTATCTTGTTATTTCTGATTCTTTTACGATGCCGGAAAAACAGCTTTCCGAAGTGGAAATGGTACAATGGATAGAAAAGGCAAAAGAAAACCGGCCGGACATTCTGATTTCCAGAAATAAAGAAAAACAGGCGGATAAAAATCTGGAAATACAGAATGCCATGAAGACTCCGGATATTGCCGTTTCAATAGGCTATGACCGCGGTGGAAATATTATGAAAGATTTTATAGGATTGGGATTATCTTTTGATCTTCCCATTTTCGACCGAAATAAAGGGAATATTCAGGAGGCCCAGCTGGAAGTTCAGAAAATGAAAATTGAAACCCGAAAAAATATGCTGAAGTCTGAAAATGAAATTGTTTCTGTTTTCAGAAATTATATCCGGACACAGCAGATTTCAGAAGAAATAGATGATACATATGAGTCTACTTTGGATGGTTTGTTGGTGAGCCATGAGAAAAATTTCAGGTTGAGAAATATCAGTATGCTGGAATACATGGATTTTCTGGATACCTACATTGGTAATAAAATGATCATCCTGGATACTAAAAAAGAGCTTAATCAATACTACGAAAACCTGCAATATGTTGTAGGACAAGATTTATAATACTTAGATATGAAAATGAATATTACCAGATACATTGCTGCAATTTATCTTTCTGCTTTGGTTTCCCTTACTGGCTGTAAGGATCAAAAACAGGATAACGAAATTCAGAAACCCTATTGCATCAGTAAAGAACTTAAAAAGGATATTAAACTTGTTCAGGCAGAAATGCGCCCTATTGAAGAAAGCATTACACTTACCGGAGAAGTGGAAAGCAATTCAGACAAAACAGTTCCTTTTGTAAGTCTTGTAGATGGAGTGGTTACAGAAACGTACTTTTCTTTGGGAGACTATGTGAAAAAAGGGCAGGTTTTAGCAAGTGTAAAAAGTACGGCTGTCAATGAAATGCAGGATGATACCCAAACGTTGCAGGCTCAGCTGGCAGTGGCCAAAAGAAAGCTGTCTTCTGTAGAAGCGATGTATAAAGATGATATTGCCTCTCAGAAAGATTTGCAGGAAGCCAGATCCGAAGTGGCGATATTGCAGTCTAATATTTCCAAGACCCAAAAAAATATGCAGCTGTATTCAGCAGGAGGGAACACGATTCAGATTAAAGCTCCCGCGGACGGATATGTTGTTTCCAAAAATATTTCCAAAGGAATGCCGGTTACAGCTGGAGGTGATCAGCTATTTACCGTTTCCAATCTGGATAAGGTTTGGGTAATGGCTAATGTATATGCTACCAATATGAGACATGTGTATGTAGATCAGCCGGTAGTGGTGAAAACCCTGGCGTATCCTGATGACAGTTTTTCCGGGAAAATCAACAATATTTCACAGGTTTTTAACGAAAATGAAAGAGTCCTTAAGGCGAAGATCATTATGGATAATAATGGAATGAAGCTAAGACCCGGAATGTCCGCGGATATTGTTCTTCCGGTCAATTCACAAAACAGAAGTGCACTGGCAATTCCTGCTAAGGCTATGATCTTTGATAATAATCAGAGTTATGTGGTGGTGTACAAAAAAGACTGTGAACTGGAGATCAGGCCGGTAACGGAAATAACTTCCAACAGCCAATATATTTATGTGGAAGGAAATTTAAAGCCTGGTGAAAGTGTTATTGCTTCCAATGGGTTACTGATCTATGAAAACCTGAAAAACCAATTAAATAACTCCACCAAGTAATGCGAAAATTTGTACAGAATATAGTTTCCTTCTCTTTAAAAAACTCATTGATTGTTCTTCTGGGAACTTTCCTTTTGTTGGCTGGAGGAATCTATTCCTATATGCATACCCCCATTGAAGCATTTCCGGATGTTACCAATACCAGAGTAAGGGTGATTACCCAATGGCCGGGAAGAAGTGCCGAGGAAATAGAAAAATTTGTTACCCTGCCAATTTCGAAAGAAATGAATGCGATCCCGAATAAAACCTCGGTACGGTCTATTTCACTGTTCGGATTATCGGTGGTTACTGTAATTTTTGATGATCATGTAGATGATTTTTATGCCCAGCAGTATGCCTCTAATAAGCTGGGAAATGTGGAGCTCCCCAACGGTGCAGAATACAGTATCGAGCCTCCTTCCGGAGCTACCGGTGAAATTTATCGGTACATTATCAAAAGTAAGCTGCCGATCAAAGAAGTCACAGCGATTCAGGATTGGGTCATCGAAAGAGAATTGCTGGCAGTTCCGGGAGTAGCTGACGTGGTCAGTTTTGGTGGTGAAGAAAAAACATATGAAATAAAAATTAATCCTACGGAATTACACAATTATGACCTTTCCCCCCTGGATGTGTATGAAGCAGTTTCGAAGAGTAACATCAATGTAGGAGGAGATGTAGTGGCTAAGGGAGATCAGGCTTATGTAGTGCGGGGGATCGGTCTTTTGGAAAAAAAGGAGGATATTGAAAACATCCAGATTGAAGTAAAAGGTTCTACGCCTATTTTGGTGAAACATGTGGCAGAAGTAAAAATTTCGGCAAAACCAAGATTGGGACAGGTAGGATACAATAAAGAGAATGATGTAGTAGAAGGAATTGTGATAATGCTTCGTGGTGAAAACCCAAGTGAGGTTATTGCGAAACTGAAGGATAGGATAGAGCAGCTGAACGGAGGAGAACTTCCGGGTGATATCCAGATTGTTCCTATTATTGACCGTACGGAGCTGGTGAACACAACCGTTCATACCGTTTCCAAAAACCTGATTGAAGGGGTGATTTTGGTCTCTATTATAGTATTTATATTCCTGTATAACTGGAGAACGACATTCATAGTGGCTTCGGTGATTCCTCTGGCTTTCCTCTTTGCTATTATTATGTTGAGAATTCAGGGGCTTCCTGCTAACCTGATTTCTATGGGAGCATTGGATTTCGGATTATTGCTGGAGGGAACGCTGGTTATTGTAGAACATGTATTTGTAGCCCTCGAACTCAAGGCCAGGAAAATAGGACTCCGAAGGTTCAATAAGATTTCAAAACTCGGGATCATAAAAAGAAGTGCCGGAAGTGTGGCAAGCTATATCTTCTTTGCATTGCTGATTCTTATTGTGGCATTGCTGCCCATTTTCTCTTTCCAGAAAGTGGAAGGAAAAATGTTCTCTCCTTTAGCATTTACATTGGGATATGCCTTGTTGGGATCATTAATCTTGAGTTTGACCTATGTGCCCGCAATGTGTAAACTGTTGCTGACTAAAAATATAGAAGAAAAGGAGAACTTTATATCAAGATTCTTCAGGGTGAATATCTATAGAATTTATGAATTCAGTGACCGTCATAAAAAAGGATTTATGATCGGGTTTATTACTTTATTAGCGATTTGTGGCTGGAGATTCTCCAATTATGGATCTGAATTTTTACCTAAGCTGAATGAAGGAGCAATCTATGTACGTGCAACACTTCCCAATAGTGTAAACCTTGATGAATCCGTACGTCTGACGAAAGAAATGAAAGGGATTCTAATGAAGTATAATGAAGTGAAATTTGTGATGACCCAGACAGGCCGTCCAAACGATGGAACAGACCCTACCGGATTTTTTAATATTGAATTTAATATTCAGCTGAAGCCGGAAAATGAATGGAAGAAAAAAATATCCAAAGAAGAACTTCTGGAAGAAATGAGAGGCTCTCTTGAAAAATATCCGGGTATTAACTTCGGATTCAGCCAGCCGATTCAGGATAATGTGGAAGAATATGTGGCTGGAGTAAAAGCCCCATTGGTGATCAAGATTTTCGGGAACAATTTATTTGAACTTGAAAACTATGCCAATCAAGTAGCCAATTCTATCAGAACGGTTCCTGGAATTTCAGACGTAAATGTCTTTAAAAATATTGGGCTTCCTGAGCTTAGGATACAGCTTCATGATTCTAAAATGGCAAAATACGGTGTTTCTACAGCAGATGCACAAGCCGTTATTGAAATGACCATTGGGGGGCAGGCTGCCACCAAGTTCTATGAAGAAGAAAGAATGTTTGATGTCATGCTGAGATTTGAAAAACAATATCGCGATACCCCTGAAAAAATGGGGGATATCCTGATTCCTACCCAGGATAATAAAAAAGTACCGTTGAAAGAAATTGCAACGATTGATTATCATACCGGTCCGTCTTTTATTTATCGTGAAGGAAACAGCAGGTACATTGGAGTAGGATTTAATATCGAAGGCCGTGATTTAGGAAGTACGATCAAAGAAGCCAAAGCCAAAGTTGAAAAAGAAGTAAAACTTCCCAAAAGTCATAGAATGACCTGGGCCGGGGAGTTTGAAAGCAAAGAAAGAGCAGCAAAACAGCTGGCAATGGTAGTACCTATTTCTTTAGTTCTTATTCTGATGCTGTTGTATTTCAATTTTGGAAATGTAAAAGATACGCTGATCTCTTCCATTACATTGGCGTTTGCGTTTATCGGAGGGTTTTTATCCCTCTGGCTGACGGGGACCATTTTCGGAATCTCTGCAGGGATCGGTTTTATTATCCTTTTTGGAGTAGCAACTATTGATGGTATCGTTCTGATTGGAGTCATGAAGGAGAACTTACAAAACAGGATGCCTCTTAAACATGCCATTGCTCAAGGGGTACAAAGCAGGATCCGTCCGGTAGTGATGATTGCCTTAATGGGGTCTATGGGACTTTTACCGGCAGCAATGTCCAATGGAATGGGGTCTGAAATCCAAAAACCGTTAGCAATTATGATTGTAGGAGGACTGATTATCTGTATGTTTCTGTCATTTACCATACTGCCGATTATATTCTATTATGCTTATCGTAAAAAGCACAAAGAAGCCATATAGTTTCTTTCATTTTTGTTCATTATGTTAACCGGGATTCTTGAGGGAGATCCCGGTTTTTTATTCCATTAAGTGCTTTTTGCAAACTCTGATATTTCAATATTTTTTGCCACATCATTTTCATATCGGTTTTGGTTTATTTAAAGGTAATAAAAACCTATGATCAGCGGTATATTTCTTTGAAAATGAATAGAATGATCTTTTTAATAATAAAAAAGTGAGCCGGAAGCCCACTTTATTTGTTGTTCATTAGATTATGGAGTAATTATAATGGGATCTGGAAAAGGTTCAAGAACCAATGGTTTGCACATTGCGGCCGGCTGGCAGGTTCCCCCCATGCATATAAAATTAGTCATAGTGGTGGAGCCGTCAGGACATCTGATCATGGCTTCACCATGGCATCCTCCAGGACATTGTGCAGGATACAAAGTTCCTCCAAAGACATCTTTCAAATCTGTTCTTGAAAGTTTTGATACGTTCTTTTTCATGGTTTAATTTTTTTTGTTTAGTAAATTAATTTATTCTTAACACTCTTATAATTAATTAAGTAAGCTTAAAAATATTGAACTAAAATAGTAAATTATTCTATGATAATTGAATTAATTTATGATAAATGTTAAAATGAAGGTTAGATTTTTTAAAAATGCCAAATAAGCTTAAAATAGAAGAATGTCAATTAGATTTGAAATCTAACTATGAATAGTATAGTGATGTGATTTCTGTTTATTTGTGCTTTGTTTTTACCTCCAGTTTAGGCAAGTCTTTTTTATATTGTTCAGCATCCCATTTAATTTGCCAATTCTTTACATACTCTGCCAATGGAGGAAGTCCAACATTTGCGCGTCTTTTATCTACATTCTCAGGATCTTCTAATGGGGATACATAATATATTTGTGTTTCAGGATCACGTCCGATCTGGCTGCCGTAAATTTGTCTTTTACCTTGTCTCAGGGCCACCCTGTCTTCGAGAAGGGCCAGACTGCTGCTTTGTGCTTTACCATTTTTTACAGCATCTCTCATCATGGGTAAATATTTTTCCTGTGTTGCCTGATCTGCATGTTGGATAACAAGAAATAATGTAGTACTTCCCTGTCCGCCCACAATATCAGGACCCACCCAGCCATATTTATCAAGAATGGCTTTTACCTCAATAAGATTTAGTGAATCTTTTTTATTGATAAGCTGCCAGTGCTCATTCATTTCTTTTGATTCCCCACCGTATTTTTTTTCAATACCATCGATTTGTTTTCTGTACTTTTGGTCTTCATTATAAATGTTATCAAGCTTTGCGGCCAAGGGTTTATTCAAATTTGCTTCTGCTTTCTCCTGATTCTGTTTGATTTTTTCCATTAGAGGCTTCCATCGTTTATCACTATGTAAAGAGCTAAGGTCTGTATCCGTTGTTATATGGTTATAATTACTGAATTTTACTGCAATCCTGTCAAGTTGGGAAAATGCACTGTCTGGCCCTGATGCCATTGCCCAAGAGCATGCTGCGTTATACCTATCATTTAGAGACGCTTTCCAGCCGTTAGATTTAAATGCTTCTGAATAGTTGCTGGCAGAGTTTTTGAAATCCTTGGCACGGTAAAGTGATTCAGCCGTTTTTACTTTATCAGTGTATTCTTTAGAAACAGTTTGTCCGAAGAGCAGTTTTGTTGATACTAAAAAAAGCAATACGAATAGTCTTATTTTCATGGAATTAATTTTTATAAGTTTTAATTTGTATGATGTTGAAAATGAGTCTCTAATATAGTAATAAAAACAAATCACTATATGACGATATAGTGATTTGTTTTTATTTTGTTTAACAATGAGAATGAATTATGATTGAAGGAGTATTCATAATTTATTGTTTTATTCAGCTTCCACAATACATATAGTATGATGGTTGATCATTTTCTCTTTTTTCATTGCTTTGAGGAGTAAGCCCTTCAAAAAAGATATGGTCGCCAAGTTCTTTATTACTGACTTGATTTTGTAATTGATACGGTAAATCCAGAGCTGTGAAGTTGGTACCATTACTTGCTTTCAGCTTAGCGCAAAACTCTACCTGAAACATGCCATAGTCACTATTATCTTCGCTGAATACATCATTTTCATCACCCATCAATGTTTCGTTGGGGGCAATATCTTCTTTTCCTTTGATCCACGCTTCATATAAAACATATATTTCAGGTGCGTTTATTACGGTTTTATATGGCTCCCAGGACGCTTTTTCTTTTAAAATCAGAGTTTGGTAGTCTGTGATTTCCTTATTAAAATCCTCACTGCTGTTGTAAGCTTTCTTTTGAAAAGCCCAGAGAATGTTTGATAATAGACCCATTTGTTTTCGTTTTTAAGTGATTAAACGTTTATTTTTAAGTTATTACTTTTTCTTAATTAACGAAAAGAACAAAATATACACAGTTAAGGACTGTTGCTATAAATGAGCAATAAATACAGCCAAATTATCATGTGTTTTTCCTGTGAATAATCTTATGATCCAATAATTAATAATGTAAGCAGGTATGAGTAAACTAAAAGAGAAAACTGACAGGAACGTAAATTTGTATAAAATGGCCAGGATAATAATGGTACTGACAACAGAGGCTATGATAGTCCCGAGAAAGCTGTGCATTAAAGTATCTGAATCAACTTTTAAATTTTCAACTTTCTGATGGATCTGATTGTATTTTATATCTACAAGAATTCCAATGGTTTTATCGAATAACAAGTCAGAGCTTAATAATGATAAACATTCCTGTTTTGATAATTTATTCATGTAATGCCCATGAATCTCTCTTATCAATCTGTTTTGTTCATTTAAAAATAATTCTGAGCTTTAATTTTATTCTGAAAATCTTCCAGAGTACCCCTGCTTACAATTTCGTCTATGATTTCCTTATCTGGCTTACCCTGATGATCTATCTGATTCTTATAAGATTCGATCAGATCCTGTTCTGAAAATTTACTATAAAATCCCATTTTCTAAGGATTTTCCTTCGAAATTTCTTCGTGATGTTTAAGATATAGAGGCAATGCCGCCGATCCATACCATGGGAAAATTTCATAACTAAAGACTCCGGCTTGTACAGCGGGATCTGTCTTTACCCACTGCTCTGCTTCTTCTTTAGATTTTGTATTAAAGATGAACATACCGCGGTAGTTTTCTTTATTTTTTTCCAGAAAGGGTCCTGCTACAATAATTTTTCCTTCATCAGCCAGCTTTCCGATATTGGTCATATGACCTTTCATGACTTCTCCCATTTTGGCTTTGTCATCTATTTTTGTGCTTCCGGAAGTAAGCATCACAATGGTGTAGGCTTTCATTCCATATTGATCTGCGCCAAGAGAGGCAGCCAGTTCCTGATTGAATTTTACTTTTTCCTTTTTATTCTCCTGGGCGAAGGATAAAGTGGTCAGCAAAACAGTAAAAGGTATAAAAATTTTTAATTTCATAGATGTTTTAATTATAATGTGGATATCTCAAATCTGACATCTGCTGTCTAAACCCTAATCTTTTATTCTTAAAAACTCCTTGGCAAGCTCTATCATTTTAGGATCACCCGTGTATTTTCCATGCTCATCAGAAAGTTTTACTGTTGGGATCCATTCTTTGTTAGGAGCCTGTACACCAATAAGTTTCATAACAATATTCATTGGTTTTACCCCTACATCATTGGTAAGGTTGGTTCCTATTCCAAAAGAGATGCCTATTTTTCCTCTGCAGTAGCTGGTAATTTCCCCTACCTTTTCAAGATTCAGGGCATCAGAGAAAATAATATACTTAAACATCGGATTGATGCCGTTATTCTGATAATGCGCAATGGTTTTATCGGCAAATTCAAGGGCATCACCGCTATCATGACGTACCCCGTCAAAAAGCTTGGCGAATTTTTTATCAAACTGCTGGAAGAAAACATCTGTGGTATACGTATCTGAAAGAGCAACTCCAAGGTCTCCTCTGTATACATCTACCCAATGTTCCAAAGCGAGTTCATTGGCCATTTTGAAACCATATTCAGCAGCGTGGAACATAAACCATTCGTGAGCATGGGTTCCAATTGGCTTTACACCATACTTCATGGCGAAATGAACATTGGAGCTACCGATAAAAGTAGAATCTTTTTTCTGTGTCAAAGCTTCCATTACCAGGTTCTGTACTTTATAAGAATGTCTTCTTCTGGTTCCGAACTCTGCAAAAGTTACTCCAAGTTCTCCCAATGAATCTGCCTTCTCCAGCGTTTTGCTCATTACTATTTCATTGGAATCCCTTTCCATATGATTCATTTCGTAGTGAAGTTCGCTGATCAGTGCCAGTAAAGGAACCTCCCAAAGAATCGTTCTGTACCAAAGTCCTTCAACTATTACAGAAAGATCGCCTCCTTCCTGATGAATTTTTACTTCAGAAGGATCATAGTGATAGCCTTCTAAAAAATCCAGGTAGGGCAGGTCGATATAAGGACAGGTTCTTGCCATGAATTTCTTCTCATCTTTGGTAAGCTTAAGTTCTGCCATCTTATTAACAGCATCCCTTAACGCAGCATCAAAACCTGGCGGAAAGTGATGTTTCCCCCTATTGATAAATTCGTATTTTACAATAGAACCTGGGAAAAGTTTTACCACTGCATTTTGCATGGTTATTTTATAAAAATCATTATCGAGAATTGAGTTCAGTCTTACGTCGTTCATAATATGTGTAATTTTAACGCAAATATAGAAATAAAAAATAAAATCGCCTAAATGTAAGGCGATTTTTTTGAAATATTTCAATGCTTGCTATTGCGCTATTTTCCAAGGTAAGAATTGTACATCCAAACTTCTTTCTCCTGTTCTGTGATATAGTCGCTCATTTGAGAGTTTGTACCTTCATCACCTGCTTCATCCGTAATATCTAATAAGTCTCTCTGAAGATCAATAACCACCTTGAAAGAGCTTAAAATCAATTCAACACTTTTTGTACCATCTGTCACTTCTTTTGTCTCTTTAATGGTAGCTACTTTTAAATAGTCCGAATAATTATGAGCAGGAGTAGCTCCTAAAGTCAGAATTCTTTCTGCAATCTCATCAATTTTTAAAACCAGGCTATTGTATAGCTCTTCAAATTTAGGGTGAAGGGTAAAAAACTGATCTCCCTTAATATTCCAGTGAGCCCCTCTGGTGTTTTGATAGAATATGGAATAGTTGGCTAAAAGTGTATTTAATTTTTCTGAAATTTTTTTACAGTCGGCTTCTTTAAGACCGATAATACTGGCGTTTTTCATATATATATATTTTATATTTAATTGTTATGAGATCATAGGGAACTGTCTTCCTCACTGCGGTTTTGGCCAGGAGATGTTCATAATGGCAGTTTCATAAGTTATCTTTTTGAATCTATCAAATTTACGAAATATTGTGCCGAACTATCCTCTTTATTAATAGATGATAACTATAAGAAAATTTTAAAAAAAATAGTTTGAAAGTAGTATTATTGCAGAGATGAAAAGTTTTCTGATCACAGCAGCAGTATTTTTTGGGATATGTTTTATCTATATCCTGATTATGCTTTCTACTACCGGGAATTATTTTACTTATCTGTTGGATGATGCCTATATTCACATGGCAATTGCTAAAAATTTTGCAGTTCATGGTGTTTGGGGAATGACCCAGTATGCTTTCTCCTCTTCCTCTTCCTCTCCGGTTTTTACCGTTATTTTAAGTGCTTTGATTTCTCTTTTTGGAGACCATACTTTAATTCCATTAATTTTTAATCTGTTTTCAGCCGGATTGCTTATCGCCTTTCTTACTACATACTATTCGCTGTTTTTCAGCCAGAACAGATCTATAGTTTGGGCCTGCTTGTTTAGTCTTTTCTTTGCGGTGCTGCATGTGCAGATTGTAATCGGGATGGAACATATTTTACAGACATTGATGATTACCATCAATATTTACTGCTTTAAAAAATGGGCTGACAATGATTTTAAGGATAGGATTTCTCAATATGGTTTCTATTTTACGGTTCTGTTATTGGGCCTGATAAGATTTGAAAGCATGTTTTATTTTGTCTCTCTTGCTTTTGTCTTTATGCTGATCAGGAAATGGAAGGACTCTGCACTTGTACTGGTCTGTGGTTTCGTTCCTATTTTTCTCTTCGGCTACTTCAATTATCCTAAAAGTGGGTATTTTTTCCCCAATTCAGTTATTGCCAAAGGATCACTGATAGATTTCTCGGGCAGTATACCGATGCAGATCATTGATGTCGTACTGAAAAAAGTAGTTTTAAATATCAGTTTCTATAAAATTGGATTGTTTCCCTTAGTGATCAGTATTGTTTTATTATATAGGGATTGTCAAACAAAAGTAAGCTTTCAAAAAATCATTGCAAACAACTTTCTCATTATAACCTGGAATTTTACTTTTATCCTGCATAGTCTATTTGGTGAAATAAAGGGGCAATTCAGATATGAAGCTTATCTTTTGGTTGCTTTTGCAATGGTTCTCATTCCAAAGCTGAGATATTTTTTCACTCAGCCATTACAGTTTTTCAGAAAAGAAAGGATAATAGGAGTATGTATACTGGCAAATGTATTACTGCTGTTGTATAAGTCAGGTCATGCTCATATTTTGATTACCAATGGGAGTGCCAATATATATGAACAGCAGATTCAGTCTGCAAGATTTTTGAAAAAATACTATAATTCCTCTAAAGTGGTGGCTAATGATATTGGTGCCATCTGCTACTTTACGGATATCCATTTACTTGACTTCATGGGATTAGGATCTAAAGAAATGCTTCCTTTCAGAACGAAAGATAAAAGGCCTGATGATCAGTTTGAAAACTTTTTGACACGAAGTGCTGTTGAAAATAAGTATCAGCTGGCTATCGCTTATGAAGAATGGCTGGATGGGCATACCCCAAAGAACTGGAAAAAGGTTGCTTATCTGGAAGTGGAAGGAAAGAATGTAGTGCTGGGTGAAAAACACTTGTTCATATATTCTATTAACCCTGAAATTCATAATTCTTTAAAACAAAATGTTCGAAATTTTAATTGGAATACAAATGTTAAGGTTAAAATTATTGAGTAACTAAAAAAAATCATTCCTGTAGTTTTTCTTAATGAATAGATAATAGTTTGTTAACCGGACTGGCAGATTGTTTTTTTAGCTTTATCCCCAAAACTGATATGGCAGGTCCTGCGATTGATCCTTTAAAAGGAAAAGCAATAAAAGTTGCTTTTAAATAAAATTTTATTTTTTTTGAGTGAATCCTGAAGGTTCAACAATGAGGCAATAACATGAAAACCAATAGGGTTGCCGTGGGGTATAAAAAACAAATAAAAAGTTTTTTTAAACAAATAAAAATATATAACTACTTGTCAATTAAAAAAATATTAGTATTTTTGCACCCTAAAATAAAAAGCAATTAAATGCCTACTATTCAACAATTAGTAAGAAAAGGAAGAGCCACGCTTGCCAAGAAGAGCAAATCGGCTGCCCTTGATTCTTGTCCACAAAGACGTGGTGTATGTACGAGAGTATATACTACTACACCGAAGAAACCTAACTCTGCACTTAGAAAAGTAGCAAGGGTAAGACTTTCTAACGGTAAAGAAGTGAATGCCTATATCCCGGGCGAAGGACATAATCTTCAAGAGCACTCGATAGTATTGGTTAGAGGCGGAAGGGTGAAAGACCTACCGGGAGTACGTTACCACATCGTAAGAGGTGCATTAGACACCGCTGGTGTAAATGGAAGAACTCAGAGAAGATCTAAGTACGGAGCTAAGAGACCTAAACCAGGACAAGCAGCTGCGGCTCCTGCAAAAGGAAAGAAAAAATAATCATTAAATAAGGTACAGAAGCAATGAGAAAGACAAAAGCGAAAAAAAGACCGTTGTTACCAGATCCGAAATTTAATGATCAATTGGTAACTAGATTCGTAAACAACTTAATGCTTGACGGTAAGAAGTCAATCGCATTCAAAATTTTCTATGATGCATTAGAGATCGTAGAAACTAAAAAAGGAGATAACGAAAAAACTGCACTTGAAATCTGGAAAGATGCACTTACAAATGTAATGCCTCACGTAGAAGTACGTTCTAGAAGAGTAGGTGGAGCTAACTTCCAAATCCCTATGCCAATCAGAGCTGACAGAAAAATTTCTATGGCAATGAAATGGTTAATCAAATATTCTAAAGCTAGAAATGATAAGTCTATGGCTTTGAAATTAGCTAACGAAGTGGTAGCTGCTTCAAGAGAAGAAGGTGCTGCTTACAAGAAAAAGAGTGATACTCACAAAATGGCGGAAGCTAACAAAGCGTTTTCACACTTTAAATTCTAATCTGAAATGGGAAGAGATCTTAAATTTACAAGAAATATTGGTATTGCTGCGCATATTGATGCCGGTAAAACTACCACTACAGAAAGGATTTTATTCTATACAGGGGTAAACCACAAAATTGGAGAGGTTCACGATGGTGCTTCTACAATGGACTGGATGGAGCAGGAAGCTGAAAGAGGTATCACAATTACTTCTGCTGCTACTACTTGTTCTTGGAACTTTCCAACTGATCAAGGAAAAACTTTACCTGAAACTAAACCTTATCACTTCAACATCATCGATACACCGGGACACGTTGACTTCACAGTAGAAGTAAACAGATCTTTAAGAGTATTGGATGGTTTGGTATTCTTATTCTCAGCAGTAGATGGAGTAGAGCCTCAGTCTGAAACAAACTGGAGACTTGCTGACAACTACAAAGTAGCGAGAATGGGATTCGTAAACAAAATGGACAGACAAGGTGCTGACTTCCTTAACGTGGTAAACCAGGTTAAGACTATGTTAGGATCAAACGCAGTTCCTATCGTTTTACCAATCGGTGCTGAAGAAGATTTCAAAGGGGTTGTAGACTTAATTAAAAACAGAGCGATCATCTGGGATGAAGCAGGACAAGGAGCTACTTTCGAAGTAGTGCCAATTCCTGAAGATATGAAAGATGAAGTTCTTGAATATAGAGAGAAATTAGTAGAAGCTGTTGCTGACTACGATGATACTTTGATGGAGAAATTCTTCGAAGATCCGGATTCAATCTCTGAAGAGGAAATCAACGAAGCTCTAAGAAAAGCTACTATCGATTTATCTATTATCCCAATGACTTGTGGTTCTTCATTCAAGAATAAAGGAGTACAGTTTATGTTGGATGCAGTATGTAAATATTTGCCTTCTCCATTGGATAAAGATGATATCAAAGGTACTGACCCTAGAACTGACGCTGAAATTACAAGAAAACCAGACGTAAACGAGCCTTTCTCGGCTTTAGCATTTAAGATTGCTACTGACCCATTCGTGGGAAGATTAGCATTCTTCAGAGCATACTCTGGAAGACTAGATGCAGGTTCTTATATCTTGAACACCCGTTCAGGAGATAAAGAAAGAATCTCAAGAATCTATCAGATGCACGCTAACAAACAAAACCCGGTAGAATATATTGAAGCTGGTGATATTGGTGCTGCGGTAGGATTTAAATCTATCAAAACTGGTGATACAATGTGTGACGAGAAAAATCCAATCGTTCTTGAATCGATGGTTTTCCCTGATCCGGTAATTGGTATCGCTGTTGAGCCTAAAACTAAGGCTGACCAAGATAAAATGGGTAACGCATTAGCTAAATTAGCTGAAGAAGATCCTACGTTTACGGTTAGAACTGATGAGGCTTCAGGACAAACGATTATCTCTGGTATGGGTGAGCTTCACCTGGATATCATTGTTGATCGTATGAGAAGAGAATTCAAAGTTGAAGTAAACCAGGGTCAACCACAGGTAGAATACAAAGAAAACTTAACAAAAGTTGCCCAGCACAGAGAGGTTTACAAAAAACAATCTGGAGGTAAAGGTAAATTTGCTGATATCGTATTTGAATTAGGACCTGCAGACGAAGGTAAAATTGGTTTAGAATTCATCAATGAGATCAAGGGTGGTAACGTTCCTAGAGAATTTGTTCCTGCAATTGAAAAAGGCTTTAAAGCTGCAATGAAGAACGGTCCTTTGGCTGGTTTCGAAGTTGAAGGTATTAAAGTTATTCTTAAAGACGGATCTTTCCACGCAGTGGATTCTGATGCTCTTTCTTTTGAAATGGCTGCTAAATTAGGATTTAAAGAAGCGGGACGTGCTGCTAAGCCAGTAATCATGGAGCCTATTATGAAACTGGAAGTTGTAACTCCGGAAGAATATATGGGTAACATCATTGGTGACCTTAACAAAAGGAGAGGTACGATCAGTGGTCAGGAAGAAAAGAACGGTGCCGTTGTAATCAAAGGTTCAGTTCCACTTTCTGAAATGTTTGGATATGTAACGACTCTAAGAACACTTTCATCAGGAAGAGCTACTTCTTCTATGGAATTAGAGAAGTACCAAGCAACTCCACAAAACGTTGCTGAAGAAATCATTGCTAAAGCAAAAGGTTAATTTTTAAATTAAAGAAATGTCACAAAGAATCAGAATAAAACTAAAATCTTACGATTACAACTTGGTAGACAAGTCTGCTGAGAAAATCGTAAAAACGGTAAAGGCTACTGGTGCTGTTGTAAACGGTCCAATTCCATTGCCAACGAATAAGAGAATCTTCACTGTGTTGAGATCTCCGCACGTAAACAAGAAAGCAAGAGAGCAGTTCCAATTGTCAGCTCACAAGAGACTGATGGATATCTACTCTTCTTCTTCTAAAACTGTTGATGCTCTAATGAAATTAGAACTTCCTTCAGGTGTAGACGTTGAAATTAAAGTGTGATAACTGCATACTTTGCAATGATTATACAATCCGTTCCTTTTTAGGGACGGATTTTTTTTGCTGCTAACCTCTCAATACTATAACCTCACTTTTATAAAAAAAAATATTTTTTTTCAGGTTTTATTTTTTATAGCCATAAAATACATTTGAGGTCATACTATTAAAGATAGAATGTATCTTATGGTATATTCTAAGAATAGTGTAACGTTAGTTAATGATCTGATATTGGTTAGTCTTCTGCAGGTGACATATGTCAGTGTGATTCATTTTATTTAGAATGAATAAAAACAATAAATTTGCAGAAAATTATCAGATGAATAAAGTACTATCCTGTTCTCTGCTTGTTCTAGGTGGGGTTTTTGTAAGCGCACAACAAGTGAATGACTCTATAAAGAAATCAAAAGAAATTGATGAAGTAGAATTATTTGGCGAAAAAAAGAAACAACCAGCGGGGCTCGAAGCAATCACAAGATTGCCATTGAAAACCAGAGATCAGATCCAGAGTATTTCTGTTATTTCTCACAAAGCAATTGAAGAATTGGGAGCACTTACTGTTACTGATGTTGCAAAGAACGTTCCGGGTGTAACCTTATTTTCAAGCTATGGCGGAGGAAGTGAAAGTATGTCTATCAGAGGATATCGTGGAGTTCCTGTATTGAAAAATGGTGTTCAGATGGATTCTGATTTCCGTACTGGAGGAATGATGACAGATATGCAGGGAGTTGAAAATGTTCAGGTAATTAAAGGTTCGGCAGCAGTAAGCCAGGGAATAGGAAATGGTTTAGGTTCAGCAGGAGGAGTTATCAATGTTGTTACCAAAAGACCTCAGTTTATTGATCAAACTAATGTAGGATTCCGATATGGTAGCTGGGATTTTTATAGACCTACAGTAGATTTCCAAAGAGTTCTAGATTCTCAGGGCAAAGTTGCAGTAAGATTCAATGGAGCTTATCAGAACAATAATTCATTTAGAAGTCATGTAAAAGGAGAAAGAATCTATGTAAACCCATCAGTAGCATTTCGTCCGGATGATAAAACATACATCAATGTTGAGATGGATTATCTGCATGATAACCGAACTCCAGACCGAGGAACTATTAATCTGGCTACCGGAGATGTAGAGGCGTTATATCATATGCCAAAAGGCAAGTTCTTAGGATACACGTCAGATTATGCTAAGACAGAAGCTTACAACTTTTCGACTACGGCAATTCGTCAACTTACTAATCATCTAAAAGTAAGAGCAGCCTTTGTAAATTCTGTAAGTAATTCGGATGGAGAAGCATCATCAGTATCATTGCCAACAGGAGGTACAAACTATAATATCAGACAACGTACAATCGGTAAATCAGAATCATTAGATATCAACCGCGTTCTACAGTTGGATTTCATTGGTGAAAAGATAAAAACAGGCTTTATTAATCATACATTCCAGGTTGGATTTGACTGGAGAGAAACGGAAACATCTTCTGTAACGTATGAAGCATATAAAAACTCTATTGCTCCGGAAAATTTAATTACTGCAAGACCTACTAAAATAGGAAACACAACATATGGAGCTAATCCCCTTGATATATTTGATGTAGTGAACGGGGCTATTCCGAATACACTGCCTGTAAATGTTGTTTACAAAAGTTTAGGACGTACAAATTCTGTATTGACACCAAGTATAGGGGCTATGGCACAAGATGTAATGGCTATTGGTAAATATGTAAAAGCTCACCTGGGAATCCGTTACAGCAGACTAAATGGTTCAGGGAGCAGAGTGGTTGATACATGGAATCCATCTTTCGGATTAATTGTTTCACCTGTTGAAAATATTAATGTTTTTGGATCTTATACCACAACAACTTCATTAAGATCTGTAAATAATATTCTTCAGGCTGGGGGATTCGTAGAGGCATCACAAACAAAACAATGGGAAGCAGGAATTAAGTCAGACTGGTTTAATGAACGTTTAAGATTTAATGTAACCGTATTTGATATTAAGACTGATAACTTGGCTTTCCAAATATTAGATAAAAACTACAGACCAGTAGTAGATCAAGATAATAATATACTTTATGGAATGGCTGGTAACCTAAGAAGAAAAGGGCTGGAAGTAGAGCTTATCGGAAGAATCTTGCCAAACCTTCAGGTAATGTCGGGATGGGCATATTTAGATGCTCAATATCAGGATAGCCCTGCTTATATCAATGGTTCAAGACCAATGAATGCACCAAAGCATACTGCTAATGCATGGCTGAATTATAAATTTAATACGGGTGTACTAGAGAGACTAGATATAGGGGCAGGAATTTACTATGTGGGAAAACGTCCGGTAGATGAATGGACTCAAAAGACATTCACGGCAGGTCATATTAATAGTGTTGAAGCAGGAACGAAACCTTTCGATATGCCGGAATATACTACGGTAGATGCACAGATAGGATATTCATTGAAAAATGGAGTGGGTGTAAGAGTATTCTTCAACAATATTTTTGATAGTGTAGGATACAGCTCTTACTTCAGAGGTGGATATATTGATCAGATCCAGCCAAGAAATTTTGCAGTACAGGTAAACTATAAATTCTAATCAACAAAATCATTATTATGAAAAGTATAAAATCATTAATTTTTGTCCTTAGCATTGGAGCTGTTTTGGCTTCATGCTCCGGAGACAAAAAGAAAGGAATCGATTACAACCAGTTTAAAACTGAAATACAGCTTACACCGGATCAGACGAAAAGCTTTGACGAGATCACTAAAAAATACCAGGATCTTCAGGAGCAGAACTTCCAGGCTGCAAAAGCTCAGGGAGGAAATATGGACCGTGTAGCTTTAGGAATAAAAAATGAAGAGCTGAGAGCACAGCAGTCTCTTGAGATGGCTAAAGTTCTGGATGGCCCTCAAATGGAACAGTTCAACAAATTTGTTGATGAAAACTCCAGAAAAAGACCAAGATATGACAACGCCCTTTTAGAAAGAATAAAAACAGAGGCACAGCTTTCCGAAGACGAATTCAAAGTAGTAAATGCAGCGAATGATGCATTTGAAAAAGCATTCAACGATGCCCACGATGTCTATCATGGCAACAATGATTTAGCTAAAGAATACTGGGAAAAATTTGATGCACAGAGAAAAGCAGCAATCCAAAAAACACTTACTCCTGAACACTACACAAAATTCGAAGAGATCGTAAAAGAGGTTCAGTTTAAAGGAAGAAAATAATTTGATCCGGATCCCGTCCGGAGAAGGGGAACTAAGTTCTACCCGTATCACAGAACTTTTTTGTAAGACTTATACAGGTTATCATAGCTGGTTATTGAGCTACATTAATTTGCAGGTCACCCTTTAAAATTATCAATCATTCATATCAATTTTAATTTAAAAAACATTAAGGTGACCCAACCATCTTAATGTTTTTGTTATGAGTCCAAATGAAGTTATTGTTTAAAAGCCTTTACCGGAAAAAAAGAAAGAATGAATCGGTCACTAAATATCTGATGTGGCTTATTCATCTTTGGTTGGGACTTTTATCTTGTATCATCGTTTTTGTGATGTGTCTTACCGGTTGTCTGTATGCATTCAAAAACCAGATTATAGAATTTACGAACAGAGAAAAAGTATATATCAGCTCAGCTTCCGGAAAAATTAAAAGCCCTGATCTGATCCGGTCAGAGTTATTACAGCAGAACAAAGAACTGACCTCTCTTCTGATTCCGGATGATAAAGGAAGAAGCTATGTTATTGGGTATCGGGAGAATCAATTAGATAAAAGTACTTATTACAATCAGTATACAGGAGAAATTCTTGGGTCGGCAGATATAGGAGCGAGCCATTTCTTTGAAGTGGTACTTGATATTCACAGAAACCTTATGATGGGAAATGCCGGACGCCAGGTGGTAGGAGCTTCGGTACTTATATTTTGTGTGCTGCTGATTTCAGGATTCATCCTCTGGCTTCCCAAAAAGCTGAAGTTTTTAAAGCAAGGCCTGACTGTCATGGTGAAAGCAAAGTTTCAGCGACTGAATTACGACCTTCATAATACCTTGGGATTTTACAGCTTCCTGATGATTTTCTTTATTGCTGTTACAGGATTGTATATCACATATCCATGGGTGAAAAATGGTCTTATTGTGAGTCTGGGAGGATCTTCAATTGATCATATTTCAGATGCTAACGAAGGTGGGGATGATCCGTTCAGCGGGCTTATGGAAGATATGCTTCAGAAGCAGGATGAAAAGAAAAATTTTAAAAATGCAGCTTCAGCTTCCATCGATACAATTTTACAGCTTTCGGACCGGTATCTTCCTTATACTGCCGTTACAAGCGTAGAGTTGCCTAATAAGGATAACCCCCGATATGTGATCATAAAAACAAACAGGCAGAATCTGCTGGGAATGATGCTTCAGGATGAAGTGACATTTGATAAAACCGGAGTTTTTAAAACCAGGGAATTATTCTCTGCCAAGCCTCTCAATAAACAGTTTACGGCACTTGCCAAACCTTTACATACGGGAGAAATCATGGGGTTGCCCAGTATCATTCTATATTTTGTAGTATCTCTTATTGGATGTTCTTTACCGGTTACAGGATTTCTGATCTGGTGGCACAGGCTGAAGAAAACAAAATAAAAGATACCACTTCTCATTTGAAAACTCAACTTTGTTAATCCCGGTTCATGTTAATTTTATACATTTATTATGTAAAATAACTTCTATCATGAGCCACAAGAATAATAATTTTTTTGAAAAGTTTTCAAACGGGGCAGTAAAATTTACAGGTAGCCCTGTTGCATTTATAGGTGCTATGCTTCTGGTCATTGTCTGGGCATTAACAGGTCCGTTTTTCGACTATTCGGAAACCTGGCAGCTTGTGATCAACACAGGAACTACTATCATTACATTTTTAATGGTATTCCTTATTCAAAAAGCCCAGAATAAAGATTCTAAAGCCATACAGATAAAACTGAACGAGCTGATAGCTGCCCACGAAAAAGCCAGCAACAGAATTGTAGATATCGAAGACCTTACAGAAGTGGATCTGGACCAGCTCCACCATTATTACGAAAATCTGGCTCAGTTTGCAAAAAAGGATGCGGATATTCATACCTCACATTCTATTGATGCAGCACAGAGAAATCAGAATTACAAGCATGAATTTTTCAAAAATAAACATGAAGAATGGCTGAAGAAGAAAGAGCAAAAAAAGGAATCAGAATGATCCCTTTTTTAATAATATTATTTGCTGGAATATTCACCTTCTACATACCCTCCATTTATATAACGGGAGGTGTCATTCGTATGCCAGGCATATACACCGGCTACCATAATGCCAAGATCCTCTACGTAATTTCGGACCATATCCTGCCATTGGCCAAAAGAAGGCAAATGTTCCTGCAATATCAAAAATTCCTTTAAATAATTATCATGTACTTCCAGAGCCATCATATAGGCCTCTTTTATTGACGTTTTATGCTCTTGCTGCAATACTTTCACCAGATTCATCGTATCCTCTTCTCTATGCAGTTCTTTTGGTAAAGAAATAATATCATTATGTATTCCGATCATCAGAGAACAAATTGTATGAAGGCGTTGAATGTGTAAATGCTCCAATACGCTGTCAGGGAGCTGACGATAATCTTTTTGCATAGCTACATATTTACAAAAAGGCTGTACTCCGCTTGTCGCTTCGCGAATTAATAAATAAACAGGCAGAGAAGGGATGGTATTTGATCTGTAGTATACTCTTTCGTCTGCATATCCGATAAGCACTTCGTGCAGTGACTTTAGAAATTTTTTATAGTGCCGTTCCGGCATTTCACATGCAATGACGTTCTGTCTTAATATCCAGAATTGATGAAATATACCATTGTCAGTTGGTTCATTAGGATCATCACCAGTGAGTAAAGCCATAATACGAGTCGCTATTTCTGTCATTTCATCATGGGAGCAGCGATCAAAATAATCGTCCATCATGGCCCCATCAGCAGCATAACTGGCTAATGGCCTCAATTCCGCCAGGTTCCTTAAAAAAGGACAACCACGTGCTGCAATATCAGTCAGGTTGTGTTGCTTGTGTTTTTCACGGGCTTCTTTACTGTGAAAAATATACTCCTTGTCAATCCAATCATAATATTCTTCTCGCTGAAGTTGAAAGTCAGGATGTATAGAATCGGGGAAAGGATACTTGGGCTTGGGTAATTGTTGTAATCCTGCGTAAAATTCATTATCTGAAATTGTTGCTTTCATGGTTTTTTTATTAATGGTTTTAGTTTAATAAGTCATTATTAGTAATTATATTGTGAAAATAATAATAAAAATGATTATAAAGTAATTGTATGTTGTGAATTTTTTTAGAGATTTTTAATTTTAATATGTAAGGCCTAAAGCTGGAATATAAAATCAGTTCAGATATATCCGATCCTGTTGATAATGTTCTGAATGTAAAAAATGTATCCCCAAAAATCACTCTATGAATCTAAATGTTCCGGAGTAACTAATTTCAAAAGGAATAATTGGTGAAGGTCAGATAAATGTTAGCAGCTTAATTAAAGGAGTCTACTTCATGACCATGAATGATGATGTGAGCTTATTAAAAAATAAACATACGATATAAAATAAAAACCTCTGATGATTCAGAGGTTTTTTTATGCAGTGATGTTATCTCATAAAGTAACTGAAATAGGAACAGCTTCCCATCAGCGCTTTTGAGGTTTCAGTATCTGAGTACTGTGTTTTCAATTGTGCAAAATAGGTTCTGTATTTCTGATTTCTCAGATTGTCCAGTTCTTTTTGGTGGGCATCAGATTTTTCAGACCACTTAGGATCAGAATAATCATAATCCATCTGGTTTTTTGCTTCATATTGATAGTATTTCCCTTGCTCAGCACTAGCCATCTGGAAAAGAACTCTTGCTTTTTCTTCTTTATTATTGGAAAGCTTCAGTGCTTTTTGATAATAATTAATCGCCAGGTCAAAATTGTCAGGCTCAATATAAGAAGTGTCCAGAAAGTTTTTGTAATAATATTTATAAGGGTTCTTTCTGTCGGTATTCCAGAAATTATACTTTCCGCCATTACTATTGTCGATATCCATGACGAAGAGTTCTCTATAATATCCTAAAATAGAAGTGTTGTAGAGTAGATTTCCAATAAGCTGGTTGGCTTTGGCAGCTTTTTCATCAGCACCATTTCCGATCTTTTTAAGCTGAATCAGTACATCAGCAAGTTCAAGTTTATTCATACTGGTTTTGATGAAAGGAAAATCAGTATAGTTTTCAGCTTTCATGCTTTCAGTATCAGAACTTTGGAAACTTTCCCAAACATTGTGGCCAAATACAAGATTTGAAATATTATCAAAACCGTCATATTCAGTAGGTGTATATTGTTTGGCTGTAGTGGTTGGTCCGCTTTTTTCTGACCAGTCGTAATTGACTCTTGGGATTCCGGCAAATTTCTGTGCTTTTTCGTAATAGGATTTAGCCTTATCAAAATCGGCAAGCCTCATGGCTCTGTCTCCATAGATGGTATTGAAAAATGCATCAATATTACCTACACTGTCCATGTTTTTGGCAATAACCTGCTGCTCAAACTGTGTTTTATCTGACTTTCTGTAAAAGTCCTCCACACTTTTTACCAAGGTTGAGTTCGGGTTGTACTGAAGATCAGAAAGCTTATTATTCATCAGGAATGATTTTCCATCCTCACCCTGAAGGAAATAGCGGTTCGCCAGAACGTCTTTAAGGAAATCAGCAGTAGATGGTGCTTCCCCATAATAATCGAAATTATCCGTGGTGGCAGTATCTTTCTTCACTGGTTTTTCCACAAAGTATTCAGGATAATCTTTCATTAAATGATCCTCATATGCTGCATCTATTTTGGGCTGGGAAACAATATCATTCAGAACTTTCATTCTCTTGATCTCCTCCTGATACTCGGGATTGGTAGTTTTTATGTCATTAAGAATTTCAGAACTTGCTTTATAGTCTTTTTTCAAAAACTTAAGGTAAGCATTGGCAATCTGCCAGTATTCATCCTTAGATTTCTCCTTTGTTTTATCTGTGAATTTTTCCAGGTTATCAAGGAAGTCCTGTGTTTTCTGATCGTAATAATAGCCTGTCCGGGTATAGAAAGGGATCCTGTCCGGATTACTGAAGAGCTCATCATCACTTTGACCAGCTTTAGCTTCGTCACCGGTTTTCCCAGACTTAGAACCTCCGAAAAGGTTTTTAAAGAATCTTACAATCTTTTGCCAGAAAGAAAGCTTTTCCCCTTTTACCTCTGTGGCAGTGGTACCTGCTGTATTGTCATTTGAAGCTTTGGTGTCTGTTTTTCCTCTTTGTACAGAAACTCTCCCGGAAGCAGCGTCGGTATAATAATAAGTGGGAAGATAACTTCTTTCCAGCTCATTGATACTTCTTACAGCCATTACCTTCAGAATCTCAGAATCCGGATTGATGTCATACATTTTTTCCATAACCGGAATAGGATTGTTGAAATCCTCATACCCTAAAAGAAAATAAGCCATGTTTTTTTCCTCATTGGTATTAGCTCTTTTCATAATATTGCTGAAAGAAGCCGTATCCGAAAGCTTCATAGATACAAAAGAAGATTCCTTACGGTCTTTAGTGTTCATGAATACCTGGAAGAAGTTCCAGTTGGCATCACTGTTCATCTCCAGTCCCCTTTGAGCGCCCGCCATTTGATCCAGTGCCATAAAATAAACAGCACCTTTGAGCTTAATAGGCTCTATATAGGTTTTGAATGCCTGTAGTGAAGCATCATAATTTCTCGTATAATGATTGAGACGTACCAGTTGGTATCCGTAGCGCTGTTTAATCTCCGGATTTCTGGCAGCATTGTATAAAGAAGTTAAAGCAGCAATGGTTTTGTTGTAATCAAGAGCGGTTGCATTCTTTCTGTCGGCATTTCTGTCATAGTAAAATGAGTTTTCACTTTCAATATAATTGATGCTCATATAAGGCTCCAGATATTTGGCCTCAATTAAATAATCTATTCCCTCACGGTACTTCTGGTAAAATCCTGAACCCAGCTTTTGGAGAAGAGGATTAGAAGGATTACCATTTTTAAGACCATTGAGGTCATTCATACTGATCTTATAAACCAGGTCATAAGCTTCAGCATGATTAAGCTGGTTGCCAAAATACTTCTTCCATGTTTCCAGATTGTCATCAGGAATCAATGAGGTTTTATAGCCCGTATAAAATCTGCTGGAATAGTTGTGCAGAAAGGGTAGATAAGATTTATCTTTAATGATACTCTGGGTAAAAAGATTGAAGTATTCATAGTCAGGATCTGACCAGGCGCAGGCATCAGATTTCGTATAGAAAAGAGAGGCCACTGCAAGCGAAAGAATATACTTTTTCATATGTAGAGTGGTGTTTTTAATTTTTTTATAATGATTAATAATTTAAGTCTTGCAGGCACTCATGCAATGCCTTCATCGGTGGTAATGATTTAAAATTTTCGATCTATCACAAATTTACTATCTAATTGATAATAAATAATATTAAAATGAGGTATTTTTTTCTCAAGAAAACGGATGACATCTTCCAGCTGCTCACTTGAAATTTCCTCTACCTTTATTTTAAAACCTTTATTCAGGTAGCTTCCAAAGTAAAAACCGTCCTTTAAAACTTCAGCTTCATTTTCAGAGATCTTTTTAAAATGTTCATTTTGCAGATCCTTTTTCGATAGTGCATTAATCAGCTTATGCTTTTCCAGATGATTGGTAACAATTCCCCATGAGTAAATAGGGAGCGCTACTTCAATAGTTTTGATGGGGTAATCTTCCATTCGGGAAAGATAACTTTTTAATATAGCCACATCCAGAATCGAGTTTTTATCAGATTTTTCTAATGGGGAAGAAGTGGAGTAGCACATCAGATATACTTTTTCTACCGGCGGAATTCCGGCTTTCTTTTTATCTTTAACCTGATGAAGACGCAGAGTACAGGTGATATTCTTTCCGGAAACCCTTTTCAGCTCTTTTAGAAATGTAAAGTAATCATTACGTGTGCCGGCTGTCCAGTCACAGTCGATCTGAATCTCATTGTTGATTTTTAAATGATATTCTTCTGCTTTCTTCTGTACTAAATGATGAATACTTTCCGCCAGGAATTTTATCTCCTCCGAAGAAATATCCAGTAAAGTCTGATTCGTGAGAAAAACAGTAGGTACAATCTGTTTATCGGTTTCGAAACTCTGGTCTTTGGTGATGACAGCCACAGGCTGAAACTTTCCTCCTATTTTATCAACATCAAAAAAACGGGTATATAAATAAGGAACAGAAGCATGTTCCAAAACTTTTTTCTCTTCCTGATTCAGTTTCAAATTGGTTTTCCAATAATAGAACGTATAAGGATGATGCTCCTTCTTGCTACATGAAACAAGAAGAAAAAATATAAATAAGATTTTTAAAACTTTCATTGATGTAAAATACCTTCATAGTCACAATTCAACTCAGCCATTCCGCAATCCGGACAGCATTCGTTAATTTTTTCAAAATTAAAGATATTTAACCAATAAATAGGCCGTAAAACCCCGGTGATTCCTTATTTCTGACAAATGCCATAATCTCAAATTTCCTTCGCAACAAATCCCAATAATTCTTATAGCCATTCTCCTCCACTGGATGAGGGGCGAAAATGCAAAGAATTTTTGACGGGGTGGCCTTTTTTCATTCCATTAAAAAAAACACTGCAAAGGAGTGGTACTATATGATCTCATTATTCATACAGCTCACTTTCACAGGTACAGGTTTCCTTATCCATACTCTCACTGGAAGAGCAGCAGCCTTCAAGATTCTGAATATTCCCCTTTTCATCGGTCATAAAGATTTTATTTTTATCAAATTTCACAAAGAAGGTCTCCTTGAATTTTTTGAAATGTACTTTCATGACTTTGTTTGCCCCATATTTACCTGCATTTATTTCTTCAGTAGTTTCCTTTCCGTTAGCCTGATTCACCTGAACATACCCAAAAAAGACATCACCGTTTTTTTTCACATCCAGATAATAATGAGGCGTGCCGGTGCCACTGTAGCCCTGCATAATATCAAAACTTCTATGTCCCGTAAAAGGAACTTTTACCTGTGCAAAAGACAAAATGCTGATACACAAAATCATAATACTGAAAAGTTTTTTCATAGTTCTTTTTTCTTCAAAAGTAAAAATATTTACTTAAATGATAAACCGTAAAATCCCGGTGATTGGAGGTAAAGCTATTATTAATCTCAGGCTTATGCTTCTACTATGTATAATATTCTTATAACTATTCCCCTCCACTGGAGGGCGGCAAATCAAAGATTTGACGGGGTGGTTTAATTTGGCAGGATAGTCATTGTCATCCATAACAAAGAATCACCCCATAAGGAGTGATTCTATAGTATTGTGGCAGCTATCCTGTTAAAAAACTGTAGCAGCAAGCTGGATCCTTGCAAACTTATTAGAAGGATTCCACATGGCCATCATATAAACAGGAAGGCTGTAATGGTCGGTAATTTTAACAACCTTACCGGCTTTTACACCTATATTAACGATGTCGAAACTGTTTTTACCATTTCCATACAGGAAGGTTTTATCATTAAGAGCAAAGCCAGCCCCTACAAAGGCGTCCAGATTCACTTTCTGGGACTTTATTACCGGATAACTTGCCTGAACATAGGTAGAATATTTATTCTTTTTATAACTTCCGTCCGGCTCAAGAACAACCTCTCCTGCATTGGCACCCCCATAAAGCATAATATCTGCTTCAATATTAATAGGGAATGAAGGCCCGAACGTATAGTTGGTTCTTAAATCGATAATATGTGCCGTTCTCCTTTGTGAATAGCTGAAGATGTCATCTGCAGCCACTGCGGTATTAATGTTTCTGGAATTATAAAGATCCCAAAGCCCGATATAAAAACGTCCGTCAGAATATTGAACATAATAATTGATTTCTTTATAATGGGTATTGTCTTTATCATCTGCTAAAGCGGATGCCCCCCAGATTCCTATTTTCCATTTTTTTTCTGCATCCAGGGCATAGGAGAGATTCCCCATTACAACAGGTTTATCAGTAATGATTAAACCTCTCCATAAATGGTTATTCTGAATGTTGGCAGTGAAATCAAGCCTGCTTTCCTTAGCCTCAGTGTTTTCCTGAGAAAATAATCTTCCGGAGCCTAACGCAAGAAGGAAGATTCCTTTTAAAATTTTCATCATCTGTATTTTTTAAGTTAAGAGTCCATATAAAACAGCGGCAAGCACAGCTCCTATTACAGGCCCTGCTACAGGTATCCATGCATATCCCCAATCACTGCTTCCCTTTACAGGTAGAATAGCATGCATAATTCTTGGGGCAAGATCCCTTGCCGGGTTAATCGCATATCCTGTAGTTCCGCCCAGTGACAAACCTATTGCCCAGACAAGAAATGTAACAGGAAGAGCTCCTACAGTACCTAAGCCTACTTTTGCTGTAGGATCAGTAGCAATCGAAATACTGGGGTCCGAAAAATGAAAGATGACAAATACCAGTACAAACGTTCCTATGATCTCACTGATAAGATTGGAAGAAGTCTTTCTGATAGCTGGTCCTGTACTGAAACAGGCAAGCATTCCCGGTTCATCTTCTGTTATAGCAAAATGATCCTTATGGAACAGCCAAACCAGGAAGGCTCCAAGCATTCCTCCGATCATTTGAGCGGCTATATAGGATGGAACCAGATCCCAGGAGAATTTTCCTGCAGTGGCAAGACCAATGGTGACTGCCGGGTTCAGATGGGCGCCGCTTACAGGTCCGGCTACAGTGACGCCGATAAAGACAGCTAATGCCCATGCTGTTGTAATTACAATCCAACCGGAATTATTTCCTTTAGTTTCTTTTAAGACAACATTGGCGACAACGCCGTTGCCCAAGAGTATAAGAAGCATTGTTCCTATTAATTCTGCGATAAATGGTGTCATATGTGTATTTTTAAGGTCAGCGGGTTAATCTTCTATCCAGTTTTGAGAACGTGATACGGCCTTCTTCCACAAGTGGATCATTTTATCAACGCTTTCTTTATCCAACTGGGGATGGAAATCTTTGTCCACGATCCATTGGGACTGTATTTCATCAATATCTTTCCAGTATCCTACAGCAAGGCCTGCCAGATAAGCAGCTCCCAATGCAGTAGTTTCAAGCGTCTGAGGTCTTGTGATTTTAAAACCAAACAAGTCAGACTGAATCTGCATCAGAAGATCACTTGCTGAGGCTCCTCCATCTACTCTTAGCTCAAGACTTGCTCTTCCGGAATCTGCTTCCATAGATTTTACAATATCATAAACCTGGAAAGCAATACCTTCCAGTGTTGCTCTAGCAATATGTCCGTCCGTTGTTCCGCGTGTGAGGCCTGCAATAGTTCCACGGGCGTACTGATCCCAATGTGGTGCTCCTAATCCGGTAAGGGCAGGAACAAAATATACACCACCATTGTCCTGAACAGATGCCGCCAGCTCATTCACTTCTTCAGATGAACGAATAATTTTAAGACCGTCTCTCAACCATTGGATGGCTGCACCTCCCACAAATACACTTCCCTCCAATGCATAATTTACTTCTCCATTGATTTTCCAGGCTACGGTTGTTAGCAGGTTGTTTTTAGAGGAAACAGCTTCTTTTCCTGTATTCATTAACAAAAAACAGCCGGTTCCGTATGTGTTTTTTACCATTCCCGGAGTGATGCACATTTGCCCGAATAAAGCTGCCTGCTGATCACCTGCAATACCTGCAATAGGAATTTTGGTGGAAAATAAAGTAGTGGCCGTTTCTCCGTATATTTCACTGCTCTGTTTTACTTCGGGAAGAACAGCTCTGGGAATATTGAATAATTCCAGCAAATCATTATCCCATTCTAGGGTATGAATATTCAGAAGCATTGTTCTGCTGGCATTGGATACATCAGTGATAAACATTTTACCACGGGTAAGTTTCCATACAAGCCATGTGTCTACAGTTCCAAAACATAGTTTTCCTGCTTCTGCTTTAGCCCTTGCACCCTCTACGTTATCAAGGATCCATTTTAGTTTTGTTGCAGAAAAGTAAGCATCTAATACAAGACCTGTTTTTTCTTTAATAACTTCAGCGTGACCCTGTTCTTTTAGTTCGTCACAATATTTAGAAGTTCTTCGGTCCTGCCATACAATGGCATTATAGATAGGTTCGCCGGTTTCTTTGTCCCATACAACAGTGGTTTCACGTTGATTGGTAATACCGATGGCGGCAACTTCCAGTCCGGAGATACCTGCTTTCGCTATCGTTTCTGCTGCTACGGAGATTTGTGATGACCAGATTTCATTCGGATCATGTTCTACCCAACCTGGTGTCGGGAATATTTGTCTGAAATCTTTCTGTGCTACAAATTTAATTTCTCCACTGTGGTTGAATAAGATCGCTCTGGAGGAAGTTGTTCCCTGGTCTAAAGCGAGAATTAATTTTTCATTCATAAAAGTGTACTAGTTAAGATTGAACTTTAGGTGAATAAGGCGTTAATAAATATCCTCTTGCTAAATCAATAAATTCATTTTCGTGTTGTTGCGTCCATTCTTCAGAATATCCTTTTTCTTCAGCAATTATTTTTGCAACAGTGTGAGCGCTGTCTATCGCGGCTCTGGCATCTAAGAATAATAAACGGACCCTTCTGGATAATATATCCTCAATGGTTTCTGCCATCTCGTTTCTTATAGCCCATACAATTTCTGCAACAGTAAAAGGGTGATCCGGATGTATTTTCTGAGAATAACGCGGGTTGCTTTCCTGTAAAGCTTTTATAGCCGGAATATCAGAACCGTAAACATAAAGATGGTTACTTCGGTCTACCTGTTCCGGTTTTACATTACCATGAATGGAAAGGTGTTCTGTTTTAGATGTAGTGTTTCCTAATCTGTGAACTTTCATTGCTTCATCTATAGTATCTTCCGCCATTTTACGGTAAGTTGTCCATTTTCCACCGATAATGGAAATAAGCCCTGTTTCAGAAGCAATAACTTTATGGCTTCTGGAAACCTCTTTTGTACTTTTGCTTCCGTCTTTAGGAGCTGCGAGAGGACGTAATCCTGCGAATACAGATTTTACATCTTCACGGGTTGGCTTCTTGGCTAAATACTGTCTTGCTGTATTTAAAACAAAGCTGATCTCTTCTTCCAGAGCACGGGGTTCAAAACTTTCATCCTTTAAAAGTGTATCTGTAGTTCCTACCAAAGCTCTGTTGTGCCAGGGAACAACAAATAAAACCCTGCCGTCTGATGTTTTTGGAATCATGATCGCATCATCGCTTTTCAGGAATGATTTATCAAGCACCAAATGGATTCCCTGGCTTGGAACAACAAGTTTACCATGCTTAGGGTTATTCATATTAAGGATGTCATTGGTAAATACACCTGTTGCATTAATGACTACCTTAGCGTAAATCTGATATTGCTGCTTGGACAGTTGATCTTCTGCAACAACACCAATTACTTTATCAGCACCATCTTTCAGAAGATTGATCACCTTTACATAATTGACTGCGGTTCCTCCCTTTTCGATAATGGTCTGAGTTAAATTCACAGCAAGTCTGGCGTCGTCAAACTGTCCGTCCTGGTAAACAACACCACTCATCAAGTGATTTTGTTCAATAGTTGGAAGTTTTTCTACGGTCTTTGATTTGCTGATGTATCTCGTTTTTCCCAGGCTTAGTTTCCCTGCAAGGAAATCATAAACTGATAAGCCTATTTTATAATAGATTCCTCCCCACCAGGTATAATTGGGAATAATAAAAGATTGATTTTTTACAATATGGGCTGCATTTTTAGCAAGAAGGCCTCTTTCTTTTAGCGCTTCTTTTACCAATCCTACATCTCCCTGTGCAAGATATCTTACTCCACCATGTACTAATTTTGTACTTCTGCTGGATGTTGCTTTTGCAAAATCATGAGATTCAAGCAATAAGGTTTTAAATCCTCTGCTTACTGCATCTAGTGCCGAACCTAAACCACTGGCTCCTCCTCCTATGACTATAAAGTCCCATTCCTTTACATTGGTTAATTTACTGAGTTCTTCGTTTCGTTTCATAAATGTTTCGTTTATGTTTCGTTTTCAAATATATAAATTAAAAATGAAAGCAAAAAGAAAATAAATGAAATTTTAGAGTATGAAAAAAAAACGCTAATTTTGATGAAACGAATAAAATGGAGAAGCTAATCCCAAGGCATGATGAAATATTAAAAGAGCTGGATGAAAAAGGCCATGTTCTTGTACAGGATTTATGTGAAAAACTGAATGTTTCTTCGGTTACGATCCGAAAGGATTTGAACTATCTTGAAAGTTTAGGGCTTCTTTTTCGTAATCATGGGGGAGCAAGTAAGCAGGTAAGATATGCATATGAAAAAAATGTAGGGGAGAAGGAGAATATTAATGTGGAAGCAAAACAGGCGATAGCAAAAGCGGCATTAGCGCTGATTCAGGAGAATGACTGTATTATATTAGCTTCCGGAACTACCATGCATTATCTTGCCCGGATGCTGGTGAACTTTGGTCCGCTTACGGTACTGACCTCTTCTTTGAGGGTGGCTATTGAGCTTTGCAATAATCCTAATATTAACATTATTCAGTTAGGGGGAGAAGTTCGTAAGAGCTCTACTTCTATAGTAGGATCTATTTCCGAAGGAATTCTCAGACAGTTTTCCTGTAATAAGCTTTTTCTGGGAGTAGATGGTATTGACCTTGAATTTGGAATCAGTACTTCTAATGCCGCAGAAGCCCATCTTAATCAGATGATGATTGACTGTGCCGATCAAACGGTAATTCTTGCGGATTCTTCAAAGCTGAATAAAAAAGGCTTTGGTAAAATCGCTTCATTAGATAAAATAGACTACCTGATTACAGATGCAGGTATCTCTGCTGAAGATGAGGCAGGATTGGAAGAAGCAGGCGTAAATGTGATCGTATAAACAGATCCTCTTTTTAAATTCTTTTTAAAAATCAAAATAAACCATTGGAAAATTTGTTCCGGCTTTTCTCAAAATGATCTAATTGATTAAAAATCAAAATATTTTACTTGAAAAATTTGTCAGTAATAAATTTATTCATACATTTGCACACTCATTTTAGGGGCGTAGTATGCCTATATCAGAAGTAGAAATTACTTTAGTCTCCTAAAAATGGTGATAAGAGAAAGATAAATTTTATTATAATATAAACAATGTCAGGTATTATTGGTAAGAAAATCGGTATGACATCTTTGTTTAACGAAGAAGGAAAAAATATTCCTTGTACAGTTATCCAAGCTGGTCCATGCTCGGTTTTACAGGTCAGAACCTTAGAAAAAGACGGTTATAAAGCTGTTCAATTAGGTTTCGATGACAAGAGTGAGAAGAACGTTGGTAAAGCGTTAGCTGGTCATTTTAAAAAGGCTGGTTCTGCTCCTAAAGCTAAATTAGTTGAATTCTACAGAGAATTCGTTGATGAAGTAAAAGTAGGAGAAGAAGTAAAAGTTGATCTATTCACTGAAGGTGAGTATGTTGACGTAACAGGTACTTCAAAAGGTAAAGGCTTCCAGGGTGTTGTTAAAAGACACGGATTTGGAGGTGTAATGCAGGCAACTCATGGTCAGCACAACAGACTTAGAGCTCCAGGTTCTATCGGTGCTGGTTCAGACCCTTCAAGAGTATTCAAAGGGATGAGAATGGCTGGAAGAATGGGAGGTGAGCAGGTAACTGTTCAAAACCTTCAGGTGTTAAAAGTTGATCAAGAACAAAATCTTTTAGTAGTAAAAGGTGCTGTTCCGGGAGCTAAAAATTCTTATGTAATTATCAGAAAATGGAACTAGTAGTATTAAATACATCAGGAAAAGAGACCGGAAGAAAAGTAACTCTAGACGAAACAGTATTCGGAATTGAGCCAAATCAGCACGCGGTTTACTTAGAAGTTAAACAGTACCTTGCTGCACAAAGACAAGGGACTCATAAATCGAAAGAAAGAAGCGAAATTACGGCTTCTACTAAAAAGCTTAAGAAGCAAAAAGGATCAGGATCTGCTAGATACGGGGATATCAAATCTCCAACTTTCAGAGGTGGAGGTAGAGTATTCGGACCAAAACCAAGAGACTATAGATTCAAATTGAACAAAGCTCTTAAGAGATTAGCTAAGAAATCTGTTTTATCTCAGAAAATGAGAGACAACAGCATCAGAGTTTTGGAAGATATGAGCTTAAGCGCTCCTAGAACTAAAGATTTCATTACTGTATTGAATGCTTTGGCATTAAACGATAAGAAAGCTTTATTCATCCTTCCTGAAGCTAACAAGAATGTGTATTTATCTTCAAGAAACTTACCTAAAGCTAAAGTAATGAACTTCAATGAAGTAAGTTCTTACGATTTAGTAAATGCAGGTGAAGTTGTATTCTTCGAAGGTGCAGTTGAAAAATTCCAGGAAAATCTAAAGAAATAAGTCATGTCTATTATTATTAAACCAGTTATCTCAGAAAAGGCTAATTACCTTACAGATTTAAGAGGTTCTTATTCTTTCTTAGTTAATCCTAAGGCGAATAAAATCCAGATTAAAAAAGCTGTAGAAGCGGCTTACGGTGTAAAAGTAGCAGACGTTAACACAATGATTTATGCTCCGAAGGTTTCTTCGAAATACACTAAAAAAGGTCTTCAAGTAGGAAAGACAAACAAATTGAAAAAAGCGGTAATCAAGCTTGTTGAAGGTGAGGTTATCGATATTTTTGCTGTAAATTAATTATTAATTATAAATAATAGTAATGTCTGTTAGAAAATTAAAACCTATCACCCCGGGACAGAGATTCAGAGTTGTAAACAATTTTGAGGAAATTACTACCAACAAACCAGAGAAGTCTCTAACCGTTGGTATTAAAAAGTCAGGTGGACGTAACCAAACAGGTAAAATGACCATGCGTTACACCGGAGGTGGACACAAAAAGAAATACAGAATTATTGACTTCAAAAGAAACAAAGCAAACGTTGAAGCAACTGTAAAATCTGTAGAATACGATCCAAACAGAACTGCATTTATCGCTTTATTAGAGTATGCTGACGGAGAGAAGAGATATATCATCGCTCCAAACGGTATCAAAGTAGATCAGAAAGTAGTGTCAGGAGAAAGCGTTGAACCAAACGTAGGTAACGCAATGAAATTGAGAAATATTCCATTGGGTACTGTAATTTCTTGTGTTGAAATGAAGCCTGGTCAAGGTGCTATTTTAGCAAGAAGTGCTGGTTCTTCAGCTCAATTAACTTCAAGAGACGGAAAATATGCCATCATTAAATTGCCTTCAGGAGAATCTAGAATGATCCTTACTGAATGTATGGCAATGATTGGTTCAGTTTCCAACTCTGATCACCAATTAACTGTATCAGGTAAGGCTGGTAGAAGCAGATGGTTAGGTAGAAGACCAAGAACTAGACCGGTAGTAATGAACCCTGTAGATCACCCAATGGGAGGTGGTGAAGGACGTTCTTCTGGAGGTCACCCAAGATCTAGAAACGGTATGCCGGCTAAAGGTTACAAAACTAGAAAGAAAAACAAAGTGTCTAACCGTTACATCGTATCTAAAAGAAAATAATTATGGCAAGATCACTTAAGAAAGGACCGTTCATTCATCATACTTTAGATAAGAAGGTTCAGGCAAATATAGAGTCTGGTAAGAAGACAGTTATCAAAACTTGGTCTAGAGCATCGATGATCTCTCCGGACTTCGTAGGACAAACTATCGCTGTACACAACGGGAAATCTTTTATCCCTGTATATGTTACAGAAAACATGGTAGGTCACAAGTTAGGCGAATTTTCTCCAACAAGATCTTTCAGAGGTCATGGTGGTAACAAAAACAAAGGAAGCAGATAATCATGGGATCAAGAAAACAAGATAGCGCAATCGCAAGAAAAGAAGCTAACAAAGACGTTGTAAAAGCTTCATTAAATGACTGCCCATCATCTCCAAGAAAAATGAGATTAGTTGCTGATATCATTAGAGGAGAGCAGGTAGATAAAGCTCTTTATATCCTAAAATATTCTAAAAAAGAAGCCTCTAACAAATTAGAGAAATTACTTCTTTCTGCTATGGCAAACTGGCAGACAAAAAACGAAGGTGCTGATATTGAAGAAGCAAACCTTATCGTTAAAGAAATCTTCGTGGATAGTGCAAGACAATTAAAGAGACTAAGACCAGCTCCACAAGGTAGAGGGTATAGAATCAGAAAAAGATCTAACCACGTTACATTAATCTTAGGTAATAAAGAAAATTAATCAAGGTATGGGACAGAAGACAAATCCAATTGGTAATAGATTAGGTATCATCAGAGGATGGGATTCTAACTGGTTTGGTGGTAAAGATTATGGAGACAGAATCGCTGAAGACTACAAAATCAGAAGATACCTTGAGGCTAGATTATCTAAAGGTGGTATTTCAAAAATTTATATTGAAAGAACATTAAAATTAGTAACAGTTACAATTACTACTGCTAGACCGGGACTTATCATCGGTAAAGGAGGTCAGGAAGTTGATAAATTGAAAGAAGAATTGAAGAAACTTACAGGTAAGGATATTCAAATCAACATCTTTGAAATCAAAAGACCTGAACTAGATGCAGTTTTAGTTGCTGATAGTATTTCTAAGCAAATTGAAAACAGAATCTCTTACAGAAGAGCTGTTAAAATGGCAATGGCTAGTACTATGAGAATGGGTGCTGAAGGTATCAAAGTTCAAATCTCTGGAAGATTGAACGGTGCTGAAATGGCAAGAAGCGAATCTTTCAAAGACGGAAGAATTCCTTTGTCTACTTTCAGAGCTGATATCGATTATCACTGGGCTGAAGCTCACACTACTTATGGTAGACTAGGTGTAAAAGTTTGGATTATGAAAGGTGAAGTTTATGGTAAAAGAGAACTTTCCCCATTAGTAGGACAACAGAAAAAAGGAGGTCAGTCAGGAGATAGAAACAGAGGAGGAGACAGAGACAACAGAAGACCTAGAAAAAATAATAACAATAATAACAATAATAATTAAAAATTTTAGATTAGACATTTTGAATTTTAAATTACCGTTACTTTTTTAAAATAAAAAAAATCTAAAATCTAAAATCTAAAATCTAAAATTTAGAAATTATGTTACAACCAAAAAGAACCAAATTCCGTAGAGTTCATAAAATGAAGATGAAGGGGATTGCTCAAAGAGGTAATCAACTTGCTTACGGAACTTTCGGGATTAAAGCTACGGAAGGAGCTTGGATCACAGCTAGACAAATTGAGGCTGCACGTATTGCTGCAACTAGATATATGAAGAGAGAAGGTCAGCTATGGATCAAAATCTTCCCAGATAAGCCAATTACTAAGAAACCAGCCGAAGTAAGGATGGGTAAAGGTAAGGGTGCTGTTGAATATTGGGTGGCTGTAGTAAAACCAGGTAAAATCATGTTCGAAGTAGGAGGTGTTCCTTACGAAGTAGCGAAAGAAGCTCTTAGACTTGCGGCACAGAAATTACCAGTAGTTACTAAATTCATCGTTGCTAACGATTTTGTTAAACCTCTATAATCTTTGAATACAATGAAAAATGCTGATATTAAAAATTTAAGCGCGGGTGATATTCAAGCTCAATTAACTGAAGCAAAAGCTCAATATTCTAAATTGAAATTGGCTCATGCAATCAGCCCAATTGAAAACCCGATTCAAATCAAAGATTTGAGAAGAACAATCGCAAGACTAAACACTGAGTTAACTAACAAACAATAATTTCATTTTACAATGGATAGAAATTTAAGAAAAGAAAGAATCGGAGTGGTTTCCAGTAATAAAATGGAAAAAACTATTGTTGTTAGTGAAACTACAAGAGTAAAGCACCCGATGTACGGTAAATTCGTTTTGAAAACGAAAAAATATACTGCACACGACGAGAACAACGAATGCACAGAAGGTGATACAGTTCTGATCCAGGAAACTAGACCTTTGAGCAAGAGCAAGAGATGGAGATTAGTAAGAATCATTGAAAAAGCTAAGTAATAATGTTACAAACAGAATCAAGATTAAAAGTTGCTGATAACACAGGTGCTAAAGAAGTATTGGTTATCAGAGTTCTGGGAGGAACCAGAAGAAGATATGCTTCAGTTGGTGATAAAATCGTTGTTACTATCAAGGATTCTACACCATCAGGAAACGCTAAGAAAGGTCAGGTATCTAAAGCTGTAGTAGTAAGAACTAAAAAAGCAGTTAGAAGAAAAGATGGTTCATACATCAAATTCGACGACAATGCTTGTGTATTGCTAAATGCAGCAGGAGAAATGAGAGGAACACGTGTTTTCGGACCAGTTGCTCGTGAGTTGAGAGATAAAGAATATATGAAAATCATTTCATTAGCTCCTGAAGTACTTTAATTTTTAAAATTTTTAAAAGAAAATGTCAAAGTTAAAAATAAAAAGAGGAGATAACGTAATCATTACTACTGGTAAGAAAGATATCAAAGGTAAAACTGGTGAAGTTATTGAAGTGATCAAGAAAGAAGGAAGAGACCCTAGAGTAATCGTTGCAGGACTTAATATCGTTAAAAAACACGTTAAGCCTTCAGCTTCTAATCCTCAAGGAGGAATTACTGAGAAGGAAGCTTCTATTCATATCTCTAACGTAGCTTTAGTTGGTAAAGACGGAAAAGCTATCAAAATCGGTTACAAAATCGAAGGAGATAAGAAAGTAAGAATTAACAAAAAAACGGGGGAAACTTTATAATTTGAATTAACACATGGAATTTATAGCAAGACCCAAAAAAGCATACAAAGAGCAAATTGTTCCTGCAATGATGGAAGAATTTGGGTACAAGTCAATCATGCAAGTACCTAGATTAGAGAAAATCGTTGTATCACAAGGTTTAGGAGATGCTACTGCAGATAAGAAAATCATTGATTATGCTGTAGAAGAATTGACAAACATCACAGGTCAGAAAGCAGTAGGTACGATCTCTAAGAAAGACGAAGCTGCATTCAAACTAAGAAAAGGAATGCCTGTAGGTGCTAGAGTAACTTTGAGAGCTCACAGAATGTATGAGTTCTTAGACAGACTTACTTCTTCTGCTTTACCACGTATCAGAGATTTCTCTGGTATCAAGGCAGATGGTTTCGATGGTAGAGGTAACTACAACTTAGGTATTACTGAGCAAATTATCTTCCCTGAAATCGTAATTGACAAAGTGAAAAAAATCCAAGGGATGGACATCACTTTCGTTACTACTGCGAAGACAGATAAAGAAGCTAAAGCATTATTAACTCACTTCGGTTTACCATTTAAAAAGAACTAAGAAATGGCTAAAGAATCAATGAAAGCGCGTGAGCGCAAAAGAGAAGCACTTGTTGCTAAATACGCTGACAAAAGAAAAGCTTTAAAAGAAGCAGGTGATTACGAAGGACTTCAAAAGTTGCCTAAAAATGCTTCTCCTGTAAGATTACACAACAGATGTAAACTAACAGGTAGACCAAGAGGATACATGAGAACGTTTGGTATTTCCAGAGTAACTTTCAGAGAAATGGCAAACAACGGTCTTATCCCAGGTGTAAGAAAAGCCAGTTGGTAATAATTACTAATTAAAATCGGGACAATTAAGTTGTCTAGATACTAAAGAATATAAATATCAGACTGAAGTTTTCTGAAGTCTGATATTTTCCTCTTCAAGTCTTTTCAATACTGATTGTCTTTAACCAATAATTTATAAAAGAAAAATGGTAACAGATCCAATTTCAGATTTCCTAACAAGAGTAAGGAACGCACAAAGCGCAGGCCACAAAGTGGTGGAAATTCCTGCATCGAAAATCAAAAAGGAGATTACTAAGATCCTATTTGATCAAGGGTATATCTTAAACTACAAGTTTGAAGATAACGCTGTTCAAGGAGTGATCAAAATCGCTTTAAAGTATGATAAGCAAACTAGCAAACCTGCTATTAAGTCTATTCAAAGAGCTTCTAGACCAGGTTTGAGACAGTACAAAGGTTCTACTGAACTTCCAAGAGTACTAAACGGTTTGGGTATTTCTATCATCTCTACTTCTAAAGGAGTAATGACTGACAAGAAAGCTAGAGAAGAGAAAGTAGGCGGTGAAGTAATCTGCTATGTTTATTAATTTTTAATCAGAGGAAAATGTCAAGAATTGGTAAAGCAATTATAACAATTCCAGCTGGAGTTACAGTCACTGAAAATAACGGTGTAGTAACTGTAAAAGGAGCAAAAGGAGAACTTTCTCAAGAGCTTACAGCAGGAATTACTTTAGAACAAAAAGATGGTGAGCTTAACGTAAACAGACCATCTGATTCTAAGCAACACAAAGCGCTTCACGGTTTATACAGAGCGTTGATCGCCAACATGATCGTTGGGGTATCAGAAGGTTTCGAAAAGAAACTAGAACTAGTAGGGGTAGGATACAGAGCTTCTCACTCAGGTCAAAAACTTGAGTTAGCTTTAGGATTCTCTCACGGTATCGTATTAGAACTTCCAGGTGAAGTAAAAGTTGATACATTGACTGAAAAAGGTAAAAACCCAATTATTACTTTAGCGTCTCACGACAAGCAACTTCTAGGAATGGTTACTGCAAAGATCCGTTCTTTCAGAAAGCCTGAGCCATACAAAGGAAAAGGTGTAAGATTCGTAGGAGAAATTGTTAGACGTAAAGCTGGTAAATCTGCTTAATAAATTATAAGTATTATGGCATTAAGTAAATTAGAAAAAAGAATAAGAATCAAAAGAAGAGTAAGAGGGAAAATCTCTGGATCTTCTGAATTGCCAAGATTATCTGTATACAAAAGTAATAAGGAAATTTACGCTCAGTTAATCGACGATAAAAATGGTAAAACTTTAGCATCAGCTTCTTCTAGAGAAAAAGGTGTAGACGCTAAAGGTACTAAGACTGAAATTTCTGCTGCTGTAGGTAAAGCTATCGCTGCTAAAGCGGTTGCTGCAGGAATCGAAAGTATTGTATTTGACAGAAACGGTTTCGTATACCATGGAAGAGTGAAAGCTCTAGCTGATGGTGCGAGAGAAGGAGGACTTAAATTCTAATCATTAAATTTCGGAAAATATGTTAGGACTAGATAATATAGAAAGAGTAAAACCGGGAGGATTAGAATTAAAAGATCGTCTCGTAGCTGTTAACAGAGTAACAAAAGTAACTAAAGGAGGTAGAGCTTTCGGATTTTCTGCTATTGTTGTAGTAGGGAACGAAGAAGGTGTTATCGGTTTTGGTTTAGGAAAATCTAAAGAGGTTGCTTCTGCAATTGCTAAGGCAGTGGAAGATGCTAAGAAAAACCTTGTGAAAGTTCCTGTAATGAACCACACTATTCCTCACCAAACTACTGCTAGATACGGTGGAGCAGATATCTTCTTAAGACCTGCTTCTCACGGTACAGGACTTATCGCCGGTGGTGCGGTAAGAGCGGTATTGGAATCTGCAGGTATTCACGATATCCTTTCAAAGTCTAAAGGATCTTCTAACCCTCACAACGTAGTGAAAGCTACTTTTAAAGCGTTATTAGATATCAGAAGACCTGAAGAGATCGCTAGAATGAGAGGAGTTTCTCTAAGTAAAGTGTTTAACGGTTAATATTAGAACAATGGCAACAATTAAAGTAAAGCAAGTAAGAAGCGCTATTGGTAGAACAAAAACCCAAAAGAGAACGCTTGAAGCATTAGGATTAAAGAAACTTCACCAAGTTGTAGAACATGAAGCTACTCCTTCTATCTTAGGAATGATAGCTGCAGTTAGTCATTTACTTGAAGTTCAAAAATAATTTTTAAAAAAGAAATTAAAATGAATTTAAATAACATAAAACCTGCTGCAGGATCTACTTTCAATTCAAAAAGAATTGGTAGAGGTCAAGGTAGTGGAAAAGGAGGTACTGCTACAAAAGGACATAAAGGACAGAAAGCAAGAGCTGGTTATTCTCAGAAGATCGGTTTTGAAGGAGGTCAGATGCCTTTACAAAGAAGATTACCTAAATTCGGATTCAAAAACGTAAATAGAAAAGAGTTTAGAGGAGTTAACCTTGATACTATCCAGACTTTAATCGAGAACAAATCCATCACTGGAGATATCACGAAAGAAGTTTTAGTAGAAAATGGTGTAGTTTCTAAAAACGAATTAGTGAAAATTATGGGTAGAGGAGAATTGAAATCTGCGGTTTCAATCTCTGCTGACAAGTTCACTAAATCTGCTGAAGAGCTTATTGCTAAAGCAGGTGGAAAAGCAATTACCTTATAATACTTACTAATGAAAGAATTTATACAAACACTTAAAAATATTTGGAGCCTAAAGGAATTAAGAGATAAGATTATCTTCACTTTAGGTATTATCCTTGTGTATAGATTCGCATCTTATATTTCACTTCCTGCAATTAACCTTGCAGAGGTGGGAGATCTCTTAGAGCATTATAAAAATCAAGGCGGTAACAAGCAAGGAGCAGGTCTCCTTGGCTTGCTTTCGTCGTTTACGGGGGGAGCTTTCAGCCACGCTTCCGTAATGGCGTTGGGAATCATGCCTTATATTTCTGCTTCTATTATTGTTCAGTTGATGGGGATGGCTATTCCTTATCTTCAGAAGCTTCAGAAAGATGGAGAGTCAGGTAGAAATACATTGAACCAAATTACAAGATGGTTAACAATCGGAGTTTGTCTGGTACAGGCACCTTCTTACTTAACTTCTATTACTCAATTATTCTTACCCTATGCTCAATTCCAGTCTGCATATTTTGTAGAGCCAAATTCTATCATGTTCTGGCTGCCAAGTATTGTAATCTTGGTGGGTGGTTCAGTATTCGCAATGTGGTTAGGTGAAAAAATTACCGACAAAGGAATCGGAAATGGTATTTCCATCCTTATTATGGTAGGGATTCTTTCAAGATTACCTGAAGCATTCGTACAGGAGATGGCCGTGCAGAACGGAAAAGGAGGAATGGGATCTATCATGATCCTTATTGAAGTATTATTCTGGATGGTGGTGGTTCTTTTAGCAGTTATACTATCTGTAGCTGTTAGAAAAATACCAATTCAGTATGTAAGCAGAGCTCAAGCAAGAGGAGGTGTAAACAGAAATCTTATGCAGGGAGCAAGACAATGGATTCCATTGAAGGTAAATGCTGCTGGTGTAATGCCGATTATCTTTGCCCAAGCATTGATGTTCGTACCAGGACTATTAACAAAATTCGATGAGTCTAACACTTTTCTTGCAGGTTTCAAGAATGTTTTTAGCTGGCAGTACAATGTATTGTTTGCGCTATTAATTATTATCTTCTCGTTTTTCTACACTGCAATTACAATTCCGGTGAACCAGATGGCTGATGATTTGAAGAGAAATGGAGGTTTAGTACCGAAAGTAAGACCCGGTAAAGAGACAGCTGATTATTTAGATGATATTTTATCAAAAATTACCTTGCCAGGTGCAATTTTTTTATCTATCTTTGCAGTCCTTCCAGCAATTGTGCATGGAAGCTTTGTTCAGACAGATGCGTTTGCCTTATTTTTCGGGGGAACGTCATTATTGATTATGGTGGGAGTAATTTTAGATACTGTTCAACAGATTAATACATATCTGCTGAACCATCACTATGATGGTTTAATGCAGTCTAAACTGTCTAGAACGACTGGATATTAATTTATGGCAAAACAAAAACATATTGAACAAGACGGCGTTATAACGGAAGCACTTTCGAACGCTCAGTTCCGTGTAGAACTTGAGAATGGGCATATACTTATTGCTCATATTTCCGGTAAAATGCGAATGCATTATATTAAACTTTTACCTGGTGATAAGGTAAAACTAGAAATGTCTCCCTATGATTTAACGAAAGGGAGAATTACATTTAGATATTAAACAAAATAGCCAAATGGAAGAAACATTCCATTTGGCATTTGTTAAAAAATAAATACTATCAAAATGAAAGTAAGAGCATCAATTAAAAAAAGAAGCGCTGATTGCAAAATTGTACGCAGAAAAGGTGTCCTATTTGTAATCAACAAGAAGAACCCAAAATTTAAACAAAGACAAGGCTAACATTAAATTATGGCGAGAATTGCAGGTATTGATTTACCAAAAAACAAAAGAGGTGTTATCGGTTTAACTTACATCTATGGAGTAGGAAGAAGTACTTCTTCTGAAATCCTTAAAGCTGCCGGTATCAGCGAAGACAAGAAAGTCAACGAATGGAATGACGATGAATTGGCTGCAATCAGAACATATATCTCTGACAACGTAAAAGTAGAAGGAGAATTAAGATCTGAAGTGCAATTGAACATCAAGAGATTGATGGACATAGGATGCCAACGAGGAATACGTCACAGACTAGGATTACCTTTAAGAGGCCAGAGAACGAAAAACAACTCTAGAACCCGTAAAGGAAAGAGAAAAACAGTTGCTAACAAGAAAAAGGCAAGTAAATAATCGTTAGGAATTATGGCAAAACAAAGTAAAGTAGTTAAAAAAAGAAAAGTAAAAGTTGAAGCTATTGGTGAAGCACATATTCAAGCTTCTTTCAATAACATCATCATTTCTTTAACAAATAAAAGTGGAGAGGTTATCTCTTGGGCGTCTGCCGGTAAAATGGGATTCAGAGGTTCTAAAAAGAACACTCCTTTTGCTGCTCAAATGGCAGCTGAAAATTGCTCTAATGTTGCTCACGAAGCTGGATTAAGAAGAGTAAAGGTGTATGTGAAAGGTCCTGGTGCAGGTAGAGAATCTGCTATCAGAACAATCCACAATTCAGGTATTGAAGTTAGCGAAATCGTTGATGTGACGCCAATGCCACACAATGGATGTAGACCACCTAAAAGAAGAAGAGTTTAATTTTTAGAATTTACCCATTATGGCAAGATATATTGGACCTAAAACTAAGATTGCTAGAAAGTTTGGAGCTGCAATCTACGGAGATGATAAAAACTTCGAAAAGAGAAAAAACCAACCACCAGGACAGCATGGTCCTAACAAAAGAAGAGGTGCTAAAAAATCAGAATATGCAATTCAGTTAGCTGAAAAACAAAAAGCTAAATATACTTACGGTATTTTAGAAAGACAGTTTGCTAACCTATTTGAAAAAGCACACAGAAACAAAGGAGTAACAGGTGAAGTTCTTTTACAACTTTGCGAATCAAGATTGGATAACGTAGTATACAGATTAGGTTTTGCTAAAACTAGATCTGGTGCTAGACAACTAGTTTCTCACAGACACATCACTGTGAATGGAGAAATTCTTAACATCCCTTCGTATTTGGTAAAAGCTGGTGATGTAATCGCTGTAAGAGAGAAATCTAAATCTCTTGATGTGGTAACAAATGCATTAGCTTCTAAAGCAAATTATGAGTGGTTACAATTCAACGATGAGAAGAAAGAAGGTACCTTCATTTCTGCTCCTGAAAGAATCCAGATTCCGGAAGACATCAAGGAGAACCTTATCGTCGAACTTTACTCTAAATAATTTTTTAATCAAATTTTTGCTCAACCCAATAATATGGCAATTTTACAATTCATAAAACCCGATAAAGTAATTTTACTTAACTCTGATGAATTTAAAGGTCAATTTGAATTCAGACCTTTAGAACCAGGTTTCGGGCTTACAATAGGTAATGCTTTGAGAAGAGTGTTACTTTCTTCTCTGGAAGGATACGCTATTTCATCTATCAAAATAGAAGGTGTAGAGCACGAATTTTCAACTATTCCAGGAGTAATCGAAGATGTTACCGAAATTATTCTTAACCTTAAGCAGGTAAGATTAAAAGCTACAGCAGAAGGCCAGGCTAATGAGCAGGTTGTTGCTAAAGTTTCAGGTCAAACGGTTATTACTGCTGGTGATTTAGGAAAGTCTATCAACGGATTTGAGGTGCTGAACCCGGATCTAATGATCTGCAACCTAAATAGTGATGTAACTTTCGAAATTACTTTCAACATTGAAAAAGGTAGAGGGTATGTTCCTTCAGAACAAAATAAGTCAAACAATGCACCTATTGGTACTATTGCTATTGACTCTATTTTCACGCCAATCAAGAAAGTTCAATACAGCATTGAAAATTATCGTGTAGAGCAAAAAACAGACTACGAAAAACTTGTACTAGATATAGAAACTGATGGTTCCATCAGTCCTCAAAATGCTTTAACAGAAGCTTCTAAGATATTAATTTATCACTTCATGTTATTCTCTGATGAGAGAATCACTCTTGAAACTGAAGCTGTAAAAGCATCTATCCAGTACGATGAAGAAACTCTTCATACAAGGCAGCTACTTAAGTCTAAATTAGCAGATATGGATCTTTCTGTAAGAGCCCTTAACTGTCTGAAAGCAGCTGAAGTAGAAACTCTTGGAGAACTTGTTTCTTACAGTAAGTCTGATTTGATGAAATTCAGAAATTTTGGTAAAAAATCTTTGACAGAACTAGAAGAATTAGTGCATTCAAAAGGTCTTAACTTCGGTTTCGACGTTGCAAAATATAAGTTAGACGCTGATAAATAATTAATAATGAGACACGGTAAAAAATTCAATCACTTAGGAAGAACAGCTTCTCACAGAAGTGCTTTACTTTCTAATATGGCTTGTTCTCTAATTGAGCATAAAAGAATCAACACTACTGTAGCTAAAGCTAAGGCTTTAAGAGTATATGTTGAGCCTCTATTAACAAAAGCAAAAGAAGATACTACACATAACAGAAGAGTAGTATTCTCTTACCTTCAAAATAAATTTGCGGTTGCTGAATTATTCAGAACTGTAGCTCCTAAAATCGCTGAAAGAAACGGTGGTTATACAAGAATCATTAAGACAGGTTTCAGACCAGGTGATGCTGCTGATATGGCTCTTATCGAATTGGTAGATTTCAACGAGCTTTACAACCCTAATGCTGAAGAGAAAAAAGCTACGAGAAGAAGCAGAAGAGCTACTACATCTAAAAAAGTTGAAGCAGTAGTTGCTGATGCTCCAGTAGTAGAAGAAAAAGTAGAAGAAGCAAAAGCTGATACTACTGAAGAAAAAACTGAAGAATAATATTCATTCAGATATAAATAGAAAACCATCCGGACTCCGGATGGTTTTTTTGTTATATCAAATTTATATATGCTGAAACCCGAAACCTGTATTACAATTTAGATCTTCGTTCTTTTCAGTTCAATAATATTATTGCCCTGTTCAAGGTGGATGCTGTCTCCTTTTACCCTGGCTGTCATATCATCTTTTTTATAGATGGTTTCACCGTCTTTGGTTTCCGTTTTAGGCAAAGTGAAAGTTTTCTTGTTGCTGGTGATAGCCACCGTATTTTCCTTAGGGTCGTTTTTGAAAACTACTTTTACCAATGTCCCGTCTGTTGCCTTATAAACAAAATCGGTTTTTTCAGTTTTTTGACCGTTCACCTCTATTGTTGATGAACTTTGTGTTACTGAATCCACTTTTCCGTTGGTATCCGTTACTAAGGTTTCTGAACTGTCTGCCTTGATAACGCTTTTGTTTCCGCTTTCACTTTTCTTGCAGCCTATTGCTGTTAATGTAAGTACTGCACCCAGTACCAAAATGCTTTTTTTCATGATTATTTTTTTGATATTCAAATTGATTTTTTTGTAATTTAATTTTACAAAAATCATGCCCTATACTATGAAGAATTTCAACAAATATATATGTATTATTCTGTTCATTCTCTCCACAAATTTAGCATTTTCTCAGAAAGGAAATTTCGAAATTAAAGAGGGTCATTTTTTATTGAATGGAAAGCCATTCACCATCTATTCCGGAGAAATGCATTACCCGAGAGTTCCATCACAATATTGGAAACATCGCCTCCAAATGATGAAAGCAATGGGGTTGAATACGGTTACCACATATGTCTTTTGGAATTACCATGAAGAAGCTCCCGGCAAATGGAATTTTTTCGGTGAGAAAGATTTACAGAAGTTCATTAAAACAGCAAAAGAAGTAGGATTGTATGTTATTATTCGTCCCGGCCCTTATGTTTGTGCAGAATGGGAGTTTGGTGGGTATCCCTGGTGGCTGCAAAAGAATAAAGATCTTGAAATAAGAACAGATAATAAAGCCTTTTTAGGTGAATGTGAAAAATACATCAATCAGCTGGCTAAACAAATTGTTCCCCTGCAGATTAATAACGGAGGCCCCGTAATTATGGTTCAGGCAGAAAATGAATTTGGATCCTATGTTGCGCAAAGAAAAGATATTCCTTTAGACCAACATCGTAAATACAGCCACAAAATAAAAGATATGCTTTTGAAGGCTGGGATTTCCACACCCTTATTTACTTCAGATGGAAGTTCCGTTTTCAAAGGAGGATCTATTATCGGAGCTTTACCTACTGCAAATGGTGAAAGTGATATTGATGTTTTAAAGAAAAGTATCAATGAGTACAATAACGGGAAAGGGCCTTATATGGTTGCGGAATATTATCCGGGATGGTTGGATCATTGGGCAGAACCATTTGTAAAAGTTTCCACGGAAGAGGTGCTGAAACAGACAGAGCTGTATATAAAAAATGGAATTTCCTTTAATTACTATATGATTCATGGAGGGACAAATTTTGGTTTTACAAGTGGAGCTAATTATGATAAAGACCACGATATTCAGCCTGATCTTACAAGTTATGATTATGATGCACCTATCAATGAAGCAGGCTGGGCTACTCCGAAATATAATGCGTTGAGAGAAGCTTTTCAGAAAATCAATCCTGATCATCTTCCGGAAGTTCCCAAACCCATGAAAGTAATTACAATTCCTGAAATTAAGTTTTCAAAGCTCAATAGCCTGTTTGATATAACTGACCAGCAGAAGCCTGTTGTTAATAATCAGCCACTCACTTTTGAAGACTTAAATACCGGACATGGGTACGTTTTGTACAGAAGGAAATTCGACAAAGATCAGAAAGGCATATTGGAGATAAAAGGATTGAGGGATTATGCCAATGTCTACATAAATGGCATTTGGAAAGGAGAGCTTAACAGGGTTAACAAAAAATACGATCTTGATCTTGAAATAAAAGCCGGAAGCAGGCTGGAGATTTTGGTGGAAAATATGGGTCGGATTAATTATGGAGCTGATATTGTTCACAATACAAAAGGCATTATCAGCCCGGTAAAAATGGGAGGCATTGAAGTTTCCGGAAATTGGGAAATGCTTCCTTTACCTTTTGATACATTTCCAAATCTTTCTGACAAAGTAAAAAATATAGCTTCTCATTCCCCCGTGATTCAGGAAGCTGAGTTTATGCTTAACGAAACGGGAGATACTTTTCTTGATATGCGGAAACTGGGTAAAGGAATCGTTTTCATCAACGGAAAAAATATAGGACGCTATTGGAGTAAATTGGGCCCTCAGCAAACATTATACATTCCCGGAGTCTGGTTGAAAAAAGGCAGCAATAAGATTCAGATATTCGAACAAATTTTTGAAAATAACAATTCGATAAGCAGTATTGATCATCCGATTCTGGAACAGCTTGTGAAATAACTGATGATTTTTCGGCTATAAAATTATTATTAATTCAACGTTAAGTTTATTTAATTGAAATTATTATTAAATAATTTATTTTTTAAAGCGAAAAATTAGTTAAATTTAATAAAACTAAAGACTGAACCATAAATGTAAACTCTGATTTTAAAATTACCCAAAGGGGTAATTGATTCGGCTTTGTTTTCTATTGAAATTTGTTTCAAACAAAAAGGACATGAGTATTTCTATAGCCATAGTAGAAGACGAGAAGAACTACAACAATGCGTTGAAGAAGGTAATCAATTATCAACAGGACATGAAAGTAATTGCTCAGTTCTTTGATGGCAATGATGCCCTGAATAATCTCGCCAGTATTTCTCCGGATGTTGTGATGATGGATATTCAGTTACAGGATATGCTGGGAATTGAAATCATACTCAAGTTACGTAAAGACATGCCCAATACTCAATTTATCATGTGTACAAGCTTTGATGATGACGAAAAAATATTCAATTCTTTAAAAGTAGGGGCTATGGGATATCTTGTAAAAGGAGAAAGCATGGATAAAATTCTTTCTTCTATCCGGGATGTACATAACGGAGGTGCCCCTATGAGTTTTTCTATTGCCCGCAAAGTTCTGCATCATTTTGAAAAAGAATCTCCTGAGGTTAAAGGCTTTGATGAGCTTACCGAGCGCGAAAAAGAAATCCTGGAACTCCTCTCACAAGGGCTTCTGTACAAAGAAATTGCCGATAAAAAATTCATCAGCATGGATACGGTAAAAAAACATGTTGGAAATATCTACAGAAAACTTCACGTCAATAATAAAGTGGAGGCCATCAATAAACTCAACCAAACTAAAAACTAAGAAACCATGAAAACTATTAAATTTTTTTTCAGTGCACTATTCTTTTTGCTACTGATAAGCTGTGACGGAAATAAAAAATTTCTAGAAGAGTTACAGCAATTAACCAAAAATAAACCCCAATATGATCCAGTACCAAGGGATGTTGCAAATCGTATGCAGAGTGAATTCAAAAGTAAAACATATAATGAGCTTGTGAAAATGAATTTGTTAAAGAGTGATGAATTTATTTTAGGTAAAAAAGAATGGGAGGAAATAAATCATTTCCTTCAAGGGAACAACAAAATATCAGTAATTCGTTTTTATTTCATCCAGTTCAATCAGGGTAAGTTTGGAACAAAATATACCGCTCTACAAAACTATGATGGAAAACTTTATATTCTGCTAGGTTATTTTAATGGTAATAATGAATTGATAGGAGATAAGTACTATGGAATGATGTCTCTAAGCTCAGGTGCGGTTGAAGTTAGTCCTGAAGATTTTCAAGTAATGCATGAGGATTATAAAAAGAATATCAAACCTTATATTAATCAATTCTGTGTCACAAAAAATAATACAGAGTATTTAAAAATTGATGCTATAGACTTTGCAAAGCAGCAAGGAGGTATTGAAGCTCATGATAGATATATTTCTGTAAAATTTAAACAATTGAAATTTAAATTGGCTGAAGTAGTAGATCCAGGTAATATTGAAATAGTAAAGAATAAGGCCTATTATATAACGAAATATAGAAATGATATTGGCCAGCTAACTACTCTTACTGATGCGGAAGACATGGCAGGAAAGCCAATTCAGGGATTAAATGATTATGATATGAACTCTCTTTGTCCTCAGCAATGTCCTTAAATAAAATTTATGAAATTGTTGTTTTGATCTGTTTCCTATATTCAGTTTATCTGTGGATAGGTAAGCATAAATCAAAACAGCAATTTTATTTTTTCCTATATCTGCTTCTTATAATGATGGTAGACATCATTCCTGTTAACTTACCTTTTCTGGTAATATGCAACAGGAATATATTGTTTTGGGGATACATTCTCCTTTCGGTCTCCTATTTTGGAACAATTTATTATAAAAGTATTCCCAATAATATTTTCAAAATTACAACGGCTTGTTTTTGTAGTATACTTATTCTTTTTAATGTTTACACATTCCAGATATCGGATGTAGGGAAATTAAATTTTATTTCAATTATAAGCCTTCCAGTTCTGTTTATTTTTCTTTCAATAGCCTGGCTTATGTATAAGCTTAAGAATGTTGATGAAAAAAGTATTACGAAGCATTTCCTATTTTGGATAAGTTCTGGCCTACTGATCTGGTCTGTATTTTTTATTTTCAGGGCAATACCTATGTATTTTTTGCAGGAAAATGATTCCCAACTTTTAAGTTTTTTGATAACAGCTTTTTCGATTGTTAATATCATGGTATATCTTTTATTTTTAATAGGATTAATACTCACACAAAATGAAAGAACTTCCCGCAGAAATTAAAGCAACTTATATCCTTGCTGTTTTCATTATGATGTTCTTTGTAGGCTTCATTATTTTTGTTGTGTTAATGTATAACAGAAAACAGCTTTTATACCTCAAGGAGAAACAACTCAAAGAGGTCGAGCATCAAAACCAGCTTCTCCAAAAAGAACTTGAAAAACAAAAATCAATAGAGCAGGAACGGGAACGTATTTCCCATGATATGCATGATGATCTTGGAGCTGGTATTTCAGCCCTTAAGCTTCAGGCTGAATTCCTAAAACAGAAAGTAGAAAAAGATGACGTGCAGGATGATATCAATGAATTGTTGAAAACGTCTGAAGAAATGAATATCTCCATGCGGGAAATGCTTTGGAGCCTGAATTCAGAAAATGATACGTTGGGTAGCTTTATAGACTATGCAATTCAATATGCTGATCATTTTCTGAAAAAGACCCAAATAAAACTATGGTCAGAAAGCATAGATATTGTATCAGAAATTCCCATCTCTACAGAACTGAGACGGAATCTTTTTTTATGTTTGAAAGAAGCGGTTAATAATGGGTATAAGCATAGCCGCGCAGATGAACTGAAACTTTCATTTTCCCAGGAAAAAAATGTCTTTACTATGAAAATATCAGATAACGGGATTGGAATCTCCGAAGGGCAGCGGGAAGGAAATGGCTTTCGGAATATGAGAAGAAGGATGAATGAACAGGACGGAGAATTTGAAAGCTCCTCCGGAAGTTTGGGAACCTTCTTACTCTTTAAGGTAACATTGTAAATAATTATAAGCTTTTGTGAACAGCATCATTTTAAATGGTGCTGTTTTCTTTTTATAATCACCCTTTTGGGTAATTGACAGGCGTGTTTTTTAGGCGGAAATTTGAGATATAAAACAAATAGCCATGAAAATTTCTTTTACAAGACCGTTAACCCATTCTCCCAATAAACAATAATTTAAAAACTAAGATCATGAAAAAATTAACCATTCAAGGAACATGCACAGGTGTAAATAATATGGCAATAATTGATGTATTCAGTTCTAATGCCACCAATAAACCCTATGATGTAAGAAAAGTATTCTACAAAAATTTCATTTTTGAGCTTGATGACCTGGAGCCAGGGACTTCATACATTGTGGATATTACAGGATTTACGTTTGGAACATTTGAAGTAAGCATCACAGGCGAAATTACAAAACCTGTTCAGGCTTCATTCCCAAATACAGATTTTTCACCAGGATATATCATAAAAACAAAGAAATGAAAACAATAGGTAACATCATAGTATTTGTGTTTTTATGTTTCAGCTGTTGTATAAAAGCACAAAAGAAAGAGATAGAAATATTATCAAAAGATAAAGCTGAAATCAATAAAGCTATTAATCTTTACAAAACAGATAATACAAAAGAAATCCTGACAACATTTCTTAGAACGGCATTGAACAACATTACAAGTGAAGAGAAATCATTCAGTATTAATACAACATTGTATGCCATTGATTCCTTATTCCATCTTTCAAAAGATGAACCCAGTGATTTTATTAAGCAAACCTCATTTGATTTTAAGCTCAAAGCCAACGAACAAAATTCAGTATCGAGTATTTATTTTGGATTTACAACTGCAATTGTTAATAATAAAGATTTAAAAACAAAAAAATTGGATTCCAAAGATTTTGCAGCCCTTGAAAAGAATGTGTTTATACAGGCTGATATTAAAAAATCACTGTATGCTTTACTCCTAAAAAAAGAAGAAATAAGTAATCAGAAAATTGATTCGGTAAAAGCACAGATCAATACGATATTGCAATCATTACATAAGAGCTCAAAATATGAGGATACATGCTTTGCCCAGACAAAAATCAGCAAAGGATTACGGGCTTTATTTTCAAAGGTGAATTTAAGCCATGAAGAAAGCCAATCGAAACAAGTAGAATTTGATGATGTATTGGAAGGGTTAGAAGATAAGGAAATAAGCAAAGTACAGACAGATATAGATGGGGAACTGGAAGCACTAAAAGACTATATCAATACTAAAGAACTGGAATCTTTAAACAAAAAATGGGACGATGCTAAAGAAAAAAGCGATTTTATGGCGCTTACAAATGATATTAACCAAATTAATTTTGATGGTGATGTTTTTAGAGAAGTCACAAAAGATGAAGATTATAAGAGAATTATAAAAAGCTACCGGGAAGGAAAAGACCCTCTTAAAATGCTGCATAAAGAAGTTGCTGAAACCTATTCAAGAAGAATGCTCTGGACCGTTTCTCCGGCTATGGAGTACGACAGAGAAAATAAACAGGGAATTTATAATATGGCAACAAAAATGACGGTAGGGATTTCTAATAAACTTCAAAGAAAACCTTGGGAAATAGAAGCCAATGCCACATTTAAAGTTTCTAAAGATACACTGAACCAAGCCACAAATTATGATAATCAGGTAGGTTTAATCAATTTTGGGGTGAATAAAGTGTTACTTGAGAATAAAGATAACGAACCCAAGATGGAATTTAAGTTCTTCACTCAGTTAGAACACCAGTTTGGAAAAGCTTACAATTCTCCAAAAAGTATTTTCAGTCTCAATTCTACTTTAAGAATAAACCTGTTCAAAGCTGTTTGGCTACCGATAACAGTGAAATATGATCCGGATAACGGAAATCTTTTTGGCTTTTTTTCCATAGCAGCGAACCTGTCTGACTGATAGTTGTTAGTGTCTTTTAAGTCTATTCTGAAAAAATGGAAAATTAGAAAAAGTGTAAGTATGATAAAACCTTTTTTGAAACAAATCAAAGAAGGTTTTTGTCTTGTATTAAATGGGACGGGGAATAAAATTAGGAAATGGTTGTTCCGTTTTTGAATTCTTACTTATCATAATATTGAAATTAACTAAAATTTAACTCAGAATAATTTTAAAATAACACCTCGAAATACCCCTAAAAGTTAAATTTTGATTAAATTTGTATAAACTAAAAAAAATAAAAAATGAGTGCAATTTCTTACATAGAAGCAAGACAAATTTTAGATTCCAGAGGTAATCCTACCATTGAAGTAGATGTATTTACAGAAAGCGGAGCAATGGGACGAGCAGCTGTACCTTCGGGAGCATCTACAGGAGAACATGAAGCAGTAGAGCTGCGTGACGGCGGTTCAGAGTATTTAGGAAAAGGAGTTCTGAAAGCTGTTGAAAATGTAAAAGAAGTAATTGCAGAAAATTTAGTTGGACAGCCGGTTTTTGAACAGAACTATATCGATCAGATCATGATTGATCTTGATGGAACTCCAAACAAAGGAAACCTAGGAGCTAACGCCATTTTAGGAGTTTCCTTAGCCGTAGCAAAAGCTGCTGCTGCAGAATTGGGAATGCCTTTATACAAATATGTAGGAGGAGTAAATGCAAACACACTTCCTGTTCCTATGATGAACGTAATCAATGGTGGATCTCACTCAGATGCTCCTATTGCATTCCAGGAATTTATGGTGATGCCGGTAAAAGCTGATTCTTTCTCTCATGCATTGAGAAAAGGAACTGAAATTTTCCACAACCTTAAATCTATTCTTCATTCAAGAGGTTTATCTACGGCAGTAGGTGATGAAGGTGGTTTCGCACCTACTTTCAAAGGAACTGAAGATGCTTTGGATACTTTACTTCAGGCTATTGAAAAGGCTGGATATAAGCCTGGTGATGATGTAATGTTAGCATTAGACTGTGCTGCTTCAGAATTTTACAAAGATGGAGTATACGATTACAGAAAATTCCAAACTCCGGATGCTGCTCAGTTCTCAAGCAGTGAGCAGGTTTCTTACTTAGCAGAATTGGCCGCTAAATATCCTATTATTTCTATCGAAGATGGTATGCAGGAAAATGACTGGGAAGGATGGAAAATGTTAACAGATAAAATCGGTGACAGAGTACAATTGGTAGGTGATGATCTATTCGTAACAAACGTAGAAAGACTCTCAAGAGGAGTAAAAGAAGGAATTGCAAACTCAATTCTTGTAAAAGTAAACCAGATTGGATCTCTTTCCGAAACAATGGCTGCAGTACAAATGGCTCAGAATAACAAATTCACTTCAGTAATGTCTCACAGATCAGGAGAAACAGAAGATGCTACTATCGCTGATCTAGCGGTAGCTATGAACTGTGGACAGATCAAAACGGGGTCTGCTTCAAGATCAGACAGAATGGCAAAATATAACCAGCTGTTGAGAATAGAAGAGGCTTTAGGTGAAACAGCAATTTTCCCGGGATTAGAGGCTTTTAAAATTAAAAGATAATTGAATTTATAAATAACGGCAAGCGATAATTTTTGTTTGCCGTATTTTATGGAAAGTGGTATATTTAAAAAAAATAATAAATAATGTCAGACAACAAAGTAATATTGAATTACGACGGTAATTCATATGAATATCCTATCGTGGATAGTACTATCGGAGACAGAGGGATTGATATTTCAAAATTAAGAGACCAGACAGGTTTAATCACTCTGGATTTAGGTTACAAAAATACAGGAGCTACTATTAGCGACATCACTTACTTAGACGGAGATAAAGGGGAGCTATTCTACAGAGGTTATCCAATCGAGCAGATTGCTGAGAAATCTAACTTCACAGAAGTAATGTACCTTTTATTACATGGAGAATTACCTACTCAGGATCAATTTACTTCTTTCGACACCAATATTAAAAAATATAACTTCATCGCAGATGAGATGAAAAAGATCATTGATGTTTTTCCTCGTTCTGCTCACCCTATGGGAGTTTTATCTTCTATGACTTCTGCATTGACAGCTTTTAACCCTAAAGCCGTTAACGTAAACTCTAAAGAAGAAATGGATCACGCTGCTGAGCTGATGATCGCTAAATTCTCTCACCTTTGTGCTTGGACATACAGAAAAACTCAAGGTTTACCATTAAACCACGGTGATAACAATCTAAGCTATGTAGAAAACTTCTACAAAATGGCATTCAGATTACCAAACGCTGATTTCGAAATCGATCCGGTAGTAGTCAATGCATTAGATAAATTATTAATCCTTCACGCTGACCACGAGCAAAACTGTTCTACTTCTACAGTAAGAATGGTAGGTTCTGCACACACTGGTCTTTTCGCTTCTATCTCTGCTGGAGTATCTGCACTTTGGGGACCTCTTCACGGTGGTGCTAACCAGGCAGTAATCGAAATGCTTGAGCTTATCGAGAAAGACGGTGGTGATGTATCCAAATATGTGGCTAAAGCTAAAGATAAAAATGATAACTTCCGTCTAATGGGATTCGGACACAGAGTTTACAAAAACTTCGACCCAAGAGCGAAAATCATTAAAAAAGCAGCTGACGATATCCTTACTGCACTGGGAATTCAGGATAAAGCTCTGGACATTGCCATGCAGTTAGAAAGAGTAGCTCTTGAGGATGAGTACTTCATCGAAAGAAAACTATATCCAAACGTAGACTTCTACTCAGGTATTATCTACAGAGCATTAGGAATTCCTACAGAAATGTTTACAGTAATGTTTGCATTAGGAAGACTTCCGGGATGGATTTCCCAATGGAAAGAGATGAGACTGAAAGGAGACCCAATCGGAAGACCAAGACAGGTTTACCAAGGAGCTCAGGAAAGAAACTACATCGATATTGCAAGCAGATAATCTTTCATTTTATCATATTAAAATCCCAAAGCGTGCTTTGGGATTTTTATTTTTTCAGGATCAGAAGCTATTTCCCGCTATCCACTCATACTCCTCACTCCAATACCTTATCACCCCCATATCCTCCGGCTTTCCAGCTTATGTTGCGGGGTAACCGTTACTATCGGGGCTAAGAGTATAGAGGTGAGTAATAGGTAATGAATAATAAGTGATAAATAATCAATACAACTATTCTCATTATGACCCTTAGTCTTTGTCTATATTATATCTTTTCCGGCCCAAGGATATAAATAATGTTTTATCCATAACGTTTATCATTCAATAGAAACGGGCTTTAGCCTGTTAATAAATAGAAAAAAATCCACTGGCTTTAGCCAAAACCTAAAAAATATTTATCTATTTGAATTTCAATTCAATAATTTATTAAATTTACTTGTGCAGAATATAGGTTTTTGACTAAAGCTAAATGAATTAAAACGAACTTAAAGTTTATTTCTATGGGTGGCTTTGTAACCTATTTCTGTAAAAAAATAAAAATTAGTAAATCATGACCTTTGGACAACAGATGTTATTTTTCTTCAGTGCAGTAGGAGCCTTCAATGGGCTTTTGCTTGGAATTTACCTGTTGTTTGTCAAAAAGCTGAAATATCTTCCGGATTTTTTCCTGGGGCTTCTGCTGTTGATGCTAAGTCTAAGAGTTGGAATTTCAGTAGGTATCTATTTCTATCCGGACTTACCGAGGATTATTCCACATTTGGGACTGTCAGCATTGTTCTTTACAGGTCCTGCCTTATTGTATTACATTAAATCTTCCTTTCAGCAGGAAGACTTTGATTTGAGAAGCTGCCGGCGGTTTTTTGGAATATTAACCCTTATTTTAGGAGCTGTCGGATTACTGTATTTATTTTTTCCGGTTACATGGGATCATTATTTTGGAACTTTTATTTATACAGCCTGGTCAGTATTTGTATTTCTGGCCATATACCAGTATTATATATTGTCAAAGCAGAATAGTAAAACTGCCAACAAATTTGTTCTTCCGGTACTGATCAGTAATGTGATTATCTTTTTGACATATCAGCTGATCTCTACAGGTTGGGTGGCGATCTATTGTGCAGGAGGAAGCCTGGTGTTTTCATTTGTATTGTATGCTAATTTTCTCATCTTATTTAACAAAAACCATCAACAGGTTTCTACCAAAGAACTTAATAAGTATTCTAATAAGAAAATCTCTGAAGAACGGGCAGACAGTTTTGTTTCAAAGCTGGAACGATTGATGAATTCAGAAGAACTGTATAAAAATCCAAATCTGAAATTAAGTGATCTCGCTTCCAGAATGAATATGTCTGCTCATCAGCTCTCCCAGTTGCTGAATGACAATCTGGGAAAAAGCTTTTCCACATATATCAATGAATACAGAATTGGTGAAGCCTGTGAAAAAATTGAAAATGGGTCCTGTTTAAAGATTGAAGAGATAGGATATGAAGTGGGATTCAATTCCAAGTCTACATTTTTCTCTACATTTAAGAGATTTAAAAATACTACGCCTCTTTTGTATAAGCAATTGCAAACTCCTTCTGATTCTAAGTTTCAGAGTTCAAATTTATAATTTCGTACTGCGGAATTTAAACTTCAAAACCCTATTCTTACTGTAAGCCAATACTTTTGATTCATAAAATTTAAAATTTATGAATATCAAATTATGGGTGCTTCTGTTGCTTTTGTTTCTGTCAACTTCTGGAAAAGCTCAGGATGTTTTAAAAGGAAAGGCTTCAGATTCTCTTATTCAGATAAAATCTGCAACGACAAATATTTCAGAAGTGATTATCCAATCTGCTTCACGAAATCTAAAGTTAAATAATGGAAATATAGTGATGGCTGTTTCCGGTAATAAAGATTTTAAAACATCAACAAACCTTCTTGAAGTCCTTAGGAAAACTCCGGGAGTTTCGGTAGATCAGGAAAACGGAATTTTTATTGGGGGAAGACTAACCCCCGCAATATTTATTGACGGAAAGCCTGTAGTGATGAGTAACCAGGAATTACAGGCGTACCTACGGTCACTGTCACCAGAAATGGTAGAATCAATAGAAGTCAATTCCAATCCTTCTTCAAAATATGATGCTGAATTCAAGGGTATCATTGATATTAAATTAAAAAAGAATACCAATCTTGGCTGGAATGGAAGCTATAATGGAAATCTTTATGTCAATAAATTCAGTTTCCGGGAGAATTCTCTGAATTTAACTTATAATACAGAAAAGATTGCTTATAATTTGCAAGCAGGATACACTGACGGAATCTCAAGATATCGTTATCAGGCATTGCAGCGGCTGGCCAATACGAACATTATGCGAACCAATACCGATCAGGAAGATACAGGAACAGTCTATAGCATTCAAGCCGGCGCAGATTTCAGGCTGAATGATAAGAACCGGGCAAGTGTAAATCTAAGAGGGAATTTCCGGGAAAATGACCGTATCCGTTCAGGATCTTTATATACCACTGACAAAAGTGAAACGAAACTTGTTTCTCATACCGAAAGTGAAAATCCAATCGCTTATTCCCAGGATAATTACGGGATAACAGCCAGTTATTCTTTTCAAAATAAAGGCTTTAAAATTGACCTTTTGGGTAATTATCTCTCCGTTAAGAACAAACAGCAGGACGATTTTATCAATAGAAATAAAGGCTCATCAGAATTATTATCCTATTGGAAATCTGATCTTTTTAATAAAATTGGTATTTACACGGGCCAAATTGATGCTTCCCAAAAGATTGGAAACGCAGATATAGAAGCAGGAATTAAATACAGTCAGTCCGATACCAATAACAATATCAGGTATGATACCTTATCAGTAGCCGGACAGTTTACATTTGACCCGGCAAGAAGCAATATATTTTCGTATAAAGAGAAAATATGGGCTGGTTATTTGGCTTACAGACAAAAATTTGGAAAGCTTCAGATCAATGCAGGAATAAGGTTTGAAAACACAAACAGTATTTCTAATGCTGTTACGGTAGATTCTATCGTCTCAAGAAATTATTTGGAATGGCTGCCTTCTTTCAGTGCAAGCTATACCATTGATGCCTCTAATGAGCTGTCTTTTTCTTACAGCAGGAAAATAACCAGACCTGTTTTTTCACAGCTTAATCCCTTCCGGTTTTATTTCAGCCCGTTGAATTACTGGATAGGAAATCCTTATCTGTTACCTTCTTTTACCAGCCAGATCAAGGCTACTTACCGACACAAAAACTGGATCACAAGTTTTACCATTGGAAAAGAAAAAGATGTAATGACAAGATATCCGCTGTATAATCCGGAAACCAATGTACTGGAATACTTGGGAACCAATCTTCCTTACCGGAAATTTGCCGCTCTGGAAACCAGTTTTCCCGTTAAAATTAATAAGTGGTGGAGTGTAACAAGCCAGTTTGCAGGATACTATAACTATGAATTCAGGCCCTATCTTGACGAGGTTTTTGCATTGAAGATCTATAATTATGAAATCAGACTGAACCAGGTTTTTACTCTGCCTAAAGGATATACCATTACTCTTTTTGCGAATTATGAATCCAAAACCGGTAACAGCCTTTACATCATAAAACCACGTTACACAGTAGATCTTTCAGTCCAAAAATTTTGGCTGGATAACAAACTGAACACCAAAATTGGTTATAATAATATTCTTGATTCTTATGATCAACGCCTGGAATTCCGGCATAAACAGATTATGGATAATCGTTTTACCCATTGGTGGGATAGCAGCCGCTTCTTTCTCTCATTGAGTTATAATTTTGGAAGCTCAAAATACCAGAATAATGAAATTCAGAAGACAGAAGAAGAGAATAGGGCAAGATAAAAGAAAACCTGCTTGAAAAAGCAGGTTCTTAATTTATTATGGACATTGGCATCTGTCGCACGTCCATATAAAGCATACTCCATTTTCGTCCCATTCGCAGCATCTTCTGCCAGTTGAGATAGGAGCTCCTCCCATAAGGGATTTTTGTTGCTCTCTTCCTAATTTTTGTGCATTTTTCAGCACTGGATTGTTCTTGTTCATGATTTTGTTGTTTTGATGTTAAGTAGTTAAGTTTTAATTATAATTTCGCGAAAATTATATCACTAAGGTATGAAGATATTCTATGATTATACTATTTTTTTTCATTCTTATGTAGATGAAATATAGCAGGTTGTAGATCATATGTGATGAGAGATTTTGATTTTATTCCCGGATATCGGGTAAAATAGTAAGAAGGAAGTGAAAATTCCTGATGGAGTTATTGTATTAATAAATTCAAAATTGCCGGATAAAATAATGCAAAAGTTTTGCAGGTAGAGTCCTTTACTTATATTTGTAGTATTGCATAAATCTTTATGAGACTAAACATTAAAAACGAAACGGGAAGGCTGAAGTCAGTAGTTCTAGGCCAGCCTAATTCTTTGGGACCCGTTCCCACATTAGAAGAAAGTTATGACGCCAAGTCATATTACTCAATCGAACACAATATCTATCCTAAAGAGGTGGATATTATCAATGAAATGAACGCTTTTGAAGCGGTATTGAAGAAGTATGATGTTGAAGTACTTCGCCCTAGCATTATCGAAGACTATAATCAGGTTTTTTCACGGGATGTAGCCTTTGTTATTGATGATAAAATGATTATTTCCAATGTGATTGCTGACAGAGCAGATGAGCAGGAAGCATACAAAAGCGTTTTTGAAAAAGTAGCCTGGAGAAAAATTATCAACCTTCCGGAAACAGCACATATTGAAGGCGGAGATGTAATTGTATGGAATGATTTTCTTTTTATAGGAACTTGCTTCAGCGAAGATTACAGAAATTATAAAACGGCAAGAACGAATGAATATGCCATAGAAATTTTAAAAGAATATTTTCCCAAGAAAAGAATCATTGATCTTGAATTGAAGAAAAATGATAAAATTCCATTTGAAGGAATTCTGCATTTGGACTGTACCTTTAACCCGATTGGAGAAGACAAATGTATCATCTATAAAAACGGATTCGTAGACGAAAGCGATTATCGCTTAATTATTGATATTTTTGGAGAAGAGAACTGTTTCCATATCAATGACGAAGAGATGTTTGAAATGTTCCCGAATATTTTCTCTATTTCGCCCGAAATTGTAGTTTCCGATAAAGCTTTTACCAGAATGAATAACCATTTGAGAAACGAATGGGGAATGATAGTAGAAGAAATACCTTACCGAGAAATCTCTAAAATGGGTGGTTTATTGAGATGCTCTACAATGCCCCTTGTGAGAGAATAATTGAGTTGTAGGGTAGTAGAGTTTAAAAGTGTGAGAGAATTTTTAATCTTTCAATCTTTTAATTTTTAAATTAAAAAATATGCAGACAACAGATACCGTATTAATGATAGAGCCGATAGCATTCGGTTATAACGCAGAAACTGCGAAAAACAACTATTTTCAAATTGAACAGACAGGGGTTGATATCCAGTCAAAGGCTTTGGCTGAGTTCAATACTTTTGTCGGAAAACTGAGAAATAAAGGAATCAATGTGATTTCCATAAAAGATACATTGGATCCTCATACCCCGGATTCTATATTCCCTAATAACTGGGTGAGCTTCCATAAGGATGGAAAAGTGGTTTTATATCCGATGTTCGCATCCAACAGAAGAGTGGAAAGAAGAGAAGATATTATTGAAAGCATCAAGGATCAGGGATTCGATGTTGCTGAAATTGATGACTGGTCATTTTCTGAAACTCAGGGACATTTTCTGGAGGGAACAGGAAGTATGATTTTCGATCATGATAACAAGATTGCTTATGGATCTGTCTCTCTAAGGCTGGATGAGCAGCTATTCAGAGATTTCTGTGCAAAATATGGTTTCACACCGATTGTTTTTCATTCTTATCAAACAGTAGGTACAGAAAGGCTTCCCATTTATCACACCAATGTAATGATGTGTGTGGCAGATAAGTTTGTGGTAATCTGTCTCGATTGTATTGATGATGAGCTGGAAAGAGAAAAAGTAATTGAAACCATCAAAAACTCCGGAAAAGAGATTGTTGAAATTTCTGAAGAACAAATGCAGCAGTTTGCAGGAAATATGCTTCAGGTTCAAAATAAAAATGGAGAAAAGTTCCTGGTAATGAGCCAGACAGCATATCAGTCTTTACATCCTGAGCAGGTAGCAGCCATTGAAAAGTATTGTGAAATTATCTATTCCGATCTTAATACCATTGAAGTAAATGGTGGTGGAAGTGCGAGATGTATGCTTGCTGAAGTTTTTCTGCCAAAAAAATAATATATTTACGAAAAAAATTAATTGAAACCATTATCAAGTAAAGGTTTACATATTCTTCTGACTTTGGAAACAGAGTCAGAAGATTTGTTAATAGACAGCAAGGGTTTTCTGGAATTTACGGAAAGTATCCTGGCCACTAAAGATGTGGAAATTGTAGGAATTACCAACCATATTTTTGACAATCAGAGCTTCACGGCTGCAGTATGTCTCAAGGAGTCCCATCTTTGTATTCATACCTGGCCGGAATTTAAACAGCTTACTTTTGACGTTTTTCTTTGTAACTATACTCAGGACAATACTTCAAAGGTAGAGCAGATTGCAGATGAGGTAATTCAGTATTTTAAAGCTAATACCATTCAAAAACACAAAATTAACAGATAAAAATGCATTATGTCTGCCCTGCATGTGATTCAGAAAATAAATTAGATCTTACGTTTCCTGTCAAAGAATACGTTTGTCAAACCTGTTCTCATCTCATTGACCTAACTACTAATAAATCTTCAAAACACCTGAATGTTCCTACAGAAAATGTAGTGTTGGACGTTGGGAAAAAAGGGAAAATTGAAAATGTAGAGTACACAGTCGTGGCTATTATAGTCAGAAAATATGGAGCCAATATTTTTTGGCGTGAATATTATCTGAAAAACAATAAAGGAGAAGGTGCTTTCCTGAGTGAAAGTGATGGCCATTGGGTATTTCTTACCCCCATGCATCCTAATGATTTTAAGAGTAAAAATTCTAAACTGGCCACATACGCCGGTAAAAACTATCGTTGGTACGAAACTTCTCAATGCAGTATTCATGCAGCAACAGGTTTTTTTGAAGATAAACTTGATTTCACCCTGGCTACTTACAAAGAATATGTAAATGGGACTCATATGATTTCTCAGGAGAATTCAGGAAGGGAAACAAACTATTTTTACGGAACTCATATTTCAAAGCATACTATTAAACGGGCCTTTACGCTTTCCCATATGCCGAACTCTTCAGGCATTGGAATCGTTCAGCCCTATTATGTGAATATGAAGGAAGCTGTTAATATCTTTTGCGTAGCGGGGCTTTTAATATGCCTGTTCCAGTTGTATGTGTATACTTCCAGAACCAATGAGACGGTTATAGAGCAGACGGTTAATTTTTCAGATGTACGGGATAAAGAGCTTATCAGTAAAAGCTTTACCCTTTCAGGAGGCTCAGCACCCCTAAAGGTAAATGTTTTCTCGAATGTTGATAACTCGTGGGCAAATGTTCAGTTGAGCCTTGTCAATGAAAATACCAATGAAGCGGTGTATACCTCGAAGGATATAGAACAGTATCATGGCTATGAAGATGGTGAAAGCTGGTCTGAAGGAAGCCAGTCTGAAGAATTCAACCTTTGTGGAGTAGGAGCAGGGAAATATCATTTTGTAATTTCAGCAGAAAATGAAGGATCTTACCCTGTATTAACCAATTTCCAATCACCGGATTCAAAGGTGACAATCTCTCGCGATAAAATGGGAAATATAGGGGTTACAGACAATTTTAAAGGACTTTCTACAACTTTTACAGATGGAAAAACGCTGGATAAAGATTCATCGGAAACAGCAAAGCTGATGAGAGAATCTTTTGGAACACAGAAACTGGATTCTTTAATTACTGCTGAAGCCATCAGGTCTTCCGCCGGCCTATCTTCAGATAATTCTTCTGTTCAGATCAAAGCGACATGGCTTCCCGTTTCATTCTGGAATTTTACATTTATATTAGTCATCATGATTATTCTTTACGTGCTCATGCGTGTTGGAAGGTATTATTTTAATTTTAATAAGTGGAAAAATAGTTCAAACTCACCTTACCAAGCATGATTACAAATATTTTTAACTATATAAGAGAAAATTGGCTCCTTTCGCTGGTAGGAGGGCTTTTCCTGAGTTGGTTTGTATACCTTACTTATCAGGGAAATCAGGTTTGTGACTGCCAGAAAACAGAAACTTACCGTGACGGAACTACCAGAACCCATTCTACCGGAAGAGGATTTTACAGATATTATCACAAATAAATTATAAACTATGGACAACTTCAATGTATTACCCATAATCAATTCGGTTCTCTATTCATTTTTAGGAATCGCTATTTTACTGGTGTGCTATTTCATTATAGAAAAACTGACCCCTGAAAAAACATGGCATGAGATCTCTCAGAATAAAAATATCGCTTTGGCCATTGTATTCGGAGCATTTATCATAGGAATTTCAATGATTATAAGCGCCGCAATTCATGGATAAAAAGAGAATCTCTCTTGAATTACTCTTGCTGTTTTCTGTATTTGTCATCGCTACCTGCGGACTGATTTACGAATTGGTTGCCGGAGCTTTGGCAAGTTATCTTTTGGGAGATTCTGTTAAACAGTTTTCTTTCATTATTGGAGTCTACCTTTTTTCAATGGGAGTAGGTTCCTATCTTGCGAAATTTGTGAAAGGAAATCTCATCGATAAATTCATTGAGATTGAAATTTTGGTGGGAATCATTGGCGGAATAAGCTCTGTTGTATTGTTTGTTCTCTTTAATACATTAGCTCATTTTGAAAGTGTTTTATATCTTTTTGTCTTTTTTACAGGATGCTTAGTGGGGGTGGAAATTCCATTGCTCATGAATATTTTAAAAGACAGGGTTAAATTTAAAGATTTAGTTTCAAACGTTTTTGCTTTCGACTATATTGGTGCCTTATTGGCCTCGATCCTTTTTCCTTTAGTCTTAATTCCGAAGTTGGGAATTGTAAAAACGCCTTTGTTTTTTGGAATGATTAATATTTCTATCGCCATATTTTTATGCTTTTATCTTAAAAAAGAATTATCAAAACCGATTTCTTTAAGGATAAAATCAATAGCAGCATTTGCTTTGTTGGTAGGCCTTTTCATTTTTTCAGATACTATTTTATCCTATTCTGAAGAGAAGTTATATGGTGAAAATGTGGTCTACACCAAAAGTTCACCTTACCAGAGAATTGTTTTAACAAGAAATAATCATGAATTTCGGTTATACTTAAATAATAACTTACAGTTTTCTTCCACAGATGAGTACCGTTATCATGAAGCGCTTGTGCATCCCGCGATGTCTATGGCGAAAAATATTGAGAATATTCTGGTGCTGGGAGGAGGCGATGGTTTTGCAGTCCGTGAAATACTGAAATATAAAGAAGTAAAAAAAATTAGTCTTGTAGATCTTGATGGAGAGATGACCCATTTCTTCAAAACCAATGAAACCATGCGCGGGCTGAATCAAAGTTCCCTATCCAATCCTAAGGTGGAAGTGATTAATAAAGACGCTTATATATGGGTAAAAGAGAACAAAAAGAAGTTTGATGTTGTGATTATCGATTTTCCTGATCCATCCAATTACAGCCTGGGAAAGCTGTATTCCTTACAGTTTTATAAAGAACTTGAAAGATTGACAAAGCCGGAGACTAAAATTGTAGTGCAGACAACATCACCCTATTTTGCTCCCAAATCTTTCTGGTGTATAGAGAAAACAATGAATCAGATATTCCCTTTTACTGCTGCTTACCATACCTATGTTCCCTCATTTGGAGAGTGGGGATTTTCAATGGCTTCCTATGAACCGGTAAACAACAGGATTTTCAGAAAGCTTCCCAATTTAAAATATTATGATTACAATTTTTCACAGTTATCCTACTTTAATAAGGATATGAAGGTGAAAGAGGTAGAAGTTAACCGTCTGGATAACCAGATTTTAGTTCGTTATTTCGATGAAGAGTGGGGGAAAGTTCAGTAGGAAGGATTTTCTTACAACAGTATTGCTGGGCAGTTTGATGCTTCCTTTTCTACAGTATTGTGGAAAGAAAGTGAAGGCTGTGCTTCTTCATATTACCGGGACCAATCATATTTTGGGACATAAGTTGTGGGCAAAAGATTTTCCACAATTTTCCGAAGTTATCCACACAAAATACCTTATTGTGGGTAGTGGGATCTCCGGACTTTCAGCCTGCCGATTTTTCAGCCAGAATAACGAGAACGATTATCTTATTTTGGAAATGGAGAATCATTTAGGGGGTAATTCCTCCAACGGAAAGAATAAATTTTCCAAATTCCCTTTGGGAGCCCATTATCTACCTTTACCCAATAAAGAAAATATTGAAATCATTGATTTCCTGGAGGAATGTAAAATATATCTGGGTACAGACGAGCACGGTGAGCCTGTTCTTGATGAGTACCAGATGACTTTTCCACAGCAGGAGAGATTGTTTTTCAAAAACTCATGGCAGAATGATATTGTCCCGCAAAAAGGAATCTCAGTGGATACCCAGAAAGAACTTGACCGTTTTTTCAAAATGATGGATGCATTCCGTTTGAAGAAAGATGCTCTTGGAAAGTATTGGTTTGCCATTCCTGTTCAGGATTCCAGCAGGGAAGATGAGGTGTTAAGGCTGGAAAAAATGTTGTTTAAAGATTGGTTGAAGGAACATCATTTTCAGTCGGAAGAACTTGTATGGTTACTGGACTATTCATGCAAAGATGATTATGGTTTAGGGATTGAGTTTGTTTCTGCATGGGCCGGGATTCATTATTTTGCAGGCAGAAAAAATAACTGGAGCCAAAAATACAAAGATCAGGTTTTCACCTGGCCGGAAGGAAATGCCAGACTGGTACAGCATTTTTCCAAATATACCAAAGGGAAATTATTACCTAAAAATTTAGTTTTTGATATTAAAATTGGTAATTCCGTTGAAGTATTGAGCTTTGATAATACAGAGAAGAAAACCAAAAAGATCATTGCTGAAAAGGTTTTATGTGCAGTGCCTCAATTTGTAAACGAGAGAATTTTCAATCATAAAAAAGCATCATCATTTAACTATGTTCCCTGGTTACTCACTACCATTACATTGAAAAATGAATTTGGAGGTGATGAAGAACTGGCGTGGGATAATGTGATCTACAGGTCAGCCGGCTTGGGTTATATTTATGATCAGCATCAGAATGTTAATCAGATTATGGGTGAAAAGGTGATTACCTATTACAAAAGCTTCTCTACCAATGACTGCAGAAAAGCCAGGAGGAAACTGTATGCAATGAAAGAAGACGAGCTTAAATCTTCTGTACTGGAAGATTTAAAGAAAGCCCATCCGCTGATAGAAGACTTTATTCTGGATATGGAGTTTCATAAAATAGGACATGCCATGATTGCCCCTGTTCCCAGCCAGATCTTTGGGGAGGCTGCCCAGGCAGCAAAAGAACCTATAGACGGCAAAGTTTTCTTTGCACACTCTGATCTTTCCGGAATATCTATTTTTGAAGAAGCGTTTTATCAGGGACGAAGAGCTGCCGGGCAAATGATATGAAATCGCTTTTGACTGATAAAACCTCAGGACAAATGACAATGCTGAGACTATAAATGACTATTTAAAAACAAATTAATATCCACATGAAACAGCCCTGGATACATAATGCAAAAACAGACTGGTGGCTTATTTTGTCCCCACCATTCCTTATTCTGCTGATCATCTTCCTTTTTCAAAAGCAGATTCAGGAACTCGAAAGCAGTTATTCTTTCTATACCTGGCTCTTCCTTATTGTTTTTGTGGATGTTGCCCATGTTTATTCCACCTTATTCAAAACTTACCTGGTAAAAGGCCGGGTTCAAAAAAGAAAGCTGCTGTATTTGGGAATTCCGATGCTAAGCTGGTTGCTGGGGATTACCTTATTTCAGTTTGGCAATCTGACGTTTTGGTCGGTGTTAGCATTGGTGGCTGTTTTTCACTTTATCCGTCAGCAGTATGGTTTTATGAGGATTTATGCCCGCTTTGAACCCGGTAATTGGAGTAAAAGAATAGATGAGGTTGCAGTATATGCTGCCACCATTTATCCAATGCTGTATTGGTTTAAAACACCACGTGCCTTCACTTGGTTTGTCAGCAATGAATTCGATTGGTTCAAAAGGCTCCCGGATTATACTGGTCTTATAACCGTTTTATATGTTGGTATCCTTACAATATGGATTTCAAAGACTGTTTTTGTTGCGGTGAAAAATAGAAAACTGAACATTCCCAAAATATCGCTTATTACCGGAACCTATCTTTCATGGTATTTTGGAATCGTCTATTTTAATGATGACCTTATTTTTACTTTTCTAAATGTTATTTCCCATGGAATCCCTTATATCGCATTGATCTATATCCGTGAAATCAAACAGAAAGATGATGAGCAGTTGAATAGATTGCTGATCTTTAAATCTGTAACAGGAATTTTTTTATTTGCAGGAGTACTTTTGGCTTTCGCTTTCTTTGAAGAGCTTTTGTGGGAAACGTTGGTCTGGAATGAACACTTCTCCCTGAACTTTACAATATCAGAGAATATCCTTCCATTTTTGATCCCACTGCTGGCAGTACCACAGCTTACCCACTATCTTTTGGATGGGTTTATTTGGAGAAAACCAAAAAAAGTTAACTAAATTTGCTTGTAAGGCAAAAAATATAAAGATGCGGCACTACTTATTATCATTGGCTATTTTCCTGGGAATATGGGCTGGAGGTCAGCAGAAAACATTCTGTAACCCTATTAATATTGATTATGGTTATACCCCTTTTGAAGCTTTTTCAAAACAGGGAAAACACCGGGCTACCGCTGATCCGGTAATTGTCAATTTTAAGAATAAGTTATTTCTTTTTTCTACCAATCAGGAAGGATACTGGTACAGTGATGATATGCTGGATTGGAAGTTTGTAAAAAGAAAATTCCTCAGAGACAACAAATATATTCATGATCTGAATGCTCCGGCAGTCTGGGCTATGAAAGACACACTCTACGTCTATGGTTCTACATGGGAGCAGGACTTTCCCATCTGGAAAAGTACAAACCCTACCCAGGATGACTGGAAAATTGCAGTAGATACTTTAAAAGTGGGCGCATGGGATCCTGCGTTTCATTATGATGAAGATAAAAATAAGCTTTATCTGTATTGGGGATCAAGTAATGAATGGCCGCTGTTGGGAACAGAAGTAAAAGTTAAAAATCTTCAGTCTGAAGGTTTTGTAAAGCCGATTATTAAATTAAAACCTGAAGACCATGGATGGGAACGTTTCGGGGAATACAATGACAATGTTTTTCTTCAGCCTTTTGTAGAAGGAGCATGGATGACAAAGCATAATGGGAAATATTATATGCAGTATGGTGCTCCGGCTACAGAATTCAGCGGATATTCAGATGGGGTATATGTCAGTAAAAATCCTTTGGAAGGGTTCGAATACCAGCAGCATAATCCGTTTTCCTATAAGCCGGGAGGTTTTGCAAGAGGAGCAGGCCATGGCGCTACTTTTGAAGATAATTACAAAAACTGGTGGCATATTTCGACCATTTTTATTTCCACTAAAAATAATTTTGAAAGAAGACTCGGAATCTGGCCGGCCGGTTTTGATAAAGATGATGTAATGTATTGTAATACGGCCTATGGAGATTATCCTACTTACCTTCCCCAATATGCCCAGGGTAAAGATTTCACCAAGGGCCTTTTTGCAGGATGGATGCTGTTGAATTATAATAAACCTGTTCAGGTTTCATCCACTTTAGGCGGTTATCAGCCCAATTACGCAGTAGACGAAGATATTAAGACCTACTGGAGTGCGAAAACAGGAAATTCCGGCGAATGGTTTCAAACCGATCTTGGTGAAGTTTCTACAATTAATGCAATCCAGGTTAACTATGCAGATCAGGATGCTGAATTTTTGGGGAAAACTTCAGGAAAAATGCACCAGTATAAAATCTATGGCTCTAATGATGGGAGAAAGTGGAAAGTAATTGTTGATAAAAGTAAAAATACGAAAGATGTTCCCCACGATTATATTGAATTGGAAAAACCGGCACAGGCACGATTCCTTAAAATGGAGAATCTTAAAATGCCTACCGGAAAATTTGCATTAAGTGGCTTCAGGGTATTTGGAAAAGGAGCAGGAGAAAAGCCTAAAAAAGTAGAAGGTTTCGTGCCTTTAAGAGCCGATCCGAAGAAATATGGTGAAAGAAGGAGCATCTGGATGAAATGGCAGCAAAACCCGGAAGCAGACGGCTATGTGATCTATTGGGGAAAATCTCCTGACAAGCTCTATGGAAATATTATGGTGTATGGGAAAAATGAATATTTCTTTACAGGAGCTGATAGAACGGATGCCTATTTTTTTCAGATTGAAGCTTTTAATGCCAACGGGGTTTCTGAAAAAACAGAGATTGTAAAATCTGAATAATTAAAACAATAAACCAACGATATACCATGAAAAAACTAAAAACTATTGGGTGTTCCCTTTTTCTGCTTGCTTCCTTAGGCTGTGGAAAAAATGATAACGAGGATTACCGGTCAAATCTGGATACAGCCGTAAAGGATATTCACGCTAACCTTCAGAAAGAATTAAAGACTGATGTTCCTTCACTGAGCGTTTATGTAGTTTCACCAAAAGGAACTCTTTTCAGTACGGCTACCGGAGTAAATGGTATTCCGGTAACCAAAAACACTTACTTCCGTTTTGCCAGCAATACCAAAAATTTTACTTCTACGGCAATCTTAAAAATGATGCAGGAAGGCTGGCTCAACCTGGATGATAAAATTACAGCCATGATTCCCGGAACAAATGTCCCTTATACTCCCGATGGAGCAGCATGGGACTTTCCCCACAAATCGCAGATAACTATTCGCCAGCTTCTACAGCATAATGCGGGAGTCTATGATATTACCAATGACGCCAGCAAATATAATATAGATGGGGAGAGCTATACCGATTATATGCTTGAGCATTTCCCGGATCACCAGTTTTCCACTTCGGATTATGTGAAAATTTTAGCAGAAAAAAATCTTACCTATGGAGCACCAAATACGGTGTATCATTATTCAAATACCGGATATTCTATTCTGAGTGAAATTATAGCCAGAATTTATTCTCAAAAAACAGGAGCGAACAAAACCTATGGTAATTATATGTACGACCATATTGTAGGGCCCGGAACAAAGGTTCCGCTGGAAATCAGGTTTCCAGAGCTTGCTTCGGATAAGCAGCTGCCTATGCCATATGTGACAGGCTTCATTAAATATGATGACCATGATGAGGTTACCAATCTTAAAAATGCCAGCGCTCATATAGGGGAAGGAAACGGAATCGGGACCATGAAATTACTTTCCGATTATATCAGGAGCACAATGAAAGCAGAGAATGTACTTACTGCTTCAAGTATTGAACAAATGAAAACCAGTAAGGGGCCTGCAACGGCTGTCAAAGATCGTAATTATGCATTAGGATGTTTTCATCTTCCGGGAGTTGGCTACGGTCATAACGGAGCTACTGAAGGCTACCTTTCTATGATGCTTTATGATCCTGAGACCGATTTTTCAGTGATTGTACTGTTACCGTTCTGGGATCTCAGAAACAATATGGAAAACTTTCCGAAATGTATGAATGCCCTGAATACTGCGGCTACTGAAGCTAAAAAAGCATTGGGATACTAAGAATAAAACGCTTTGAAATTTTCAGAGCGTTTTATTATGTATCGGTCCTCTTAAGGAACGTTTCAATTTTTTTAATGAGAAGACTATCATTTGGCTTTTTATCCCAATCCAGATGTCCACCATTAAACTCATAAGATTCATTGATCACGTTATTTTTATTTAAAACAGAATCTAAAATTCTTTTCTGGCTTAAAGGAATAACACGGTCTGTTTTTCCATAGTAAGAAAGAGTAGGAGGAGTATTGGATGTAATCCATTGTACAGGACTGGAAAAACTGTTGGCAGTCATGCTCCCAGAAAGAATTTTAGGATCTATAAGATGTTTTTCCACAAACGAATAGTCTTCATAGGTTTTAAAACCTTCATCAGAAAGATCAGCGGGTCCTACGATATTAATAACAGATTTTACATTTTTTAAAGGATCAAAATGATAGGCATACATCATGGATAAATGCCCACCGGCACTGTTTCCCAGAAGAATGATTTTAGGATTATACTTTAATTTATTTTTTAAAAATACGGTAACTTTTCTAATATCTTCCATTTGGTTAGGAATACCATACCGATTGACCGAAGCCAGTCTGTAATTGATATTGGCAAAAATATAATCGGGAAATTTCTGCATCATAGAAAGGGTAAAGAATGTCAGCTGAGATTTGTTCCCGCTGCGCCAGCCTCCACCATGTATAATGATAAAAGCTGTTTTTTTCTTTGAAGGGTTTTCATGCGGAAGATAGAGATCCATTATCTGGTCGGGATCATTTCCATAATGAATATTTTCCTCTTTGTCAAAATGAATACGGCTACCGAGACTTACCTTTTTTTCTTTGCAGTTCAGGAGCAGACATAATATATGGAGACTTACCACAATGAAAATTAACTTTTTTCTCATACCTCTAAAGATAAAAAACCCGCTGATCAATCAACGGGTTATAATACAAAATAATTGAGTTGAATATGAAGAAAGATAATTTTTTATCTTGTCCTGCTTTTAATAGAATCGGAAGCGCCTTCAATATCTCTTACCTTTTTCACTTTTTGATTTCCGAAGTTATAGGTAAGACTTACCGTTAAGCTTCTAGGGTACTGATTTTGGTGAATGTAGTTGTAGTTACCGTTTGCCTGAAAGTCTTCAATCTTAATAATGTTAGTTCTTAAAATATCATTTACATTCACTGCAAAGGTCCATTCATTCCATGTTTTCTTGATACTGAGATCTAAACTCATTAAGCTTTTCAATGTACCAAGCTCAATCTGTTGTTTGTCTACAAAGAAATAATTAACACCCAAAAACCAGGTTTTCTTTTTATCCAGACGGATGGTATTGTTGGTTTGGATTAAAAGACTTGTAGAGCTCGTTTTATTGGTATATACGATATAGTCTCCCTCTTTATTTCTGAATCGGTCTCCGGTTGTAGGATCAATATCGAGGCTTCCGTTGTTAATGTTATGCTGTACTCCAATATTGAAGTTTGTAGTCAGATATTGTTTGAAAAATGACTTTTGAATTCCTACCATAGCAGACATTTCCTGTTTATCTCCGAAATTGGTTCTGATATATCTTAATACAGGGTTTTCTCCAATATTTCCATTAGGTGACTCAGGATATCCCTGTAAAGGAACCTGAGTGATGGCATCCTTAAAAAACGAATGGCTAAGAATCAGGAAATAAGAGTTTTTGTACATATAGGTCAGCTCCTGATTATATGTTGAAGATGCCTTTACAAAAGGGTTGTTTTGGGTGTAATTATCGTCAGTCAGGATGTTTCTTACCGGATTTATTTCCCAGAAGCTAGGTCTTCTCATTCTGCTCGAAAAGGAATAGGATAGATTGTTTTTATCATTAATAGCATAATTAAAGCTTAAATAGGGAAGGATATTGTTATAATTCCTTTTTATCCTTTTCAGCTCTTCTGTAGGTGCATTGTCTGAAGTTCCCAGGCTGTTGGTGATTTCATATCGGGTACCTATTTTCCCTGAGAATTTATCCGAAAATTTTTTTTCTGCGGTAATATAAACACCATATATATTTTCATCATAAATAAAGTGATTAGGCGCTGATTTTGAGGCTACAGGATCAAAAAAGTAAGTATCGCTTTTAGAATCGTTGTCTGTTTTCGTTTTATTATAATTTCCTCCTACTGAAATAGTCAGGTCGTTCTTAAACTTCTGGATATAATCCACCATTCCGGAGAAATTATTAATGATCTGAGGGAGATCTTGAAACACCTGTGTGGTCTTATTTCCTATTTCTCTGTTTATATTTGAAGCATAGGTTCTGTTGTCGGTAAACTGGAATCTTTTATAATTCAGGTAAGCAGCATTTACATTTAATTTACTGCCCAGAGAATCAGTTTTTAACTCATAATTTAAATTTAAAGAGTTGTTATATGACCTTGAATCCTCTTTGTTTTTTGACCATGTATATTTTGTCTTCCCTCCATTGGTTATAGTATTAAACAAACTTACTGTGGAATTATAACTCTTGTTAGCCCAGGTATTCCAGGAAAGAGCAAGATTACTGTTGTCCGTCAGCTGGTAATCAACATTGAGATAGCCACCTATATTTTTGTTCGGGTCATCGATATTTCCGGTAGATTCATTGGATGTGTCAACCGTTCCGTTTCTTAAAGTATAAGTCTGAGCCTGAATATTTTCACCACCGTTGAGGTTGGCACTGATGCCCAGTTTATTCTTTCTGTAATTGGCGGAGAAGCTGGTCTGGCTTGCATTATATTTACTTTGTGTATTGGAAAATCTCATGTTCCCGCTGAGACCATCACTCATCTTTTTCTTCAAAACAATATTAATGATCCCATCTGAAGATTCTACCTGATACTCACTTCCCGGAACTGTAATAACCTCTATTTTCTGAATATTCTCAGCAGGTGTGTTTTTAAGGAACTGCACCAGTGATTCAGCATCCATATTGGTTTTTCTGCCGTTGATGTAGATGAGTGCATTGTTTTTACCGGCTATCTTCAGGGTTTTATCATCTGTAGAAGATAAAAGCGGAGTTTGTTTCAAAAGATCAAAAGTAGTATTTCCTTTAGCAACAGGAGAAGCTGCAACATCATATACGAAACGGTCGCTTTGCTTTTTAAAAACCTGTTTTGTTATGGTAATTCCTTCAATGCTTTTTGTCTTTGTAGTGTCGGTTTTCTTTTCCTGAGCAAAAACAAAAGTTCCGAATATAATAGCGATGGATAAGAGAGTGCGTTTCATGTCTGTTTTCTTTAAATGTGAATGATGTGTAGTAGTTTTAAAAGCTTATGTTCTCGATTTTACAGCATCGTTGGCTGATTTCATTTCTCTTGCTTTTTTCAGTTTCTGATTTCCGAAATTGTAGGTAACTCCGATACTCAGTAGCCTTGGATAGTTGAAGTTGGTTATATTATTGTATTGCCCGTTAGGCTGTATTCCGTTAACCCTATAAAAACTTTGATTAAACAAGTCATTTACTTCCGCTATAACAGTCCAGTCACCTATAATTTTTTTCACACTGATATCGAAACTTTGTCTTGCGCCAATCACACCACCTTCCATTGCCACTTTACTGGCAAAAAAGTAATTGACTCCTAAAAACCAGTCTTTTTTGGAAGAAAGCCGAACCGTATTATTGATGGTAGCAGACATATTGTAATTTTTAACATCAATGATGTAAGGTTCAAGGACTTCCGTTTCTTCAGGAGTCGGTGCGGACGTAGGATCTTCCAATACTGCACCTTTATAAGTAACATAACCTAAGTTGACAGAATAATTAGTAGTCCATATATCTTTGAACCATGATTTGTTCATTCCAAGCATTAAGCTAAGTTCCCTGTTGCTCCCATAATTGGTTCTTATGTATCTCAGAAACTTTGTTGTTTCCATGATCTTATTGCCATTATTGTCATAAATGATATTGCCATTTTCATCCCTTTTAGGAGCCGTTACGGTTCCCTGCAACGGAAGCAGATCAGAAGCAGAAGCATCTTCTACCATATTAAAACTTAAATTAGCATAGTAGGCATTCTTATACATATAATTCAGTTCCTGGTTATAGAACTTTGAAGCCAGTATAAATGGATTGTTCTGGGTATAATTCGTAGGAGTGAAATAGGTTCTGGAAGGGTTTAGCTCCCAGAATCTTGGCCTTCTGATTCTGCTGGAAAAAGTATAGCTTAGGTTATGGTCCGAACTGATTGCATAATTTAAATTCAAATAAGGTAACAGGTTATTATAATTTCTTTCGAATCCTGTTTTGTCAAGGATATCCCCGGTACTTCTGGTCATTTCATAACGGGCTCCTATTTTTCCGGATAGCTTTTCAGTCAGCTTTCTTTCATAGTTTAGATAAATTCCTAAGATATTTTCTTTATAAATGAAATGATTAGTCTGCTTGGGGTCTATTACAAAATCACCGTTTTTAAGTCTTTCCTGTCTGGTATCATTATCAGTATTTGTGTGATTGTAGCTGATTCCCATCAGCCAGGTTGCGCCTTTAGATGTTTTTTTCAGATAATCTATGTTGGCAGCATAATTATTGATGATTTGTGGTACTGACTGGTACAGGGCCGAATAGTTGTTATCAGGATCGTTGTCTAATGGGAAGCTTTCATTAAAGCTGGCTTTATCTCTGTTGAACCAAAGATAAGATACATTAGAAGTAAGCTTACTGCCCAGAGAATCTGTCTTTATTTCATAATTTAAATTAAATGTATGATTCCTTGTCTGTGCATCCTCATTATTTACAGTTCTGTTGGTTAAAAGGCCATTTTGCCAATTAGTTATATCAAGAATAGAGTTGAAACTTTTGTTATATCTCATATTGTAAGAGAATCCGATACTTTGTTTCTTATTGATCTCATAATCCACATTGAAGCCTCCACCAAAATTTTTGTTGGGATCGTCATTAGATCCGGAAGATTCATTTCTAAAACTGGGATCGCCGTTAGACAAGGTATATTTTTGTCTCTCCGTCCAGCTTCCCATTCTGAAATTTGAGTTTCCGGACCATTTACCCTGTCTGAAATTAAAAGAAGCACCGGCCGATGGGTTGTTGTAATACCCCTGTTCATTATTCATCTTTATCGTTCCATTGTAGCCATTATTTTTATTCTTTTTCATAACAATATTGATCACACCTTCCTTAGATTCCACCTGAAATTCACTTCCCGGAACAGTAATCACCTCAATTTTCTGAATATCCTCAGATGGAGTAGACTTCAGCATTTCAATTAATGCCTCAGAATCCATATTTGATTTTTTGTTGTTGATATAAATAATCGCATCAGACTTTCCTAAGATCTTCAGCGTTTTTCCGTCTATACTGGAAATCATTGGAGTTTGCTTCAAAAGATTGAACGTATTGGTCCCTTTGGCAATAGGAGAAGAGGCTACATCGTAAACGAGGCGATCTCCCTGTTTTTTGAAAACTTGTTTCTTGATATTGACCGCTTCAATATTCTTTACTTTCAGGCTATCCTTAGATTGCTGGGCATTAACAAATCCGCTGAAAAATAAGGCTGCAATTAGAATTTGAGTTTTCATGATCATTATTTTTTAATTGGTAATAGCTTGTATGTGTTATTATTTAACATAGCAAAGATATATAATAAAAACAGTATTATGCAATACAAAGTACTTAAAAATAATATTAAATAAATATAAGTATTTGATTGTCAGTTGATAAAATTTAAATTATTTTTTTATTGCTTTGCCTTTCTACGTAATAAGACAACCATAACAATGATTTTGTTACAGGAAAATTTGAAATTTTATGAAAAATAAAGTTATTCTCTGTCGAAACGGGCTAGTTTTTTGTCTATCCAAATTGTGGCAAATGGAAAAAATGCGGCAATTAATGCGAAAACGCTATCTTCATCATCCCATTCATATATTTTTCTTATGGCAGGTAAAAATATCAGGTACAATGTAAAGAAAAAACCATGGATACTGCCGATAGTACTGATGTACACAATTGGAAATATACCTTCCGGATCAATACGTATCCAGGTCATTGCTGTGAATAAAAAAAACCATGAAACAGCTTCGGCCAGGCAGATCTGCTTAAACCATCTGATTACTTTTTCCTGAGGATATTTTGAGAAAATTTTTTCGAGAAATTCCATGTTGTAAAGTATAAGGTAAGAGTTACAAATAGAGAATGCAACTCTATTAACTTCTAAATTCTAGCTTCTTATTTGCAAAATTACTTATAAAAACTGCTTCCGTCCAAATATTCAAATACTTCAGGAGGCAGCATAGGCCTCACATTTTTACCGTCTTTGAGCATACTGCGGATTTCCGTAGCCGAAAGTTCTACTACGGGAGCCTTTATCAGTGAAATGTTTTCATGCTGCAGGTATTCAGAATCTTTCTTTTCACCTTCAAATACTCTCGGATAAACAATAATATGATGATTTTTAATAAGGATATCAGAGTTTTTCCATTTATGAAGATTATCCAGATTATCTTCTCCCATAATGAGACTGAAAGAATATTCCGGATACTTTTCATGAAGATAGGTTAGTGTATCAATGGTATAGCTTGGCTTTGGAAGAGAAAACTCAACATTAGAGACTCTCATATTAGGGTAATTTTTTACCGCTAGCTGTACCATATCCAGTCTGTTATGATCGTTAAGCAGCGATTTCTTGTCTTTAAAAGGATTTTGAGGGCTTACCACAAACCATAATTCATCCATATCAGAATTTTCCAAAATGTAATTGGCCAGAATAAGATGTCCGATATGTATTGGATTAAAAGATCCGAAAAATAAACCGATTTTTTTCATTTTTTGTAAAGTAACAGGTAGCAGATAATAGGTTATAGTAAAAAAGTTATCAATATAATAGGCAGACTATTTGAGGTTTTGCAGGGAATTATTAAATGTTGGTTTTGTTACTTAATAATCTAATCCTGCAGCCTATTAATCTCTAAACTTCACATCCTTTATATTGAGATAGTGGGTCACATTACCTTTCCAATGGTTTTCTTCCAGGGTGAAGGCAAGATCGAAATTCTTATGTTTAAAATCTTCCGCAAAAGGTCCCAGTTTAAAGCCTACACATTCAATATTCCGGCCTGTGGTTTCCTGTTTAATATAAAACTTAAGGTGATTGTTATCCTTTCCCATAGTCTTCACATAGCCGGCAAGTTTCTGGTTGGTCAGGGTGAAAATAGGTTTCATATTATGAGGCCCAAAAGGAGCTAATTTCCGGTGGAAATTGATAAACTCTCTGTTGATTTCATTAATATTAATCTCACAGTCTATACTAATGGAAGGTTCCTTTTGATGCTCCTGTATCTTTTCAGAAACAATTCTTTCAAATTTTTCCTTGAAAGCATCAAATTTATCTTTTTCCATAGAAAGTCCGGCTGCTGCATGATGGCCACCGAATTTCAGAAAATATTCAGAGCATAGATCAAGGGCTTCATGTACATCAAAATCCGAAACAGATCTTGCTGAAGCTACCATTTCTCCATTGTTACCATTTGTAAATACCAAAGTGGGCTTGTAGTAAGTTTCAATAAGCCTTGAAGCCACAATACCGATCACTCCCTTATTCCATTCAGGATGATAAACAATGGTTGTATGTTTTGTTTCCTGCTGAGATTCAATGATTTGATTCAAAGCAGAAAGTGTAGAATTCATATCCAGTTCACGCCTTTCATCGTTAAGATCCATAATGTCACTCACAATTTGGTTAGCATGCTTCAGATTATCAGAAACCATAAGCTCCACTGCGGCTTTACCATGAGATATTCTCCCTGCAGCATTGATCTTCGGAGCAATTTCAAAAACAATATTTGAAATTTCAAAATGAGAAAGTTTATCTTCAGGAATAAGTAACCTTAAGCCTAGATTTCTGGTCTTTCTGAGAATTTTCAGCCCCATTTTAGCCAGTACTCTGTTTTCTCCCGTCATAGAAACGATATCTGCAGCAATGGAAATAGCAAGAAGGTCAGTAAGCTCAAATAATTCCGCTTCCGGAAGTTTATAAATGGTATTAAGTCCCTGGCAAAGCTTAAATCCTACACCACATCCTGAAAGTTCTTTGAATGGATACCTGCAGTCATTTCTCTTAGGGTCCAGAACAGCCACAGCATTGGGAATTTCTTCTCCGGGAAGGTGATGGTCGCAAATGATAAAATCAACACCAAGATCTTTGGCATATTGTATCATATCAATAGCTTTGATACCACAGTCTAATGCAATGATCAAAGAAAATCCATTCTCTTTGGCAAAGTCTATTCCTTCCGTAGAAATTCCATATCCTTCAGAATTCCTGTCCGGAATATAATAGTCCAGATATTTTTTCTCTACAATTTTGCTGAGGTAAAGATACATCAGAGCTACTGCCGTAGTTCCATCTACATCGTAATCCCCGTATACCAGTATCTTTTCTCCATTTTCAATAGCGGTAGCAATACGCTCTACAGCTTTTTGCATATCTGCCATTAAAAAAGGGTTGTGTATATCATTAAGGTTCGGTTTAAAAAATTCTCTGGCCTTTTGATAATTGTCAATTCCTCTTAGAACAAGAAGCTTAGATTCAAAAGTACCAAAACCAAGTGACGAACTTAGTCCGTCCACAACTTCCTCATCGGGTTCGGGTTTATAAATCCATTTTTGACTCATTTCACAAAAATAAGGAAAAAAAATAGCATTCTGAAATGATGGGAAGTGAAGTTTTTACATTATAGTTGTTAAAAATTGGCTACATTTGCCTTCCAAATTTTGAATAGTTATGAAAAAAATTACTCTATGTTTATTGTTTTTAGGAACAGCGTATTCTGTCAATGCCCAAAAAATTAACCTGGGAAAAGCAGCCGGTATCGTTTCTAATGGTGCCAAAGCTTTATCTTTTACTAACGAAGATGCCATCAAATTATCCAAAGAATCTGTAGATTGGATGGATAAAAATAATCAGGTAGCAGGGCCAAAAGACCCCTATACTGTGAGATTGAATAAATTGTTTGGAAAGCACAAATCTCAAGACGGGCTAAGTCTGAACTATAAGGTGTATAAAGTGAAAGATATCAATGCTTTTGCTTGTGCAGACGGAAGTGTTCGTGTGTTTTCCTCATTAATGGATATCATGTCAGATAATGAATTATTAGCGGTTATCGGCCATGAAATTGGTCACGTGAAAAATCAGGATACAAAAGATGCTATGAAATCTGCCTACCTGAAAGCAGCTGCACTGGATGCTGCATCTTCAGCATCTTCACAAGTGGCTACTCTTAATGATAGCCAGGTTGGGAAAATGGCTAATGCATTTTTAGATGCTTCTCACAGTAAAAAACAAGAATCCGAGGCTGATACCTATTCCTATGACTTTATGAAGACTAACAAGTATGATGTTGTAGGAGCATATACAGCTTTTAAGAAGTTAGCATTACTTTCACAGGGAAGTACACAAACCGGTTTTGAAAAAATGTTTAACTCTCATCCTGACAGTGAAAAAAGAGCACAGGCTATTAAGAAAAAAGCGGAAAAAGACGGTTTATGGAAAGACCCGGGAACGGTTTCTATTCCAACGACAAAACTGACGAAATAATTATTTTATTTATTGTTAAAAAAAATACCTCAAAGAATTTCTTCGAGGTATTTTTATATCAACACGAATGTTGTTTCAGATTAAGAATACATTTGTTCTCTTAATTCTTTTACTTTCTTATCACTAAGATACTCATCATAAGTCATTTCTCTGTCGATAATTCCTTTAGGAGTCAGTTCAATGATTCTGTTACAGACTGTTGAAAGCATCTCGTGGTCATGAGATGACAACATGATATTCCCTTTAAAGTTGGATAAGGAGTTGTTTAATGTCGTAATACTTTCAAGGTCCAAGTGGTTAGTAGGCTCGTCCAATAAAAGGATATTGGCTTTCTGAAGCATCATTCTGCTGAACATACATCTCATTTTTTCTCCCCCTGAAAGTACCTTACAGGATTTCAACGCTTCATCACCGGAGAAAAGCATTCTTCCTAAGAACCCTCTTACGAATTCTTCATGACGCTCTTCATCGTTTTTGGTGAATTGTCTTAACCAGTCAACCAAACTAAGATCTTCCTGGAAGAAATTAGTATTGTCTAAAGGCATGTGAGACTGAGTAGTAGTAACTCCCCAAGCCACAGCACCTTTATCAGCTTCAGTATTACCCGCTAAGATTTCAAAAAATTCTGTTATTGCTAAAGAGTTTTTAGAAAGTACCGCTACTTTATCACCTTTCTTAAGGTTTAAGTCAATATTGGAGAATAATAATTCGCCGTCTTTTGTTTTTTCAAGACCTTTTACATCTAAAATCTGATCTCCGGCTTCTCTTTCCATTTCAAAAATGATGGCAGGGTATCTTCTTGAAGATGGCTTAATATCATCAATATTTAATTTATCGATCATTTTCTTCCTTGCAGTAGCCTGTTTAGCTTTAGCAACGTTTGAACTGAATCGGGCAATGAAATCCTGAAGTTCCTTTTTCTTCTCTTCAGCTTTTTTGTTGGCCTGAGCTCTTTGTCTTGTAGCTAGCTGAGATGCCTGATACCAGAAAGAGTAGTTTCCTGTATAAAGGTTAAGTTTAGCATAATCTAAATCTCCGATGTGCGTACAAACGGTATCCAGGAAGTGACGGTCGTGAGAAACCACAATTACTGTATTTTCGTAATCAGCAAGGAAATCTTCTAACCATGAAATGGTATCAATATCAAGGTCATTCGTAGGTTCATCCAGAATCAATACATCAGGGTTACCAAAAAGAGCCTGAGCCAAAAGAACCTTTACTTTGTCTTTGTTCTCAAGTTCACTCATCATTTGCCAGTGCATATCATCTTTAACACCTACATTGGAAAGCATGGTCTGTGCATCAGATTCAGCAGTCCATCCACCCATTTCGTCATAAATTACACCCAGTTCACCGGCCTTAATTCCGTCTTCATCAGAGAAATCTTCTTTTGCGTATAACGCATCCATTTCCTCCTTTATCTCAAATAATTTTTTGTTTCCTCTCAAAACAGCTTCCAGAACAGTATATTGATCATAAGCAAAGTGATCCTGCTCTAAAACTGACATTCTTTTTCCCGGCTCCAGAGATACATGTCCTGTTGTTGGATCTTGCTTTCCCGTTAATATTTTAAGGAATGTAGACTTTCCTGCACCGTTTGCTCCGATGATCCCGTAGCAGTTTCCTTTGGTAAACATAATATTTACCTCGTCAAAAAGAACTCTTTTCCCGAATTGTAAAGATAAGTTAGATACTGTTAACATATAGTTTTGTAAATTTGGCGCAAAATTACGAAAAGAATTTGGGTATTTTGTAATAATATAATAGTCAAGTTTTTAAATGTATCGTATTTTTTCTATATTTCATTAACGAAATTTTAAAATGATGAAGATTGAAAAAACAGTTAGCATATTAAATAGAAGAGCCCGTTTTGAATATGAAATTCTCGAAGAATATGAAGCGGGAATGGTTTTGACGGGTACGGAAATAAAATCTTTGCGTTCTTCAAAAGCATCCATCACAGAATCCTTCTGTCAGTTTATTGATGGGGAGTTATACATCATTAACATGATGATTGATGAGTATAAATTGGGAACTTTTTATAACCACAAAACAAAAAGGGAACGGAAATTGCTCTTGCACAAAAAAGAATTGCAAAAACTTGAAAAAAAGTTAAAAGATGCAGGGAATACAATTATTCCATTAAAATTATATATCACTGATAAGGGGAAAGCAAAGGTGCTGATTGCGTTAGGTAGAGGGAAAAAACTCTTTGATAAAAGAGAGTCCATAAAAGATAGAGAAAATAAACGTAACCTGGACAGAATATTAAAGAAAAGTTAAAAATCATTTGAAAAACTTTGTATATAAAGAAAAATTATATTTATTTTGCATTATCAATTATTTAATCATTTAATTCTATGAAAAATCTAAAATTAGGAATTTCAGCATTGGCGCTTACTGTAGCCTCTACTGTTTTCGCGCAGACTACCAACAATCCGTGGTTAATCGGAGTTGGTGCTCATGCAGAAAACCATGTAGCAGCAAGGTCTAAATTCAGTAATACGTTCTCTGCTAATAATTTAACGAAGAGTATGTTCAATATGAACAATTTCTCCATTACACCTCCATTATCTAAGTTGACAGTTGCTAGAAACGTTGGAAAAGGTTTAGTAATTGACTGGCAAACTTCTGTTGGAAATGTTGAAAACAAAAGATTCAACATGGGGAAAGAATTTTTCTTGATGACAGGTCTTGGTTTCCAGGCTCACGCTGCAGGTCTTTTATGGAACGAAGAATCTTGGTTTGATCCATACTTAAGAGTTGGTGCTAACTACCTTAGACATGACTATACTGCACTTTCTTTCCCAAGAATGAGTGTAGATGCTAATGGTAACCCAATCGAAACTGTTACAAACGGATCAGATGGAAACGAGAATGGTAAAGCTAACCACTTTACTGTAGCTACAGGTGCTGGTGCTAACTTCTGGGTAACTAAGAACTTCGGTCTTGGTATTCAAGGTGACTATGTATCAACTCCAGGTGATAAATCTACTGTTGCTAACTTCTGGCAAGCTTCTGCATCTATCTTATTCAGATTCGGAAACAGAGATAGAGATAAGGATGGTATCCTAGATAAAGACGATCTTTGTCCAGATACTCCAGGTTTACCAGAATTCCAGGGATGTCCTGATACTGACGGTGACGGAGTTCCAGATAAAGACGATCAATGTCCAGATGTTGCTGGTCCAGTTGAAAACAATGGTTGTCCTTGGCCAGATACAGACGGTGATGGTGTAATCGACAAAGATGACGCTTGTCCTACTGTAGCAGGTCCTGCTGAAAATAACGGTTGTCCTTGGCCAGATACAGACGGTGACGGTATCTTAGATAAAGATGATGCTTGTCCTACTGTTCCAGGTCTTCCAGAATACAACGGATGTCCTAAGCCAGAAAAAGTAATCAGTGAAGAAGCTACTGGTGCTCTTAAAGGAATCTTGTTCAACTTCAACAAGGCTACAATCAGACCAGAATCTAATGGTAAATTAGATGAAGCTGCTAAGATCATTAAGCAATCTTCTAACGGTACATTCTTAGTAACTGGTCACACAGATGCTAAAGGTGCTGCTGCTTACAACTTGAAACTTTCAAGAGAAAGAGCTGCTGCTGTAGTAGGTGCTCTTGAGTCTAGAGGAGTTAACGCTAACCAGTTAAAATCTACTGGTGTTGGTTCTAGAGATGCTCAAGTTTCTGCTAAAGCTTCAGATGCTGACAGAATGGTTGACAGAAAAGTAGTTGTAGAAGCTGTAAATGGTGCTGCATGGGATTCACTTAAGAAATCTGATCTAGAAGTAGTAGAGAAGAAGACTGTAGTGAAAAAAGCTAAAAAAGCTCCAGTTAAAAGAAAAGCTACGGCTAAAAAAAGAAAATAATTAATTTTTCTAAATAATGAATACCTCCAATTTGATTGGAGGTATTTTTTTTTTGTTGACTTTTAGTTAATTTTGTTGAAAATTTAAAATTAAAATGGGAAGAGCATTTGAATATAGAAAAGCTTCTAAAATGGCCAGATGGGATAAGATGGCCAAAACATTTTCCAAAATAGGTAAAGATATTGCGCTGGCTGTAAAAGCGGGTGGAGCAGATCCGGAATCTAATCCGGCCTTAAGAAGATGCATCCAGAATGCTAAAGGGGCTAATATGCCTAAAGATAATGTAGAAAGAGCCATTAAAAAAGCAAGTGGTGCTGATGCTGAAAATTATGAGGAGATCACTTACGAAGGTTACGGACAAGGAGGAGTTGCTTTTTTTGTAGAATGTACTACTAATAATACAACCAGAACGGTAGCTAATGTAAGAGCTATTTTCAATAAGTTTGACGGAAACCTCGGGAAGAATGGTGAATTAGCATTTATCTTCGATAGAAAAGGAATTTTTACCCTTGACCTGGCTCAGGTAAAGATGGACTGGGATGATTTTGAAATGGAAATGATTGATGGGGGAGCAGAAGATGTGGAAAAAGATGAAGATGAAGTAATGATAACAACTGCTTTTGAAGATTTCGGTTCTTTATCTCATAAATTAGATGAGCTTGGAATTGAAGCTAAAAGTGCAGAACTTCAAAGAATTCCAAACAATACAAAAGAAGTAAACGAAGAACAATTCAAAGCTAACATGAAAATGCTTGACCGTTTTGAAGAGGATGATGATGTGCAGAACGTTTACCACAACATGGAAATTACCGAAGAGCTGATGAACTCTTTATAAAAAATAATATAGCATTCATATACAGTTAATTTTCAATTAGTTTCTTTGTATAAAACTATGAAAAGAAATGTTGAATTAGTTGTTATATCGGATGTTCATTTGGGAACTTATGGATGTAAGGCTAAGGAATTGTTGAGATATCTCAATTCTATCCAGCCCGAAACGTTAGTTTTGAATGGTGATATCATTGATATCTGGCAATTCAAAAAGTCTTACTTCCCTAAACCTCATTTGAAAGTAATCAGAAAAATCCTTTCATTTGCTACCAAAGACACAGATGTCTATTATATTACAGGCAATCATGATGAAATGTTCCGCAAGTTTACTGATTTTGAATTGGGAAAACTTAAGGTCTGCAATAAAATCTGCCTCGAAATTGACGAAAAGAAAACCTGGATCTTTCATGGTGATGTTTTCGATGCATCAGTTCAACATTCCAAATGGATTGCCAAGCTTGGCGGAAAAGGATATGATCTTTTAATTATCATCAATAACGTTGTCAATTGGTTTTTAGAAAAAATGGGTAAAGAAAAATATTCATTTTCAAAAAAAATCAAAAATAATGTGAAAAAAGCGATTAAGTATATCGGGGATTTCGAGCTTACTGCTTCTGAGCTGGCTATAGATAATCATTACGATTATGTTGTCTGTGGCCATATTCATCAGCCCCAGATTCGGGAGGTCGTTACTAAAAAAGGATCCTGTACTTATTTAAATTCCGGTGATTGGATAGAAAATTTATCAGCATTGGAATATAATGAGAAAAAATGGAGTATCTTTTACTACGACGAACATAAACATCTGCTGAAAGATGACGAAACTGAAGAAATTCAGGAGATGGACAGCTCTGACCTTTTAAAAATCGTAACCAATTTCACTTAAATGAAAATTTTGTATGCATTTCAAGGAACCGGAAATGGCCATATGGCCAGGGCACAGGAAATAATTCCTATTCTTAAAAAATATGCTTCGGTAGATACACTCATCAGTGGTCATCAATCCCAATTAAAGGCTGATTTCGACATCAACTTCCAATATAAGGGCATATCTCTGCTTTATAACAAAACAGGCGGTTTATCCTATCTCAAAACATTTACTGAGAATAAATTTCTGGAAGCTGTCAAAACAATAAAGGAACTGGAGCTTTCTCAATATGATTTAATCATCAATGACTACGAGCCGCTAACGGGATGGGCTTCCAAATTGAAGAAATTACCAATGATAGAACTGAGCCATCAGGCATCAATGAGTTTTCCGGAGACCCCCAAACCTGAAAAGAAAGATTTCCTCGGAGAAATGATCTTAAAATATTATGTTCCCAGCGAAAGGAAAATAGGTTTTCATTTTGAAAATTATCATCCTCAGATCAAGAAGCCGGTTATAAGAAAAAAAATCAGAAACCTTAGTCCTTATAAACAGGGGTATTATGTAGTTTATCTTCCCAGTTTTGCGGATGAAAATATTATTAAAGTTCTCAGGAAGATTCCGGTAGAGTGGAAGGTGTTCTCGAAATACAGCAAGGTACAGGTGAAAGTAAAAAATGTTGAAGTATTTCCTATAGATGAAAGCCAGTATCTGAAATACTTTGAAGGCTGCAACGGGATTTTATGCAACGCAGGTTTTGAAACTCCGGCCGAGGCTCTTTTTATGGATAAAAAATTATTCGTAATCCCTATTCATAATCAATATGAGCAGGAATGTAACGCCTGTGCTTTAGATAAAATGGGAATTCCAAATTCTAAAGTTTTAAACCTGCAGGAAATTATGGAATGGGTAGCTTCTGACCATCACTTAAAAGTAGACTACCCCAACAATATTGAGGAAATTCTGCTGAATGAGGTTCTAATTCTTTAAAAGGATATCATCTACATCGCTCATTCTCATCATTACTGATCTTGCATAGGAACAGTGAGGATATACCTGCCAGTTATTTTCTCTGGCAAACTTTATGGCTTCTTCTACCAAATATTTCCCCATTCCTCTTCCTTCAAATTCAGGGTGAACCAATACGAAAGAAATAATCAGCTTATGGTCTTCAGGGAAAATGGTATAAGTAAGTCTTCCTACTTCCTTTATTTCATTATTTAAAGTCAGAACTCCGCCGTTTCCGGATTTATTGTTTTCAAAATTCATGATGTAAGGCTTTAAGACTAAAGATACAAAAATTGCACCACTGGCTACTATAAGTATGAATGATCAGTAATGAGTAATTACAAAAAGCTTTATCTTGAGTCTCTACAGGGTATTTTCAAATTGACGATTCAACTGCAACGCAAAATTGCTAATTACTGCTAATTGTCATTAGTTATCCTTTCCTGTATAGTAGTTGTAATCTTTGATAATTACATTAATAAACTGTCTTTCCGTCATTTGGGTGGCATCTATTTCCAGTTTTAAAATACTTTTGATCTTATTGGAAAGCTTAGTGATAATCTGACGGTCATCTATTTTCAATGCTTTGGTGTAGTTGTCTTTAATAATTCTCATATCGTTATCACTTAATGCAATAACCTGAGGAAAAGAGGGTATGTAATCCTCGTGGATATTTTCCAGAATAGTATGAGAGATATTAATATTGTTTTTTAAAGAAATTACAGCTGTTCCGGAAGCGATATCTCCCAGTCGCTGATTGTTTTTGGTGATAATCATTGAAACTAAACCTACTATTCCTGCAAAAGAAACATCAACGAGCCTGAAAACCCAGCGGATCATATAATCTCCAAAGCTGGCCTGGTAACCATCAATCTTTACCACTCTTATTTTCATCAGTTTTTTACCGGGAGTCTGTCCTTCTGTCAAACTCTCAAACACTACAGGATAAATGTAAGTTGGGAAGGTAAGGACAATATAAACAGCCATCATAGACCATTGGTCAAGGCCACTTAATAAGTATCCCAAATCTAAAATATTAAAAAAAGTATAAAATACGATAACAACAAAAGCAACCCTTATCAAAAGGTCAATAATAAAAGCAAGCATTCTTTCTCCTACACTGGCCGTATTGAAGTTAATATTTACATTTTGTGAAGTATTTATCGCAATTTGAGACATAATTTTTATTATTTTAGCCTTACAATTATGAGAGAAGTTTATTTCATTAAACAAAATAAAGAAAAATGGTTGGGAATAGAACAGGTTATTCAAGGAAAAATTAAAAAAAATCCTGATGACCTGTCTTCACTGTATATTAATTTGATCAATGATCTGTCATTTGCACAAACATACTATCCCAAAAGCAATACAACTGTTTACTTAAACCACTTGTCGTCTCAGATTTTTCAGAAAATTTATAAAACAAAAAGAGTAGAAGAGAACCGGCTGATTTATTTTTTCCGGACAGAAGTTCCATTATTGGTTTATCAGTATAGAAGATATCTGATGTATGCTTTTCTTTTTTTTATTCTGTTTACTTCAATAGGTGTGCTCTCTGCCGTCTATGATAAAGATTTTGCAAATATTATCCTTGGGGAAAGCTATGTAAATGAAACTATTGAAAATATAAAGAATAACAATGCTGTAGGAATTTATCAAAGCGGATCTACATGGGGAAGTACCATAGGAATTATTTTTAATAACATCCAGGTAGGGGCCAAATTATACATGTATGGTATTGCGGGAGGAGTAGGAACGCTGTTTGCTCTTCTTTCCAACAGTGTCATGTTAGGTTCTTTTCAGTATTTTTTCTATGAATATGGAGCTTTGAAGGACAGTGCAAGAGGAATATGGCTCCATGGGGTCTTTGAGATTTTTGCTATGGTAGTAGAAGCTATGTGTGGATTAATTTTGGGAGCTTCTATTTTGTTTCCCGGAACTTTTTCAAGGTTTAATTCTTTTAAGAGGGGATTCAAAGATTCATTTAAAATATTTTTGAGTACCATTCCATTCACTATTTGTGCAGGAATTATTGAAGGATATGTGACGAGGCATGCGCTGAAAATGCCTTTGGTTTTGAACATAGCAATTATTTTCAGTTCACTTGCGATTATTGGGTTCTATTATTTTGTATATCCGTCAATCGTCAATAAAAAAATTAATAACCAAATCAATGATACAGTTTTATAAAAAAAGGGATTTTGGAACTTTTATAAGTGACAGTTTCAATTTTTTCAAATTATACGGGAAAAACTATTTCAAAAGCTATCTTTTGATTAATGGCTTATTGTTAATCCTTATGGTAACTGTTGTGGTTTTCGGATATAAAGAGCTTTTTTCCCAGCTTTTCGGATCCAATCTGGGTGGTGATACGTATTATTTTGAACAATATTTTTCAGAAAACGGAGGAATGCTGATTGTAGTAGGGCTGCTTACATTTTTACTTTTTATGGTCCTGGCCATCGTCAATTATCTGTTTCCTGTTTTCTATGTGAAAAGAATTGCACAGGGGGCAAAAAATATAAAAACCGATGAAATCCTGAATGATTTTAAAAATAATGCCGGAAAAATAGTGAAGCTCTGCCTTGGAATTATTTTTATTGTAGCACCGCTGGCCCTGTTTGTGATTGGATTTTCCTATCTCCTGATATTTATTGTAATTGGTTTTTTCCTGATATTTCTTGTGTATCCCACGATATTTAATGTCACTACATTTCTGATGTATGATTATTTTAATTCAAACAGGAGTTTTTTTGAAAGTTTGAGCTATTCGATGAGAGCACAGTTTTCCTATCCGAACGGAAGTGAAAAATCTCCATACTGGAAGTATTGGGGAGCGGCATTTGTGATGGTAATTATTATCTCCATTGTAGCTTCGTTTTTTACCTACATTCCGATGATATTCCTATACGGATCAATCCTTACCACTGCTCCGGATGCAAACTTTGAACAAAATCCATTTACAGGTGTAATAGGTATTGCCTTTTTTGTTTTTTATGGTATTTCAATGCTTCTCTCATTCTTTCTTTCCAATCTGATGTATATTAACGGAGGGCTGATGTATTATGACAGCAGAACAGATCTTCACCAGAAAGTAGAACTTGAAGAAATAGACACCATTGGTAATAATGAATAAGTTTCTGTTTTTTATACTGTTTTTTTTGTCCCTGGAATTGATTAATGCTCAGGAAAGTATTCCTGTGGATGACTATCTGGGAGATTCTTTGAGTAGAAATCATTACCACAATATGCTGCGTGCAGATTCTGTATTGATGAAAAATCCTGTGTCAGAAAATAGGGTATATTCAAAGGAATTTAAAGAAAACATTCCTTCAAGATATAAAGGTAAAGAATACGACTATTCTGTAACCAAGCCAAGAGAATCTTTCTGGCAGAAGCTAATGAGAAAGATCGGACAGCTTTTGCAGAGTATTTTTGGAGAAACAGCTCTTTCCAAATCTGCAGAGCTCACTACAGTTCTCATCCGGTTATTTGCCATTATCCTGGTAGGATTCCTTCTCTATTTTATCATCAGATATATGCTGGGGAAAGACGGAAGCTTTATTTTTGGTAGAAAGAATAAAAAAATAAATATTAAGGTAGAAGAGCTTCATGAAAATATCCATGAGATTAATTTTCCTGAAAGTATTGCAAAGTTTGAACATGAAGGAGATTACCGTTCGGCAGTACGTTATCAGTTCCTGTTTATTCTTAAAAAGCTAAGTGATAAAAAACTGATCGACTGGAATCCCGAAAAAACGAACAAAGATTATACGATGGAGCTAAAAGCACCCCATCTGAAAAACGAATTTTCAAACCTTGCCTATATCTTCGATTATGTGTGGTATGGGGAATTCAATATTGAAGAACAGAGTTACAGGAAATTTAAAAATCAGTATCAGGTATTTAAACCATAATTAAAGATTAACCATGAATAAAAATTTCAAAATATATGCTGTAATTTTCATCGTTGTGATGGTTATTCTGGCGTTGCTTGAAGTTAACAAAAAAGAGACTACAAACTGGCGCAAAAACTTCGATATTAATGAGAAGTCTCCTTTTGGGCTGTTTGTTTTTAATAATGAAGCAAAAGATCTCTTTAAAAATAAGCTCAAAAAAACTGAGCAGACGCCTTACGAATATTATAATCAACATAAAAGAGGAATCCATAATATTGTTGTTATCGAAAGCAATATTGACAAAGAATCATGGAAGAAAATCCTGGATCAGGTATCCAATGGTTCCGATGCGATGTTGATTATGGAACGCAGCATGCCCAAAGAAATATCCGACAGTATTGGTTATTATGACTCAGATATTTCTTTTGAAGAAGAGAATGTGCTGAAGCTTACCGATAAAAAATATCAGAGCGATTTTATAAAACTGGATAAATTTCCGTCCGGAAGAGGTTTTTCATTTATTAAGCCCCAGATTGAAATACTCGGTAAGACTGTAGAAAGAAAGAATACGGACCAGGCCAATTTTATTAAAGTAAAATTTGGGAAAGGTAATATCTATGCTCACTGTGAGCCACTTTTCCTTACCAATTACTATCTTCTGAAACCCGGAAATGTAAAATATACACAGGATGTTTTTTCTTATCTTCAGGATAGGGAAACGGTTTGGTTTGTACCAAGCAGCAGTAAAGCATCACGCTTCTTTATGAGGTTTGTATTGTCAAATCCCGCTTTGAAATATGCCTGGTGGGTTCTTTTAGGCGGACTTACCCTGTTTATTTTCTTTAATGCTAAAAGAAAGCAAAGGGTAGTAGCCGTTATAGAACCATTGAGAAATACCTCTTTAGATTTTGTTAAAAGCATAGGAAATCTTTATCTTCAGGAAGGTGATTTTCACGATATGATGGCCAAAAAAGCCCAATATTTCCTAAATAAAGTGAGAATGGACCTGCTGATTGATACCCAGCAATTAGATTCGGAATTTGCAAAAAAACTGCAATTGAAAACCGGAAAAACAATAGAGATGATAGATGAGGCAATAGAGCTTATTAAAAAAGCCCAGGACCCATATGCCAGTGTTATGAAAGAGGACTTAACAAGGATAAACAGACTCCTTGATGAGATCCTTAAATAAAGTAAAGTCCTGATTGGACAATGTAGAGATAGAACGAAGCCTGTCAAAAAACCAAAGATAAAAATTATGGAAAACCTTGATAACGAAAACATAGAAAATCAAAACGCGATAAACCTTAATAAAAGCGAAGACCAGTTTCAATCCAGAATAGATATGATTGAACTCCGTGCAAGCATTGATAAAGTAAAATCTGAAATTGGAAAAGTAATTGTAGGGCAGGAGAATATGATAGAACATCTGTTGGCTGCATTGCTCTCAAACGGACATGTTTTAATTGAAGGTGTTCCGGGAGTTGCCAAAACAATTACTGCAAAACTACTGGCAAAAACGATTGATGTAGGCTTCAGCAGAATTCAGTTTACCCCGGACCTTATGCCTTCCGATATTTTAGGAACATCAGTTTTCAATGTGAAAAATTCGGAGTTTGAATTTAAAAAAGGACCTGTTTTTTCCAATTTCATATTAATTGATGAGATCAACAGATCGCCTGCAAAAACACAGGCAGCTCTTTTTGAGGTAATGGAAGAAAGACAGATTACAATGGATGGTACCCGTTATATAATGGATGAACCTTTCCTTGTAGTAGCTACCCAAAACCCAATAGAGCATGAAGGAACCTATAGACTTCCTGAGGCTCAGCTGGACCGTTTTCTTTTCAAAATCAATGTGGGCTACCCTAATCTTGAACAGGAAATAGCTATTATCAGAAATCAGCATGAAAGTAAAAAAGAAGACAAAACCGAAGGCGTAAATCACGTAATTACCGCAGAACAGCTGAAAAGCTATCAGCATTTGGTAAAAGAAATCATTGTGGAAGCACAGTTGATGGAATATATTGCTAAAATTATTATCAATACCAGAGAAAACCAGTTTTTATATCTGGGTGCTTCTCCCAGAGCTTCGCTGGCGCTTCTTACAGCCTCAAAAGCATTTGCAGCATTGAGAGGAAGAGATTTTGTAACTCCGGAAGATATTAAAGAAGCAAGTTATGCTGTTTTACGACACAGAGTAATCGTTTCTCCGGAAAGAGAAATGGAGGGTCTTACCGCAGATGAAATTATCCGTCAAATCTTAGAGGGAATAGAAATTCCGAGATAGGTAGTAATAAATGATTGTGATAAAGCTAATAAACACTCACCCAAAACCTGTCATCTGCAACCTGCAACCTAAACAATGAAAAACTTATACATCAATACACGTTTCTTCTTTACGCTCATTGGAGTGGGTGTTCTGTATGTTTTGGCATTTTTCTTCCCGGCTTTGATGTGGGTTGCTCACATGGTATTACTGCTTTGTTTTCTTGCAGTAATGGTTGATTACCTACTTCTCTTTAATCAGAAAAATGCATTACAGGCTCAAAGAATAGTACCAGAGAAATTGTCCAATGGCGACGAAAACTTTGTAAAAATTGATATCAAAAACAATTACAGCTTTAAGATTACGACCAAAATTATTGATGAAATACCTTTCCAGTTTCAGAAAAGAGATTTTTTAATTGAAAAACATATTCATTCCGGGACCAATACTTTTTTCCAATATGCATTGGAACCCAAAGAAAGAGGAGAATACCATTTTGGAAGTCTGAATGTATATGCTTCCTCACCCTTGGGATTAGTTTCCAAAAGATTTAATTTCCAGAAAGATGCAGTCTTACCTTCCTATCCATCCTTTGTTCATCTCAGAAAATATGAACTGATGGCTTTGCAGAGCGAGTTTATGCTGGGAGGAATTAAGAAAGTCAGAAAGTTAGGGCATACCATGGAGTTTGAACAGATCAAGGATTATGTTCCTGGAGATGATATCAGAACCATTAACTGGAAGGCAACATCCAAAGCCAATCGTTTAATGGTTAATCAGTTTCAGGATGAGAAATCACAGCGTATTTTTATACTGATTGATAAAGGCAGAACGATGAAAATGCCTTTCAATGGATTAAGCCTGCTGGATTATTCCATTAATGCTGCCATGGCATTGTCCCATATTATTTTGAGAAAAGGAGACAGGGCCGGAATGATGACTTTTTCAAAAAAAGCAGAAAATAAAATTGCTGCCGATAATAAATCCGGGCAGTTGAAAAAAATCTCAGAAGCCCTGTACAATATTAAAACAGATTTTTTTGAAAGTGACTTCAACCGGTTGTACCAGGATGTAAAATATTCGCTCAACCAGAGAAGCTTAATTTTGCTTTTTACCAATTTTGAAACGCTGGACGGATTAAACCGCCAGTTGAAATATCTTCGTGGAATTGCTAAAAATCACTTGTTGGTAGTGGTGTTTTTCAAAAATGCTGAACTCCAAGCGCTGATCAATAAAAATCCTGAAAATATGCAGGAGATATATGATGAAATCGTCGCTGAAAAATTTGAATTTGAAAAGAAATTAATTATCCAGGAGCTGCGTAAATATGGAATTTACACCGTATATACCCTTCCTGAAAACCTGAATATTGATGTTATCAATAAATACTTGGAGATAAAAGCGAGAGGAATTTTATAACTTTGCAACAAGCAACAAGCAATAATGAAAATAACACTCAACAGAATAAACGACGACTTTTTATTTGAATGTACCAACTCCCAAGGAAACTCTATTCTTTTGGACAATACTTCCCAGCCGGGAGCTAAAGGTGTTTCTCCAATGGAAAGTGTCCTGATGGCTGTAGCAGGCTGCAGCGGAATTGATGTGGTTTCTATTTTAAAAAAGCAGCGTCAGGATATTAAAAGCTTTCAGGCAGAAGTGGAAGGAGAGAGAATTCAGGTAGATGATGCAAAGCCTTTTAAATCTATTAAAGTAAAATTCCTTTTGGAAGGAGAAATTGATCCTAAGAAAGCATTAAAAGCAGCAGAATTATCTTTTGAAAAATACTGTTCCGTATCAAAAACGTTAGAGCCGAATGTAGAAATCGGATACGAAGTTTTTGTGAATGGAGATAAAATTTAATTCTATTGTCTTAAAAAATAAAAAAAACCGGATGTCTCATCCGGTTTTTTTATGATTCACAGCCTATTAAAATGTCAGCCTTGGTTTAATAAGTTTAGCTACGGTAGCAGTCCATCCTGTCTGATGGGAAGCCCCTACGCCACGTCCATTGTCTCCATGGAAATATTCAAAGAAAGTGATATAATCTCTAAAGTGTTCATCATGATTAAATTTCGGATTTCCGCCGTTAAAAGCACGTTGGCCATGTTCATCCTTTAAGAAAATAGAGCAAAGTCTTTTACTGATATTTTGGGCTACTTCATCAAGATTTTTTTTATCCCCACTTCCTGTTGGAAACTCTACTTTCAGACTGTTCCCATAATAATAATGAAAACGCTGTAAGCTTTCCACAATCAGAAAATTAATAGGAAACCATATAGGGCCACGCCAGTTGCTGTTACCGCCAAACATTCTGCTGTCACTTTCTGCAGGAGTATAATAAACTATATTTTCCGTTCCGTGAACAGAAAATATAAAAGGATTTTCTTCATATACTTTAGACATGGCACGAATTCCGTAAGAACTTAAAAACTCCTTTTCATCAAGCATTCTTGTTAAAACTTTTGTCAGTCTGTTTTTACGAAGGATACTCATTAAGTGTTTCCTTCCATGTCCTTCCTCATCCCAATGAGAAACAAGCTTAGTAAGTTCAGGTTTGTTTTTTAAGATCCATTCCATTCTGCTTCTGAAGTTCGGCATCTTTTCCAGTAATCTGTGGTCTACGATTTCAACAGCAAAAAGAGGAATTAATCCCACAATACTTCTCAGCCTTAAAGATACACTGTCTCCGTTTCCAAGTTGAAGAACATCATAGAAAAAACCGTCTTCCTCATTCCAGAGTCCTTTGGTTCCTTCACCCAGATTTTCCATTGCTTCTGCGATATAAAGATAATGCTCAAAAAATTTAATAGCCATATCTTCATACACCTGGTAATATTGGGCCAGTTCCATTGCAATGCGCATCATATTTAAAGCGTACATGGCCATCCAGCTTGTTCCGTCAGCCTGTTCAAGATGCTGCCCATCTTTTAAAACCATATTCCGGTCAAAAGCACCAATGTTATCAAGACCCAGGAAACCGCCCCCGAAGATATTCTTTCCATTTTTATCCTTTCTGTTTACCCACCAGGTAAAGTTCAGGAGAAGCTTCTGGAATACTTTTTCCAGAAATAAAAGATCAGGTTTTCCATTATTTTTTTCATCAATTTTAAAAACCCTGAAGCAGGACCATGCATGTACAGGTGGGTTTACGTCGCTCATATTCCATTCATAGGCAGGAAGCTGCCCATTAGGATGCATATACCATTCCTTGGTCAATAGCAAAAGCTGTCCCTTGGCAAATTCTGCATCTATCATGGATAAAGGAACACAGTGAAAAGCCAGATCCCAGGTAGCATACCAGGGATATTCCCATTTATCAGGCATGGAAATAATATCCTTATTGTGGAGATGATTCCATTCTGTATTTCTTACATATTCATTAAAGTTTCTGGGTGCTTCAAAATTAGGATCACCTTTCAGCCACTTTCCAATATTGTAATGATAAAACTGTTTATTCCAGAGAAGTCCGGCAAAGGCCTGCCTTTGAACATTTCTTTCATCTTCATCAGGGGTGTCATGTTGAATTTCGCGGTAAAATTCTTCAGCTTCAGCTTTCCTGGTATTGAAGATCTCATCAAAGTTTTGAAAAGGTTCATCAGTTCCATCAGGACACAGTCTGAGTTCAAAAATCTTACATTGTCCGCCTTCAATAAGTTCGTCAATCAGAAAAGATGCTTTTGTTCCTCTTTTCTCAGGATTTACAGTGTCTCCCTTGTGAATAATAAAGTCATTAATACCGTCTTTGAAGTAAGTATTTTCAATCTTGGGAGCTCCGTAAAGCTTGGAAGTATTGGTTTCATTATCACAAAATACCCGTTTTGCATTCCCATTTCTGGAATATAGCTTTTTAATCGAAATACTGTCATGACCAATGCTGATACTCCCATCATGAGAAGAAGTCATTTCGCCCTTATAGGTATTATAGCCCCATTTCCAGTTGTTTCTGAACCATGCCGTTGGTGCTACCACAATTGGTGCGGCGTGCTGGCTTCGGTTACATACCGTAACCCTTACTAAAATATCGTTATGGTCAGCCTTACAATATTCAATGAAAATATCAAAATATTCATCGTCGTTGAAGATTCCGGTATCAAAAATTTCATATTCCGGTTCCTTTTTGCTGCGTTTTCCGTTTTCTGTAAGAAGCTCATCATAAGGAAATGCATTGATCGGATACTTATAAACCATTTTCATATAGCTATGAGTAGGAGTATTATCCAGGTAATAGAAAATTTCTTTGATATCTTCACCATGGTTTCCCTGAGGATTGCTCAACCCAAAGAACCGCTCTTTTACAATTTTATCTTTCTTGTTCCAAAATGAAAATGCAAAACAGAACAGCTGCTTGACATCGGAAATACCTGCAATACCTTCTTCTCCCCAACGGTAGGCATAGCTTTCTGCATTGTTATGATTGGTAAAGTTCCACGCATTTCCGTTTGGGCTGTAATCTTCACGTACATTTCCCCATTGCCGGTTGCTTACATAAGGTCCCCAGTTTTTCCATTTGGAATCTTGTAATCTTTCTTTTTCGGAGGTCATATCACATCATTTTTCTATACGAAGTTAGTTTTTTTGAAAAGTAATTCCAATTCCTATCATCTGAATAATTCTTAATATACCCTTGAAATACTTGTATTTATAGGGGATATTAAAATATTAAAATATTTTTTTTTTGAAATTAAAAGAAAAAAACTACCTTTGCATCATTCGTTCATTCAAATATTGAAAATGTTATCAAGAAAGGTTGAGGGATTAGACCCTATGAAACCTTAGCAACCCTTTGTGCAAGCAAAGAAGGTGCTACGTTCTACCAAAATAATTTTGGACAGATAACTACTGAAGTTCTTTTCAGCCATTTCCTGTGGCATTTTCAATTGTATTAAAAATAATAGAATTGAAAACAGAACTAAACTATATTAATCTTTCGTATCAAACCAATTCCCAAAAGGAATATTATATCCCGTTGAGCTATGAGCTTTTCGGGAAAGACCTGTTTACTGCACCCATTATTTTAATCAATCATGCGCTAACCGGAAACTCAAATGTATCCGGAGAAAAAGGATGGTGGAAACAATTAATTGGTGAAAATCAGGTAGTTGATACAAAAAAATATACAGTTCTGTGTTTTAATATTCCCGGAAACGGATATGATAATTTTTTAATTGAAGATTATGAAGATTTCACCCCGGCAGATATTGCCAATATCTTTTTGAAAGGGCTGGAAACTTTACAGATCAAAAAACTATATGCCATTATTGGAGGCTCTCTGGGAGGAAGCATTGCTTGGGAAATGCTTACAAAGCAGCCTAAACTGACGGAAATATTTATTCCTATAGCCTGTGATTACAGAACTCACGATTGGCTGCATGCACAATGTCTGGTTCAGAAGTTTTTATTGAATGATAAAGATGAACCTCTGCAAAAAGCCAGAATTCATGCTATGTTGTGTTACCGGACTCCACAATCACTCAATAACAGATTTCAAAACAAATACAATAAGGAGAAAAAAAGCTTAGAATCGGAAGATTGGCTGGTTTATCACGGTAATGCATTAAACGATAGATTTAGTTTAAAAGCATATAAGCTCATGAACCATCTGTTAATGAATATCAATGCAGATGAATCAATGCTGGATAAAGTCCAGGCACGAATGCACATGATCTCCGTTGATACAGATTTATTCTTTCCTGCTTCTGAGATCAGGATGTGTTTTGAAAGAATGGCAGAGAAAAATAAGAATGTTTCTTATCACGAGATCCAGTCAGTACATGGGCATGACGCCTTCCTAATGGAATACCAACAATTAAATACTATCATAAAAAATATTTTATATACTCATGAAAAATGCTAACGAAATAAAATTTTTGAAGAACAGATCAATCATTAAATTTGAAGGAGAAGATTTCCTTGGAGAAATCGGAATTGACGGACGAATTTTTAAAGCGCTCACTTTAGCGCGTATCAGTGTAGGGGTAATTTCCCAGCAAGCTATAGAAAACGGAATCTCTATTTTGGTTCAGGAAAATGATGCAGAAAAAGCAGTGGCTTGTCTTATCGATGAATTTGAAGCAGAAAGAAAATCGGGAAAAGTTTCCCAAATCTACAGCATCAATAATGTTTCTGTACTCGGATTTGTAGCAGAAGATTTTAATAAAGTCCTTGCTGAGCTGGCCAGAAATAATGTTTTTCCATTACTTTTAAACCAGGTTTCAGGAGAAAACAGAGTAAACATCGTAGTAACATCGTCACAGGATGAAAAAACCAGAAATATCTTAGAATCTGAAATATTCAAAAAACCAAAAACGGTTCACCTGGCAATTATAGGCCATGGAAATGTTGGAAAAACATTAATTGAACAGGTTCTTGAATCTTCAGAAGAAATTAAAAGACGCAAGAAAATAGACTTAAAAGTAGTTGCAGTAGCGAATTCAAAGAAAATAGCTTTCAATAAAAAAGGATTTGATGCAAATTGGAATGATGAGGTTCTAACAGCAGAACATTCATCAGATGTTCAGGAACTGATCAGATTCTCCAATGAAAATCAATTAGAAAATCTGATTGTCGTGGATAATACGGCGAGTAAGGATTTTGTAAAAAACTATCATGCCTTAGCCGAAAACGGATTTGACCTGGTTTCTTCCAATAAGATCTTCAACACACTTCCTATTGAAGAATATCGTAAACTAAGATATACGTTGAGTAAAAACAACAGACGGTATTTGTATGAAACAAATGTAGGAGCAGGTCTTCCGTTAATTGATACCATTAAATTATTACACCTTTCAGGAGAAAATATTACAAGAATAAAAGGCGTATTCTCGGGGTCTCTAAGCTATATCTTCAATAACTTCTCTGTAAGAAACGATAAGTTTTCCAAAGTTATCGGAGAAGCAATGGAGAAAGGGTACACAGAACCGGATCCGCGTGAAGATCTTTCTGGAAATGACGTAGCAAGAAAACTTCTGATTTTGGCAAGAGAGCTGGATCTGATCAACGAATTCCAGGATATTAATATTCAAAACCTGATTCCTGAAAATCTTCTGGCTGTAGAGAAAAGTGAATTTATCTCAAGATTGGAAGAACTCGATGAAGAATATCAGAAGATTAAAGAAAACCAGGAGCCTGGGCATGTACTGCGTTATGTAGGAGATCTGCACGGAAATCTGCAGGAAGAAAAAGGACAGCTTGATGTCAAGCTAGTTTCTGTACCTGGAAGTTCAGCATTAGGGCAGTTAAAAGGTTCAGACTCCATATTTGAGATTTATACAGAAAGCTACGGTGAAAATCCAATTGTTATTATGGGAGCCGGAGCCGGAGCGCAGGTAACTGCCAGAGGCGTTTTCGGAGATATTTTAAGAGTAAGTGAAATAAAATAAAATTAATATAACAATCTGACAATATAAAGTTTACCAATATTTATAAATGGACGTTCTGAGCGTAGCGAAGAATCTCATTGCTATATTGTTAGACTGCTATATTGGTAAATTAATTAAAACTATATGGAGAATTTTGAAACATCAGCAATAAGAACCCAAACTGAAAGAACCCAGTTTGACGAGCATTCCACGCCATTATATCTTACATCCAGCTTTATTTTCCAGGATGCCGAAGATATGAGGGCAAGTTTTGCCGAAGAAAAGCCTAAAAACCTATACAGCCGTTTCTCTAACCCGAACGTAACGGAATTCACAGATAAAATTGCTAAAATGGAAGGTGCAGAAGCAGGATATGCATTTGCGACGGGAATGGCGGCAATTTATTCCACATTTGCAGCATTATTGAATGCCGGCGATCATATTGTAAGCTGCCAGTCGGTTTTTGGATCTACCCATACCTTGTTTACCAAGTATTTTCCAAAATGGAATATTGAAACCACTTACTTCAAGGCAGGCGATGCTGAAAATGTAGAAAAATATATCAAGCCTAATACAAAGATTCTATATCTTGAAACACCCACCAATCCTGCTATTGAGATTTTGGATCTGGAGTTTTTCGGGCAGATTGCTAAAAAATACAATCTTATTTTCATTGTAGATAACTGTTTTGCAACGCCTTATCTCCAGCAGCCGATAAAATATGGTGCAGATGTTGTTGTACATTCAGCAACGAAGCTGATTGACGGACAGGGAAGAGTTTTAGGAGGAATTGCAGTAGGAAAGGAAGATCTGATCAGAGAAATTTATCTTTTTGCAAGAAATACAGGACCTGCACTATCTCCTTTTAATGCATGGGTATTATCAAAAAGCCTGGAGACATTGGCAATCCGTGTTGAAAAACATTGTGAAAATGCATTGAAAGTAGCCGAGTTTTTAGAAAGTCACCCTAATGTAGAACTGGTAAAATATCCATTCCTGAAATCCCATCCGAACTATGAAGTTGCCAAAAAACAGATGAAGCTCGGAGGAAATATCGTTGCTTTTGAAATAAAAGGAGGAATAGAGGGCGGAAGAAATTTCTTAGATAAGATACAAATGTGTTCACTTTCCGCTAACTTAGGTGATACAAGAACGATCGTTACTCATCCGGCTTCTACAACGCATTCCAAATTGTCTGATGAAGAGAGAAACGAAGTAGGGATTACGGCAGGTTTAGTCCGTTGTTCAGTAGGGCTGGAAAATGTAGAAGATATCATTGTAGACCTGAAGCAAGGCTTAGATTAGTTGAGGGTTTAGGGTTGACAGTTTATAGATAAAAAATGAGTAGAGATTATACAGAATTAGAGGTTTGGATTGAAGGAAGAAAATTGGTTAACCTAACTTATATTTTGACCACAAATTTTCCTAAAGAAGAATTATTTGCTTTAACCAGTCAAATAAGAAGAGTTGCTATTTCAATCCCATCAAATATAGCAGAAGGATGTGGAAGAAGAACATCTAAAGATACATTACACTTTTTGCATATTGCCAGGGGATCTCTTTACGAACTGGAAACCCAATTTTATCTGGCTTTAGACCAAGTATATATTTCTAAAGATGATTTTGAAATTGTAAATAGAAAAATCCTTTTATGTAAAAAGCTTATCAGCGGATTTATAAATTATTACAAAAAAATAGAAAATGAAAAATAGCATACAAGACTTTCAACTCTCAGCTCTCAACTCTCAACTCCAAAAGCGTATTCTCATCCTCGACGGTGCCATGGGAACAATGCTTCAGCGTTACAAGTTTGAAGAAGAAGATTATCGCGGAGAGCGATTCAAAGACTGGGAACATCCGGTAAAAGGAAATAATGACCTGCTTTCTTTGACACAGCCCCATGCGATTGAAGAAGTTCACAAAAAATATCTGGAAGCAGGTGCTGATATTATTGAAACAAATACGTTCTCAGGAACTACGATTGCGATGGCAGATTATCACATGGAAGAACTGGTCTATGAGCTGAACTATGAGTCTGCAAGAATTGCCAGAAAAGCCTGCGATGAATACACCGCAAAAAATCCTGATAAGCCGAGATTTGTGGCAGGATCTATAGGGCCTACAAACAGGACAGCAAGTTTAAGCCCCGATGTTAATGATCCTGGGTATAGAGCGATTACTTTCGAAGAATTGAGAGTAGCTTACAGGCAGCAATGTGAAGCACTATTGGATGGAGGATCAGATATTTTGTTGGTAGAAACCATCTTTGATACACTGAATGCCAAGGCCGCCTTATTTGCCATTGATGAACTTCAGGAAGAAAGAGGAATTACAATTCCAATCATGGTTTCAGGAACCATTACCGATGCCTCAGGAAGAACTTTGAGCGGGCAGACAGCAGAAGCCTTTCTGATCTCAGTTTCTCATTTGAACCTGTTAAGCGTGGGCTTCAACTGTGCTTTAGGAGCAGATCAGCTGACACCTTACCTGGAAACGCTGGCCCATAATTCAGAATTCTATGTTTCGGCTTATCCGAATGCAGGCTTACCGAATGCTTTTGGGAAATATGATGAGACACCGGAAGATATGGCCAGACAGATTAAAGAATATGTAGAAAAAGGATTGATCAATATTATCGGAGGATGCTGCGGTACTACTCCGGAACATATCAAGGCAATTGCTGATCTGGTAGAAAAATATCCGCCAAGAAAATTGAAGGAATTTGTGTGATTTGATAGATTTTTTTAATCAAAATCAAGAATGTTGGCTGGATTGTAAATATTAACTTTAAATAAACCATAAAGTTTAATGTAATGGAAAAGCCGAGTTACTTAAAAAATTCAGACGATGCGAAACTGTTTAATGAACTGAGAAAGAAAGTGAACCAAAGGGTAGAAGCAATTCCTGAAAACAGGGATATTTATATTCAGGTGAAGGCTGTTATCCTGCCGTTGATCTATATAAGCTTATACTTTTTTGCAGTTCTCAACGCAGAAAAACCTTGGATGTATATATTGAGTTTTATTGCAATGGGCATTTTTTTGGTTTTGATTTACTTAAATCTAATTCATGAAGCAGCTCATAATAATATTTATAAAAGTAGAAGACTGAATTTTCTGGTTTTGCACATTTTTGATTTTGTGGGAGCTAATTCCTACATCTGGAAAAAAAGGCATATAGCAAGTCATCATGCCTATCCGAATGTGGACGGCTGGGATACCGATATCGAGCAGAGTGGTTTGCTGTTAATCATTCCCTGGATCAAAGCAAAAGGAGTACAGAAGTATCAGGATAAGTTTTTCTTTTTAGTATATCCGTTGTATTTATTCAACTGGATGTTTATAAGAGATTTTAGAGACTTCTTTGATAAGGAAAGGGTGATTTTGAAAACCCAGGGAAAAATACCTGCGATAGAAAAAATAAAAATGATAGGCTATAAGTTGTTCTACTTTTTTTATCAGATTGTAATTCCTGTTATGTTCTTTAAAGTATCAGTAGGCTTGGCATTGGGAGCATGGTTTTTACAGGTGATTTCAGCAAGTATTTTTGCCTTGTTTGTTTTATTGCCCCTGCATCCGCTGCCTGATAATGCTTTTCCGAGATTAGACAGGAGTAATGGACTTCCATTCAGCTGGCTTCGTCACCAATTTGAAGTCACTAATGATTTAAAAGAAAACAATTGGCTGGTGAGAAATGTGTTGGGGAATTTTAATTTCCATGTTGCCCATCATTTATTTCCAAATTATAGCTATATGTATTATAACGAAATCACTGAGGAGATAGAAAAATTTGCTAGAGAGCATGGTTTAGCATACAAAAGATTTCCACTGATCACTGCTTTAGCCAAGCATAGAGATTTATTAAGGCAGAATGCAAATAATGCCTATTATATTTTAGAAGAATAAAATTAAATGAAGTATTTAAGATTATCGGGCCTTGAGCCTCTTATCATAACACCGGAGAGTAATTTCATCAATGTTGGTGAAAGAACCAATGTTGCCGGCTCCAAAAAATTTTTAAGACTTATTAAAGAGGAGAAATTCTCTGAAGCATTAGATATTGCCCGCCATCAGGTGGAAGGTGGGGCGCAAATTCTTGATGTCAATTTTGATGATGGATTGATTGACGGAAAAGCGTCCATGATCAAGTTCCTGAACTTAATTGCTTCCGAACCGGATATCGCAAGAATACCAATCATGGTGGATTCTTCCAAATGGGAAATCTTAGAAGCTGGTCTTCAGGTGGCACAGGGGAAATGTGTGGTAAATTCCATCAGCTTAAAAGAAGGAGAAGAAGAATTTATCAAACATGCAAAAGCCATCAAAAGATATGGTGCTGCTGTGATTGTAATGGCATTTGATGAGGTAGGGCAGGCAGATAGTCTTGAACGGAGAATTGAAATCTCAAAAAGGTCTTATGATATTTTGGTGAACCAGATTGGTTTTCCTGCCGAAGATATCATTTTCGATTTAAATATTTTTCCGGTGGCCACAGGAATGGATGAACATAGAAGAAATGCCATCGATTTTATTGAAGCAACACGTTGGGTAAGAAATAATCTTCCCTATGCATCTGTAAGCGGAGGGGTGAGTAATGTTTCTTTCTCATTCCGTGGAAATGATACCGTAAGGGAAGCCATGCATTCCGTATTTCTTTATCATGCCATCCAGGCCGGAATGAACATCGGAATTGTAAACCCTGCAATGCTGGAGGTTTATGATGAAATTAATAAAGAACTTCTGGAGCTTGTAGAAGATGTCATTCTTGATAAGAGAGAAGATGCTACAGAAAGACTTTTGGATTATTCCGAAAAACATAAGTCGGTAAAGAAAGAAAAAACCGAAGATTTAGAATGGAGAAACAATCCTTTGCAGGAAAGAATTACGTATGCACTGGTAAAAGGTATCGACCGTTTTATTGAAGAAGATGTAGAAGAAGCCAGACAAGTTGCCGAAAAACCGCTTCATGTCATAGAAATTAATCTGATGACCGGAATGGGAGTGGTAGGAGATTTATTTGGAAGCGGAAAAATGTTCCTGCCACAGGTCGTAAAGTCGGCAAGAGTAATGAAAAAAGCAGTTGCCTATTTACAGCCTTATATTGAAGCTGAAAAAGACGGATCAAGACCTGCGAATGGGAAAATTCTAATGGCAACAGTAAAAGGAGATGTTCACGATATTGGTAAAAATATTGTGAGTGTAGTTTTAGGCTGTAACAATTATGAAATCGTTGATCTTGGAGTGATGGTGCCTGCCGAAAAGATTATTCAGACAGCCATTGCAGAAAAAGTAGATGTCATTGGATTAAGCGGGTTAATTACTCCAAGTCTGGATGAGATGGTATATATCGCTTCAGAATTAGAAAGACAAAACTTAGATTTTCCTTTATTGATCGGAGGTGCTACTACATCAAAAGCACATACTGCTGTGAAAATCGATTTAAAATATAAAAATGCAGTTGTTCACGTGAATGATGCTTCAAGAGCAGTAAATGTAGTAAGTTCATTATTGGGTGACCGAAATAAAGAATATGTTTCAGATCTAAAGAATGATTACTCAGATTTCAGGGAAAAATTCCTGAACAGACAGGTTGATAAAGACTATGTATCAATTGAAGAAGCAAGAAAAAATCATTTTACAATTGATTGGGAAAATGAAGAGATTTTTACACCGAATAACTTAGGTATAAAAGTTTTTGAAAACCAGGATTTGCATGAGCTTCTTCCTTTTATAGACTGGTCGCCGTTTTTCAGAAGCTGGGACCTGCATGGGAAATACCCTAATATTCTAGAAGATAAGGTAGTAGGCGTTCAGGCTAAAGAGTTATTTAAGGATGCCCAGGTTATTTTAAAAAGAATTTTAGACGAAAAATTATTAACAGCAAAAGCCATCTTCGGAATTTTTAAAGCCAACTCCAATGAATCTGACGATATCTTAATCTTTGATGAGAATAATAATGAGCAGGCTAAGTTTTTAACTTTAAGACAGCAGGCTCAAAGATCAAAAGGAAAAGAATATTTGGCTTTAAGTGATTTTATTGCTCCTCAGAGTTCAGGAAAAACAGATTATGTAGGAGCTTTCTGTGTGACCACAGGTTTTGGAACAGATGAATTGTCCGCTGAATATGAAAAAGCCAATGATGATTATAATGCCATCATGGTAAAAGCATTGGCAGACCGTTTTGCAGAAGCTTATGCCGAGTTTTTACATAAAAAAGTAAGAACCGAGTACTGGGGCTATGCCAATCAGGAAAACTTAAGCAACGAAGATCTGATTGCTGAAAAATACAAAGGAGTTCGTCCTGCACCCGGATATCCGGCCTGCCCTGACCATTTGGAAAAGAAAACAATCTGGGATCTTTTAAAAGTAGAAGAAAATATAGGCGTTTACCTTACCGAAAGTTTAGCCATGTTTCCTACAGCAGCGGTTTCCGGATACTATTTCGGAAGCCCGCATGCAAAATACTTCGGTTTAGGAAAAATTACAGAAGACCAGCTTAAAGACTATGCTGCAAGAAGAGGGTGTACCATTCAGGAAGCAAGAAAATGGTTGTCACCCAACTTAGCAGATTAAAAAAAGTTTATAGTTCATGGGTGAGAGCTGATAGTTTGTTTACAAATCAAGACTCTTAGCTATCAACTATCAACCAACAACTAAAATATAACATGAAGATAACAGAACACATTAAAAACGCAAATGGAAAAACTTTATTCTCCTTAGAAGTTGTTCCGCCACAGAAAGGAATCGGTATTGAAGATCTGTATACGAACATAGATCCGCTGATGGAATTCAAGCCCCCGTTCATTGATGTTACCACTTCAAGAGAGGAATATATCTATCTCGATAAAGGAAATGGGCTGGTGGAACGTCGTATTACAAGAATGCGGCCGGGAACGTTGGGAATCTGTGCCGCTATTCAACATAAATATAATGTAGATACAGTTCCACATTTGCTGTGTGGAGGATTTACAAAAGAAGAAACAGAATATCTTTTGGTAGACTGTATGTACCTTGGAATAGATAACGTTATGGCATTGAGAGGAGATGCAATGAAAGGACATCAGTATTTTGAACCTACCCAGGGAGGGCATGCCAGTGCTATGGACCTTGTCAACCAGATTAATAACCTGGGAAGAGGAAAGTACCTTCATGACGAAGATCAGATTTGTGATGAGCTTAATAAATTCTGCATAGGAGTGGCTGGATATCCCGAAAAACATATGGAGGCACCCTCCATGAATTATGACCTGAAATGGCTGAAGCAGAAAGTAGATGCCGGAGCAGATTATATTGTGACTCAGATGTTCTTTGACAATAAAAAGTATATTGAATTCGTTCAGAAAGCAAGAGAAATGGGAATTACCGTTCCTATTATTCCGGGAATTAAACCTATTGCTACCAAAAGGCACTTGAAACTGTTGCCACAAGTATTTAAAATAGATCTGCCGGAAGAATTAATCAATGAAGTTGAAAATGCTAAAAATAATGAAGCCGTAAAACAAATCGGAATAGAATGGGCCATTGCCCAATGTAAAGAACTGCTGGATTTTGGAGTTCCTGTTTTACACTTTTACTCCATGGGGAAAAGTGATAATATTAAAAAAGTAGCCGGTGAGCTATTCTAATAAAAGTACCAAAAATGAAAGGAATCTCTGTCTATATGACAGGGATTTTTATTTTTAATCTGAAGCAAAACTGAATCTTTGGTCTTCAATAACTTCCATCTTTCAGACCCAGACTTCCTCATTTTAAAGGATAGGATGTCTTTCAAATTCTTTATTTCTATCGAATAAATATCGGTAAGTTGCGAGCTTCCTGGTCACTGTAGTATCAAGAGCTTCTGCAATTTTGATCATCTTTGGATTAAAATCACCAATCCACTGCAGTTCAGTAGTTGTAAAATCTGTATGTTCTCTCAAATGCTGGGTCCCTTTCCAGATCATATACCCATCAATACCTTTTTTCTGCCATTCTGGAACTACCCCGAAAACCAGACCAACCATTTTTTCATTCCTTTTAAACTCCTTTAGCCATAAAAATTTAAGCTTTTCAAAAATTCCGAATTTTCCATTGAGATATTTAAACCATTGATTAAGATCCGGGAGATTAATCCACATCGCAATCGGTTTTTCATTTTCATACACAAACCATGAGATATGTTCATTGATAATAGGCTTCATCGTATTAAACATTTTCAGGACCTTAGCTTCCTCTATATGTTTCCCTTCACCGTGAGAAGCCCAGGCTTTATTGTACACCTCCGTAAAATCTTTGGCAAATTTTTTCAGGTTATTCTTTTTCATAGGCTGGGCAGAAATAGCAGGATTTCTCCTGTTTCTCTCATAAGCAATAGTGAAAACCCTTGAAACCTCTGCGAAAATGGGTCTTGTAAAACAAAATTGTTCAAAATAAATCTGAAAACCATAATTTTCAAAAAGCTCCTTATAGTAAGGTGGATTGTAATTCATACCAAACAAAGGTTCAGTAAATCCTTCAATCAAAAGACCCCAGAATTTATCCCTTTCTCCAAAATTGATAGGCCCATCCATTGCTTCCATACCTTTTTCCTGAAGCCAGCTTTTACAATGGTCAAAAATAAAATTAGCCGTTTGCTGATCATGAATACAGTCGAAAAAACCAAAACCTCCTGTTGGCTGCTTTTGTTCATAACAGGTGTTGATAAAAACAGCGACTTTACCCACTGTTTTGTCATTCTTTTTAAACAAAAACCTTTTACATTCTCCATATTTGAAAAACTTACTCTTTCGGGGATCAAAAATTTCTTCAATATGTTTATCTAAAGGGCGTATATAATGGTTGTCGTGGAGATAAAGTTGTGCAGGGAATTCCAGAAATTCCTTTTTATGTTTTTCATTTTGTACTTCTTCGACAATAATCATAGGTTTTTTAATAAGACTGGTTATAAAAGATAATATTTTTCGGTCTATTTTAAAATAAATGAATTAATATTATCCGTATTTTTGCTGCAAATTAAATAAAAATGGTTGATTTTACTGATAACGACGATGATATTTTCACAGGAAAAGAACATACGCCTATAAGGGAAAATGCTTTTGATAAATCGCCACAGGAAAAAATTGAAAAAATTACTGAGCTGTTTGGTGAAATTATGGAAACCCTTGGGTTAGACATGACAGACGACTCTTTAAAAGATTCTCCGAAGCGTGTAGCCAAAATGTATGTGAATGAGATTTTCGGCGGATTACTGCCGGAAAATAAGCCGGGTATTTCTACCTTTTCCAATAAATATAAGTACCGTCAGATGTTAGTGGAAAAAGATATTACCGTATATTCTTTCTGCGAACATCATTTCCTTCCGATTATTGGAAGAGCACACGTAGCCTATATCTCAAACGGAGAAGTAATAGGTCTTTCAAAAATTAACAGAATTGTTGATTATTATGCAAAAAGACCACAGGTTCAGGAAAGATTGACTATGCAGATTGTAGACGCCCTGAAAGAAGCTTTAGGAACAAAAAACGTAGCCTGCATCATTGATGCCAAACACCTTTGTGTAAACTGCAGAGGAATTAAAGATACATCAAGCTCCACCATAACAGCTGAATTAAGTGGTATTTTCAGAACAAACCCTATTACAAGACAGGAATTCTTACATTATGTAGGAAGCCATGCAAAACTAGATTATTAGTAATGAATTATCAGGTTCTTAAGCATATGGTAGATGCCGGACTTCAGAGCTTTCAAACAATTTCCGAAGAAGAATGGAATTATAAAGCTACACCAGAAAAATGGTCTAAAAAAGAAATTATAGGACATCTTTGTGACAGTGCTTTTACAAATATCCGTAGATTTGTAGTCACTCAATATAAGGAGAATGAGAATATTGTATACGATCAGAATGAATGGGTGAAAATCCAGAACTATCAGAATGTTCCTACTGATGAGGTTATCAGCCTTTGGAAGACGTTGAACTACCAGATTGTTCGTGTTGTTGAAAATATTCCTGATGAAGCACTACAGAGAACTTGTGATACCACCAAAACAGAACTCCAGGTTTTTACATTGGAATTTATTATCAATGATTATGTAGAACATTTGCAACATCATTTAAAAGCGATTTGATTATGATAAAATTTAAAAAAGTTTCAGATAAAATTTATATCACAACAATTATTTGTTGTGACAGAATATTATTTTAACTAATTTTTAAATCTTAAACTATTGAATCTTTAATAAAAAATAAATGCAACTAAAAATATATAACTCGCTTACAGCAGAAAAAGAAATATTCAAACCTATTTTAGAAGGTAATATCGGAATGTATGTCTGTGGGCCTACCGTTTATAGTAATGTACACCTGGGAAATGTAAGAACTTTCCTTTCTTTCGATTTTATCTACCGTACCCTAATGCATTTAGGGTATAAAGTGAGATATGTAAGAAACATTACCGATGCCGGACACCTTACCGATGACGGAAACGTAGATAATGACAGATTTGTAAAACAGACCAGACTTGAAAAGCTGGAGCCTATGGAAATCGTACAGAAATATACCGTAGATTTTCATAAAGTGTTAGAGATGTTCAACCTGCTTCCTCCCAATATCGAACCCACAGCTACCGGTCATATTGTGGAACAGATCGAACTGACACAAAAACTGATTGAAAGAGGTTTCGCCTACGAAAGCAACGGTTCAGTATACTTCGATGTATTGGAATACAATAAAAGAGGACTTAATTATGGTGAACTTTCAAAACGTAATATAGAAGAGCTTTTTGCCAATACCCGTGATCTTGACGGACAAGGTGAGAAAAAGAACCCACAGGATTTTGCCCTTTGGAAAAAAGCCTCTCCCGCTCATATTATGAGATGGAACTCTCCCTGGGGAGAAGGATTCCCGGGATGGCACCTTGAATGTACAGCGATGAGCACAAAATATCTTGGAGAAACTTTCGATATTCACGGAGGAGGCATGGACTTGAAATTCCCACACCACGAATGTGAAATCGCCCAAGGGAAAGCATGCAACGACGCTGCTCCGGTAAATTACTGGATGCATGCCAATATGTTGACGATGAATTCCCAGCGTATGAGTAAATCTACAGGAAACTATATTCTTCCTATGCAACTGGTTACAGGAGATAACGACTTCTTTGAAAAGCCTTTCCATCCGTCAATTGTTCGTTTCTGCTTCCTGCAGGCACATTACAGAAGTGTTTTGGATATTTCCAATGATGCGATGATAGCCAGCGAAAAAGGATTTATCAGATTGATGGAGGCTGTGAAAGTATTAAACTCAATCACTCCTGACGATAATAAACATTCTGCTTTCAGCCTTAAAGAATGGAAAAACAAATGTTATGAAGCATTAACCGATGATTTCAATTCTCCAATTCTGATTGCTCATTTATTTGAAGCTGTAAAATACATCTTTGCTTTAAATGATGCCAAAGAAACCATCTCTACACAAGACCTTAAAGATTTAAAGGCAACTTTGAATGCTTTTATCTTTGATGTATTGGGATTACAGGCTGTAGAGGAAAATAACAATGAAAAACTTGATCAGACATTGAAAGTTTTAATTGAACTTAGAAATCAGGCAAGAAAATCCAAGAACTTTGACCTTTCAGATCAGATCAGAGACAAGCTACTGGCTGAAGGTATCGAATTAAAAGACGGGCGAGACGGAACATCTTATGTCCTGAATTAAACCATATAACTTTACTTTATAATCATTCCGTGAGAATCTTTAACAGCTAAGATTTTCACGGAATGTTTTTTTTTGTTCACTCCCAAACTCTCAGACTCTCCAACCCTCCAACTCTCGAACTCTCAAACCCTCGAACTCTCCAACTCATGAGGAGCTTTTTCCCGCTATCCACTCATACTCCTCGCGCATGGCTCCCTGCGCTGTATCCCTCCATTTTCCAAGCTATGCTGCGGGGTACCCGTTACTATCGGGGCTAGGGTAGGAGTGATACATTACAAAAGAAGCCTGATAAAAAAGTAGTAAGTGAACGGTCAATGGTCAATAGCCAATAGTGAATGATCAATGATCAATAGCCATCCGCCAGTAGCCATCCGCCAATAATAAACCCATTCTTTCCGGAACACCTGTTCAATAGGAAACATATTTTAGCCCGCCCACATAAAACAAACCCCATCCATTGGCTTTAGCCAAAACCAAATCCAGTACCTTCAGATAAGACAACCCGATCATATAAAAGTAATATATAGTAAAAGAACAATACCATATATATGGAATAACTTCCATCACCTATCACCTATCACCTATCACCTATCACTCACAACTCATAACTCATAACTCATAACTCCTCACTCATAACTCCTCAAACATTTGTTTAAAACTTTTACCCTTACCTCCCAGCGTGTTAAGATAAAAAATGAACGGAATATGAATTTATTGTTACATAAACTTGTTTGGTATAGGTAAGTTGGCTTACCTTTGCCGCACTGAAAAACGAAAGAAGATCAGTAAGCGCAGAAGAGCTTTTAGATAAGCATAAAACGTATACTCGAAAAGAAAATAAGTCTAAAAAAGGCTTCAGAAATTTTTAGAAATAAAAGTTGCGGAAGTAAAAAAGATTTGTATCTTTGCAGTCCCAATACGGGAGCGCAGGAGTATAGAAGATTAAGGGTTATAGAAGGAGTTAAGGTTA